>CAKUGW010000086.1 GCA_934654805.1 uncultured Kiritimatiellota bacterium
CCATCCTTCAACAACAGCCAATCTTTACAGGGGGTAAACCATCAACGAAATCAACTTTACCTCTGGAAGCGGCAGGAGAAAGCGGTTCAGGGTGAACTGCGGGGGCTGGTGGACGTATCTCTGAAATTATGATAAAATACACGTCATTTCAAAAATAGAGGAGACAGTACCCAATGAAGACCAGCAGCAAGGCACAGGACAAGTGCCAGGTGAAGATTTCCGTGACGCTTGACGCCGACGAGATGAAGGCCGTTGTCAAGGACGTCGAGAAGGTGTTCGTCCGCGAGGCGCAGATTCCGGGCTTCCGCAAGGGCAAGGTGCCGCTTGCGCTGGTCCGCAAGGAGTTCGCGTCCGGCCTGAAGCAGGAGATCGAGCGCGCGATGTTCCAGAAGCACTACCCGGAGGCGGTCAAGGCCGAGGGGGTCGAGGAAGTCGCGCTCGCCGATGTGCAGGATCTCAAGTATGACGACAACGGCGGCTCGTTCGTCGCGGTCGTCGAGGTGAAGCCGACGTTCAAGCTGCCGACCTACAAGGGCCTGAAGGTCGAGTTCAAGGACGCGAAGGTCGAGGATTCCGCCGTCAAGGACCAGATGGAGCGTCTGCGCGCGGCCTACGCGACCTACGAGGAGGCGAAGGAAGGCGATGCGGTCGCCGAGGGCGACTTCGTGCAGATCGACTACGAGGGCACGGTCGACGGCAAGAAGATCCTGGAGATCAACCCCGAGGCGAAGATCGTCGGCGAGGGCAAGGGCTTCTGGACGCAGGTCGAGGAAGGGCGCTTCCTGCCGGAGATCCTCGACGCGGTCAAGGGCATGAAGATCGGCGAGAAGAAGGAGGGCGTCAAGGCGAAGTTCGACAAGGACGCCGCGCCGGACGGCCTCAAGGGCGCGAAGGCGGTCTACACCGTCACGCTCAAGGGCTTCCGCCGCCGCGTGCTGCCGGACGACAAGGCGTTCGCCGAGAAGGCGAAGGCCGAGAGCGTCGAGAAGCTGGCCGCGACGATCCGCGAGTCGATGGAGAAGCGCGCCGTCGAGCAGGAGGCCGCCCGCCGCGAGAACGAGGCGATCGACCTCCTCATGAAGAAGGTCGACTTCGAGGTGCCGGGGTCCCTGGTCCGCCGCGCGATGGACGGCTACCTGCAGGAGCTCGCGCAGCGCGCCCAGTATTCGGGCCTTGACGCGAGCTACTTCGAGAAGAACCGCGACCAGATCCTCAAGGACGCCGAGGCGACCGCGACGAAGCAGGTGCGCCTCTGGTACGTAATCGACGCCATCGCCAAGGCGGAGAACATCGAGGCGAAGGACGAGGAGAAGGGCAAGAAGGTCATCGAGTTCATCCTGGCGAACGCGAAGAAGTAAGGCGAGGGGTATTCGATTATTCGCTCATTCGACAATTCGATTATTCGGCAACAGGGGTAAAAGCGTGGCATCTGACTACATGATTCCTTACGTCGTCGAGCAGACGGGGAAGGGCGAGCGGACGTATGACATCTACTCGCGGCTCCTCCTCGACCGCATCGTCTTCCTTTCGGGCGAGGTGCACGACGAGATGGCGAACGCCATCTGCGCGCAGCTCCTGTTCCTGCAGTCGCAGGACGCGAAGAAGGAGATTTCCGTCTACGTGAACTCGCCGGGCGGCAGCGTCACGGCGGGGCTCGCGATCTACGACACGATGCAGTTCGTGAAGTGCCCGATCGCGACGTACTGCATCGGCCAGGCCGCGTCGATGGGCGCGGTGCTCCTCTCCGCCGGCACGAAGGGCCGCCGTTTCGCGCTCCCGAACGCCCGCATCATGGTGCACCAGCCGTCCGGCGGCGCCGAGGGCAAGGCGACGGACATCGAGATCACGGCGAAGGAGATCCTGCGCCTGAAAGACGTCCTGAACGGCATTCTCGCCAGGCATTCGGGCAAGAAGTTCGAGGACGTCGTCCGCGACACGGAGCGCGACTACTTCATGAGTGCCGACGAGGCGAAGGCCTGGGGCCTCATCGACGAGGTGCTGAAGGCTTGAACGTGAAAAAGAAAGAAGAGGATCTCGTCTGCTCGTTCTGCGGGCGGTCGTCGAAGGAAGTCGCGATCATCCCCGGCAACGGCGGCAACATCTGCGTCGACTGCGTGCGCCACGCGAACGACCTCATTTCGCGCCACGCGAAGGCGGCGGAAGGCGTGCCGCCCCTGCCGCCGACGCCGACGCCGAAGGAGATCAAGGCGTTTCTCGACCAGTACGTGATCGGCCACGACGAGGTGAAGAAGGTCCTCGCCGTCGCCGTCCACAACCACTACCGCCGCCTGGAGGCTTCCGAAGAAAAAGGGAAGAAGGGAGAAGGAAAGCGTGCGGAAGGCTCCTCTCTGGACGACGTGGAGATCGAGAAGTCGAACATCCTGCTGATCGGGCCGACGGGCTGCGGCAAGACGCTGCTCGCGAAGACGCTCGCGAAGATGCTGGGCGTGCCGTTCGCGATCGGCGACGCGACCGTCCTCACGCAGGCGGGCTATGTCGGCGAAGACGTCGAGAACCTCGTCCGCTACCTGCTGCAGAACGCGGACGGCAACGTCGAGCTCGCGAAGCGCGGCATCATCTACGTGGACGAGATCGACAAGATCGCCTCGAAGACGGACAACGTGTCCATCACGCGCGACGTCGGCGGCGAGGGCGTGCAGCAGACGCTGCTGAAGCTCGTCGAGGGCACGATCTGCCGCATTCCGCCGAAGGGCGGGCGCAAGCATCCCGACCAGGAGTACATCGAGGTCGACACGTCGAACATCCTCTTCATCTGCGGCGGCGCGTTCGTCGGCCTCGACAAGATCGTCGCCGCGCGCAAGGACGCGCACGCGATCGGCTTCGGCGCGCCGGACAAGGCGGCGGCCGACTCGGCGAAGGCGAACGAGATCAACCCGCAGGACGTGCGCCCCGAAGACCTCGTGAAGTTCGGCCTCATCCCCGAGTTCACGGGGCGTCTCCCCGTCATCACGACGATGAAGGACCTTTCCGAAGACGACCTCGTGCGGATCCTGACGGAGCCGAAGAACTCGCTCGTCAGGCAGTACCAGAAGCTGCTGGCGATGGACGGCGTGGAGCTCTCGTTCGAGCCGGCGGCGCTGAAGGCGCTCGCGAAGACGGCGCTGGCCCGCAAGACGGGCGCGCGCGGCCTCCGCGCCGAGATGGAGAAGCTCATGACGGACGTCATGTACGAGGCGCCGGGCAACAGGCAGATGGCGAAGGTCGTCGTCACGCCGAAGATGATCGAGGAACGGCTGGGAAAGTAGCCGACTTGGACAAAGGACAGGCGACGGCGGACAGCGGTCGCGCAGTTATGAACCTGACATTGCTGAAAGCGAAATTGCACCGGATCCGGGTCACGGAGGCGTGCCTCGACTACGAGGGCTCGCTGACGCTCGACCCGGACGACATGGAGGCGGTCGGCATCCTCCCCTACGAGAAGATCCTCTGCGCCGACGTCGAGAACGGCAACCGCTTCGAGACGTACGCCATCGCCGGGACGCGCGGCAGCCACGTCTGCTGCCTCAACGGCGCGGCCGCGCATCAGGGCAAGGTCGGCGACCGCCTCATCGTCATGTGCTTCGCGCAGATGGCGGCGGACGAGGCGCGGGCCTGGGTCCCGAAGGTGAAGCACTTCGGGAAATGAGCGACTTTCTCCTTTCCCTCAAAGACGTCTCGCTCGCGTTCGGCGGGCCGCAGGTTCTCGACAAGGTCTCGCTGTCGATTTCCAAGGGGCTGCGCGCCGCGCTGACGGGCCGCAACGGCGAGGGCAAGTCGACGCTCTTCAAGGTCATCGCCGGGACGCTCGAGCCCGACGCGGGCGAGATCGTGCGCGCGCCGAACCTGAAGGTCGCCTACGTCTCGCAGGGCGTGGACGGCGCCGACGAGGGCGAGGGGGCGCGCTCCGGCGGCGAGATCCGCCGCGCGCGGCTGGAGGCGGCGATCCTGTCGCAGCCCGACATCCTGCTCCTCGACGAGCCGACGAACCATCTCGACGTCGAGGCCATCGACTGGCTGGAGGGCATGATCCGCCGGCAGCGCGAGATGGCGGTGCTGGTCGTGACGCACGACCGCCGCTTCCTGAAGCGCGTGGCGACGAAGATCTTTGACCTGGATCGCGGTGAGCTCTCCGGCTGGGCGTGCGACTACCCGACGTTCGTGCGGCGCAAGGCCGAACTGCTGGCGGACGAGGCCGTCTACTGGGCGCGCAAGTCGAAGAAGCTCGCGCAGGAGGAGGCGTGGATCCGGCGCGGCGTGAAGGCGCGCACGACGCGGAACGAGGGGCGCGTCGCCGCGCTGATGAAGCTGCGCGAGGAGTTCGCCGCGCGCCGGGCGCAGGTTGGCACGTCGACGATGAAGCTCGACACGGCGGCGCCGGGCGGCGTGCGCGTGCTGAAGGTCGAGAACCTCGGCTTCTCGTATGGCGAGCGGAAGATCGTGTCGGGCTTCACGGCGGACGTCCTGCGCGGCGAGCGGATCGGCATCCTCGGCCGCAACGGCGCGGGCAAGACGACGCTCCTGAAGCTGCTGACGGGCCGGCTCGCGCCGACCGAGGGCTCGGTCACGCGCGGCACGAACGTCGAGCTTGCGTTCCTCGACCAGCTGCGCGGCGAGCTGAACCCCGAGCTGACGGTCGGCGAGAACGTCGCGAGCGACCGCGACGAGGTCATCGTCGGCGGCGTCAAGAAGCACGTCTACTCGTATCTCGCGGACTTCCTGTTCTCGCCCGCGCGCGTGCGCACGCCGGTGAAGGCGCTCTCGGGCGGCGAACGCGCGCGCCTCATGCTCGCGAAGCTCTTCCTGAAGCCGGCGAACCTGCTCGTCATGGATGAGCCGACGAACGACCTCGACATCGAGACGCTGGAGCTTCTCGAGGAGCAGCTGCTGAACTACACGGGCACGCTGCTGCTCGTGAGCCACGACCGCGAGTTCCTCGACAACGTCGTCACCTCGACGTTCGTGCTGGAGGGCGACGGCGCGGTGCGGTGCTTCCCCGGCGGCTACGAGGACTACGTGCGGCAGCGCGGCGCGCAAGGCGAAGGAAAGAGGAAGAAGGAAGATGGAAGAAGGGCGGAGGCGAACACGCCGCCCCAACCATCCCAACCTTCCAAGCCCGCCAAGCTTTCCTACGGAGAGAAGCGCGAGCTCGAGGCCCTGCCGGCGCAGATCGAGGCACTGGAGAAGGCGATTGCCGACATCCACGCGGCCGATCCCGTGAAGGAGTACGCGCGCTACGCCGACCTGCCCGCGCGGGAGGCCGAGCTTGAACGCCTCGTCGACCGCTGGGCCGCCCTCGCCGAACGGGAGTGAGTTTCGGGCAGAGCAGCGCGTGAGACGGGGATCGCCCGCTCGGCTCTCAAGAGGGATGTCACAAGACGCCGCGAGACCGCGCAGGACGCGGCCGGGGGCGGCGGGGTCTTTCGCCCGGTTCCGGAATCGCGCGGGAAACGCCCGTTTTGCGCGGTTTCGACCTCGCGCGGAGAAAGTCCCCGGCGGTTTCCGAGAGGCATGAAAATATTTTTCAGCCCGCATTTGCAGGGGGTTGGAGAGAAATCGGGATAAGCTGCCCCGAAAAAATCGGGATAAGGGTGGTGTGGGGGTGCCCCTTGACGCGGCGGCGGCGAAAGTGTACAATACACGCAAGTTTTCTCTCAACAGACATAGGAGTCGACAAAACAATGAAGAAGTCCATCAAGTTCAGTGTCTTGGCCCTTGCGTTGGCCGCGACGGTTCCCGCGTTCGCAGAGGAGGAAGAGGAGGGCGCCATCGGCTGGACGCCGGTCGCGATCGGTCTTGCCTCGCCGGTGCAGCTGCCGTGGGGGCTTGCGCGCTGGGACGTGTTCGGCCTCGACCTCAACCTCTTCTACTCCGACGCGCCGAAGATGTACGGCCTCGGCATCGGTGGCCTTGCGATGACGACGCGCGAAGACCTGATCGGCTGGCAGCTCTCGGCCCTCTGCAACTGGAACGCGAAGGACATCTACGGCATCCGCACGACGCTCGGCGCGAACATCTCCTTCCAGGAGACGTATGGCTGGGACATGGGCGGCTTCGCCTACCGCGAGGGCGAGATGTGGGGCGTTGACGTCGAGTTCATCGGCGCCTACCAGCAGTCGAACTTCTGGGGCGTCCAGGTCGTCGGCCTCGTCAGCTTCACGACGGCCCAGACCTACGGCGCGAACATCGCCATCGGCGGCAACATCGCGAAGCTCGCCTACGGACTTGAAGTCGGCTGCTTCAACTTCGCGGACGAGCTGCACGGCTGCCAGATCGGCCTCGTCAACTTTGCGCGCGAGTGCCCGTGGGGCTTCCAGATCGGCCTCGTGAACATCATCCTTGACAACAAGATCAAGGTGCTGCCGATCGTCAACGCCTACTTCTGATAGACGGGGCGACCGTGAACAAGGGAAATCCCTACCTGAAGAAAGCAACGGGGGCCGCAAAGGTCCCCGTTGCGGCTGATAAGCGCAAGCACGGCCTCGGCCGCCGCGTCGATTTCGGCGGCGCGGGCGTGGGCGGGCTCCTGGGCGCGACGCCGGCGGCCGTCCCCGGCCAGCCGCTGGAGCTGAAGATCGCCGACATCGAGCGCTCGCCCTACCAGCCGCGCCGCGAGTTCCGCGAGGAGGAGCTGAAGGAGCTCGCCGAGTCGCTGAAGAACAACGGGCTCGTCCAGCCGCCGACCGTGCGCCGCAACGCGCAGGGCCGCTACGAGCTGATTGCCGGCGAGCGCCGCCTCCGCGCGGCCCAACTCGCGGGGTGGGCGAAGATCCGCGTCACGCTCGTCGAGGCCGACGACCAGACGGCAGCGGTCATGACGACGACGGAGAACCTTCAGCGCGAAGACCTGAACCCGATCGAGGAGGCCGTCTCGTACCGCACGCTCCAGGACAGGTTCAACCTGACGCAGGCCGAGGTCGCCGAGAAGGTCGGCAAGGGGCGTGCGACCGTCGCGAACGCGACGCGCCTGCTGGAGCTGCCCGAAGAGGTCAAGCAGCTCGTCGCGACGCAGCTGCTCTCGGCCGGGCACGCGAAGGTCCTCCTGTCGGTCGAGGACGAGAAGGAGCGTGTGCTGCTCGCGCGTGACTGCGTGAACGACCAGCTGACGGTGCGCGCGCTCGAGAAGAAGGTCGCGCGTCTCCATGCGCCGGTCGCGGCGAAGGAGAAGGGCGAGCCTGACCTGCCCGAGCACTACGTCCGCACGCTCGTCGACCGGCTAAAGAAGCACCTCGGCTGCGCCGTGCGCGTGACGCCGGGCGTCTCGCACGCGAACGGGCGCCACACGAAGGGCGTCGTCGAGATCGACTTCTTCGACAACGACGAGCTGGACCGCATCATCCGCATGATCGGCGTGACGGTCGAGTGACGATGGGAATTCCGCTCATCTTGGCGGCGGCGCTTTCGTTTACGCCGGCTGACGCGCACCTCGCGTTCGAGACGGCGAAGACGCTTGTCGAGGAGTACACGCCGCGCGACGCGGGTACGCATCGCGGGCGCCTCGCGTCCTTCCGCCTGCTGGACGCCGCGAGCGCGGCGGGGGCCGACGTCCGCCGCGACACGTTCACGGCGGCGACGCCGAAGGGCGAGAAGAGCTTCACGAACCTGTACGGCGAGTTCCGTCCGGCCGATCCGGACGCGCGGTGGGTCGTGCTCGTCTCGCACTACGACACGAAGCCGGGCACGAGCTGCCCGGGCGCGAACGACGGGGCCTCGACGAGCGGGCTGCTCGTCGGCATCGCCAACGCCTTTTCGGGCTGGACGGCGCGCAAGGGCAACCTGATGCTCGTCTGGACGGACGGCGAGGAGTGCATGGAGCGCTACGCCGAGAACGACGGCCTCTGGGGCTCGAAGCGCGCGGCGGCGTACCTGGCCGAGACGGGGCGGAAGGTCCAGGCCGTCGTCTGCCTCGACATGCTCGGCGACAGGGATCTCTCGATTCGCGTCCCGGCGAACGGCACGACGGCGCTGGCGAAGATCGCCGTCCACGCGGCGCGGCGCATCGGCCGTCCGGATCTCGTGCGGCTGACGGACGATCTCGTGAAGGACGACCACGTCGCGTTCCTGGAACGCGGCTTCAAGGCGATAGATCTCATCGACTTCTCCTACGGCCCCGACAACGCCTACTGGCACACGCCGCAGGACTCGATCGAGAACATCTCCGAGGCGTCGCTCCTCACGAGCGGCCGCCTCGTCGTCGAGATGCTCAACATCCTGCTCTAATCCACCCGTGCGTCGATTGACGTGCGACGTGCGAAAGCGGCATCCGAGGTGTCGCAAAATATAAGCGCATCATGCGGATAAGATGAGAAATAAAATGCTATAATACAATCATGCCATTTTGTGCAGAGAAGTCTTGCCCCTCTGCCCTTGGGCTGCTGCTGGCGGCCGAGGGCGCCTGTCTCGCCCCCACAGGGGGGGGGGGGGGGGGGGGGCAAAATCTCGCCGCACTGAAACCTTCCTCCAAGGCGAGACGCGCAGGGAGTCCTCTTTCCCTGAAGGGCGACAGGTCGCCGGAACGCCATGTCCGCCCTGTCCAGCGCCTGTTCGCTTGAATGACAGGGAGGTGTGGCCGTGATCGTGTCCGCACTGTTGTTGTTCGCCGCCGGGATCGCCGCCGCGCCGGCATGGTCTGTGGGCGATGTCGGGGGTTCACCCGGTCTGCTGAAAGACGGGCGTCCAGTTTCGCCGACGCTGTTCTGGCAATGGCGGCTCGAGAAGACGGACGTCCGGGCGCTGACAGGGGTCGGCGTGACGAACTTCTCGTGCTTCGGTTCCACGCAGCACTATCAGAGCCCGTACCTGAAGGAAGACGGCTCGCTCACGACCGCCTATCAGGAAGCGGCGTTGGACGATCTGCTCAAATGGTCGTCCGAAGCGAATTTCCTGCCGCGCGTGTTCGTGACGGTGCCCGACTGGTGGATCAAGGCGCATCCGGAAGAGGCTGTCGTCTGGTCCAACAACTGTGCCGAAGAGGGCAAGTGGTATGTCTCGATGCGTGAATCGTTCGCGAGCCAGGCCGCGCGGGAGGCGGTGTCCCCGGCGTTCACGGGCGTCGTCCAGCGGCTTTCGGCGCGCTACGGAGACCGCCTCATGGGGATTCACATCACGAACGGCCCGTGGGGCGAGAATTTCAGCTGGGACGCCCTCACGTGCCTGCGCGATGCGAAATACAGCGGCTACGGCGACCTTTCCGCGCCCATGACGCGGGCGTTCCGGCACTATCTGCGCGTGAAATACGGTTGTGTCGCCGCCTTGCGCCGGGCGTGGCGGGACGAGACGGTCGATTTCGGCACGGCGCGCGTGCCGGACAAGGCCGCGCGGGAGGAGCTGAATGCGGAGGGATGGCGCGACCCGGCGCGCGGTCGACGGGTCCCGGACTATTTCGAATGCCAGAACAAGGTGACGGTCGACATGCTTGAGCATTATGCCGCGCTGGTCAAGGACGCGAGCCGGGGGAACCTGCTGACGCTCGCCTTCTACGGCTATACGCAGGACGAGCCGTGGCCGATCGAGTGCGACCACCGCGCGATTTCGCGCGCCTTGCGCTCGAAGGTCCTCGACTGCTTTTCGGCGCCCCACACCTACCACCGGCGCAAGCCCGGCGAAGACGGCGCCATGCGCTGCTATTTCTCGTCCCTCGCCCTGCACGGCAAGCTCTTCTTCGACGAGGGCGACGACATGACCTATCTCGAACGACGCAAGGCGCACCCCGACCGCCGGGCGCATTCGGCGGACTTCGAGGAGTCCCAGGCCGTCCTCTACCGTGCGTTTGGGATGGCGCTGACGCATGGCGCGGGCATCTGGTTCATGGACCTGACGGGCGGCAACTTCCGGGACGGACGGCTCGTGGAGACGATCGGACGCTGTCGGCGGTGGAGCGAAGAGTCGCTCCGCCTGCCGCGCGCGCACCGCGCGGAGGTCGCCGTCATCTCCCAGCCGGAGAGCGAATTCTACATGGGCTACCGCCGGACGCCCGCCAACACGGTGTCGGAAACGCTCTACCGGGACGAGATGGCGGCCTACTACCGCGCGGGCGCGCCCTTTGACTGGTATCTGGCCGAAGACCTCGAGGCAGTTCGCGCGCGTCGCTACAAGGTCGTGGCGCTCCTGGACTGCGAATACCTGACGGACGACCAGTACGCGACGCTGCTCCAGATGAAGGCGGACGGCGTCACGTTCGTCTTCTACCATGCCCCCGGATACGTGTCGCAGCGCGATTTGAGCTGGGCGCGCGTACGGAAACTGACGGGCGGCGACACCTGCCGCACGCTCGCGCGCCATTCCGCCGCCGACTTGCGCGCAATCTTCCGCGCGGCGGGCGTGCACGTCTACACGGCGTCCGAAGACGTCGTTTTCTCGGCCGACGCCTCGCACATCATGCTTCATGCGCGCGCGGCGGGGGACTATGCGGTGCGCCTGCCGGAGCCGCGCCGGGTGACGGATCTCGTTTCCGGGCGCGTGACGGCCGAATCGGCGCAGGAATTCGCCTGTTCCCTCGGGGCGAACCGGACGGCGCTCTTTCGCCTGGAGGAACCCGCCGACGCCAACCGCTGAGCCTGTACATCGTAAAGTCAGGGAGAGAGAGTCGAGAGGTATAGACGATGAGCATGAACAGAAGAGCCTTGAAGATGAAGCGCCTCCTGCGCGGCTGCCTGCCGGTGCTGGCCGCCCTCGCGGCTGGCCGGGCACTGGCTACGGACATGGAACACAAGATGCGGACGGTGAAGTCCTTCACCACCGCCCTGGGCGTGAAGGGCGAAGTCGTCTGCGATGCGCCCGGCGACTGGACGTTCACGGTCTCGTGCGCCGTGGACGCGGGGCGCGATGCGGTGACCGTGCGTCTCGCGTCGCCCGTCGAGGCGCTGCTGAAAGGGCGCTTCATGCCGCATCATCCCGAGAACGGCTATACGTGGGTGACGGGCGAGAGCGCGAAGGAGCGCGTGGTGACGGCGTATTCGCCGTCGGCGGTCGTTCCCTGCAGGCCGGCGGACAAGCCCGTCTTCCTGGTGAACGCGACCGGCGGGCGGGGCGTCGTCGCCGAATGGACGGCCCGCCCGAAAGCCGTGCGGGCGTTTGACGTCTTCGGAGAGGAAGTCCCCTGCGCCCGTCCGCCTGTCGGCATTTCCCGTATCGGCGTTCCCGCGGGCGGGCATCTTGAGATTTGCTGGTAAACACTCACACACCAACAAAAAGGGGAAAACACATGAAAGGAAAGAAAAACCTGTGCAAATCGGCGGCGGCCCTGGGCCTGGCCTGTCTGGGTGGCGGCGTGCTTTCGCCATGCGGCGCCTTGGCGGAACCCGCCTGCACGAATGTCTGGACGGGGGAGTCAGCCGAACAGCCGTCGCAGTGGGGCGAGGCGTCCAACTGGCAGGTCGGCCATGGCGCGGAGACGGCCGCGCCCGCCTCGGCTGTGCCGACGGCGGAGAGCCTCGTGAAGCTGCAGAAGACGGCGACCGTCACGGTTTCGCCCGCCGGAACCTATGCGGCAGGGCCGACGCTGTTTGCGGGCGGCGCGAGGGGGCAGACGCTGACCGTCGAGATCCCGGAGGGCTCGACGCTTTCCCTTGAAGGCGCGGACAACGAGTCCCGGCTCGGCACGTACGGCTGGCAGGACGGCAACCCCGGCAACAAGGTGACGCTCGACGTCAACGGCGGCACGCTGAACGTGTCCCAGAAGATGCTTGCGCTGCAGCCGACCATGACCGACGCGACCGGCACGGGAGGAAACCGGATCCGCGTGCGCAACGGCGGCCAGATGGCCCTGTCGGGCCAGGCGACGCTCCGCATGTGGGGCGGTGAGTCAGCGCACAGCACGGGTCGCGGCACGTACACGAACGTCATCGACGTGCTGGCGGGCTCGACGCTGGAGCTGCGCGGCGGCGCGTGCCTCGACATGGGCGGCGCAGTCAACCGGCAAGAGGGCCGCTTGCATACGGGCGGTATGTACTGCGGTGCGGGCTGGGTGAATGTCACGGGCGGCACGATCCGCTCGGTTGATCCCACATTCGACGCGCCGATCTACATGGCGAGCCATTACGACGCGGGCATTGGCGCCTACCTGTCGATCACCGACGGTGGCCTGGTCGATCTGGGCGGCAAGAGCCTCTATCAGCGCGTCTGCAACACGAACGTCGTGACGGTCGCCTCGGGCGGCGTCCTCACGAACCTCAGCCTGTCCGTCCAGGGCGGCGGCGGGACAGATCCGCGCTACCATAACCTGCTGGACGTCGATGGCGGCGTGGCGTGGTTGGACCGCGTGAACTTCGGCACGGTTGACCCGGGCGGAATGAAGACGGGCGCGCGCATGACCTTCCGCATTCGCGGCGAGGATTCCGTGGTTTCGGTCAACGGCTGGAGCGGCTTCAACGGCTGGTACGCGAGCGAGGCGGCGGCGCCGGTCTTCTTCGACTTCCGCCTGAAGGCGCACGCGAGCCGCACGGCGGATTTCGCGGTGAAGCCCGTCCGGACGCGCACACCGCACTATAATGACGGTTCGGTGCTGACCATTCCGGGCGTTTGGCGCCTGTCGCCGGAAGGGGGAATGCAGATTGTCCATCGCGACTCGTTCGAGCTCCTCTGCCGCAGTCATGACGGCTGGGCCAAGGAAGGGAACAATGCGACTGTGCCCATCCTCCCCGTGGCGGGCGCGACCTATGGCGGCGTCATCGGCGAGGAGATGTGGGCGACGAATGCGGTCGTTTCCTCTGGCGACCGGTGGGAGCGCCATGTCGGATATAGCGTCGCCTACACTTTCGGCGTGACGCTCAGGGACGAGGCGAAGCTGGAGGACGGCGTGGCGCTCGCGGCGCCGCGTCCGCGCGGCTGGCTCGCGCTGCCGAAATTCAAGGCGCGGCAGCTCGATTCGGAGCGCGTCCTGCGCATCTCGCTGCGGCTCGGCCTCGAGGCCCCCGAA
The DNA here is from genome assembly GCA_934654805.1 of uncultured Kiritimatiellota bacterium. GTDB lineage: Bacteria > Verrucomicrobiota > Kiritimatiellia > RFP12 > UBA1067 > UBA1067. The sequence continues at coordinate 12,914 of CAKUGW010000086.1, forward strand.
GGCGGCGCGCTGGATCTCGACGGCATCGTGAGCCGCCTGAAGGCGGCCGGGCACGACGGCGCCTGCAAAGACGACTCCGTCGAATGCTATAATGTGCGCGTGGACCTGCCGGTCGACGAGCTGGCGGCGAATGTCGAGACGGACAAGGTCCTTTTCGACTTCGTCTCCTGCGAGACGTTCGGACAGGCCGTCGGGGCGCAGCCGATGACGACGAACGCGCTCATCCGCGCGGCGACGGTGGAGTACGCGAAGGTCGAGCGGGGCCTCTGCGTGATCGTCAAGTGACCATTGAAGCGAAGAAGTTCACGAGAAAGGAACGAGAGACATGGTGCGCCAAGCAAGCTTGGCTGAACTTGTAGAATGAAAGGAATCTACTCAGTAAGGATAATGGCATACTG
>CAKUGW010000087.1 GCA_934654805.1 uncultured Kiritimatiellota bacterium
GGCCACGGCAGCCTTCCTTCCACTCTCCGCGCTTCTGGAGGAGGTTGACGCGCTCGAACCGCTTCAGGACGTTGCGCTTCGAGGTGATCTTGCCGGAACCCTTAAGTGATGCATGCTGGCTCATTTTCTTTTCTTCCTTTCAAATTCAACGGGTGCGTAGTATATCATTTCTGGGCTGGCTTTTCAACCGGCTCGTCCGCCGGCGGCAGGAACTGCTTGTATTCCTCGGCCGCCTCGATCTTGGCGGCCCGAATCTGGTCCATCACGAACTTCTGCGTGAAGGCGCGCTCGTCCTGGCTCTGGAGGTACTTGACGACCTGCTCCTTCTCGGGCACGGGCTGGACGCCCTCGGTCTTCACGAGGATGTGGCTCGCCTGCACCTTCTCGGGCGTTGCGGGCGCCTCGCCCTTCGCCTCGACGGCCGGCGACTTCTTCGTCACGAGGATGAGGTGCTGGCCGAACTGCGTCTTGACGGGGTCGGACACCGTTCCGACGGGCAGCTTGAACGCCACCTCGTCAAACTCCTTAACCATCTGGCCGCGGGTGAACTCGCCGAGGTCGCCGCCCTTCGCGGACGACGGGCACGCCGAATTCGCCTTCGCGAGCGCCGCGAACTTCGCCGGGACGTCCTTCGCGGGCGTCTTGTCGAGCTCGGCCTTGAAGCCCTTGATCTTCGCGAGCGCATCGCTCTCGGCCGTCGCGGCCTTCTTGTTCCGCTCGACGATCTCGTCGATCCTCTTCTGCGCCTCGGCCGCATAGTCCTTCTTCGTCTCCTTGGCGAGGTGGCTCTTCACCATCTTGTCGATGAGGATGCCGTTCTCGAACTCCTGCCGCGCGCGGGCCTCGCCGAGCGGGAACTTCTTGAAGTAGCCCTCGAGCGACTTCGGCGCGTCGGGCATCTTCGCCGTCGCCTTGAGGAAGTCGGCCTCGCGCGCCTTGCGGTCTTCCTCCGTCACGGCGAAGCCCTCGGCCTTCGCCTTCGCGACGAGGACGTTCTCGACGATGAAGCTCTGCGCGAGCTGGTTGCCGTACATCTGCCGCGCGTAGGCGAGCTGGTTCGAGGCGATCTTGCCGCCCTGCGCGGCGAGGAGCTTCTCGACGTCCGCCGCGATCTGCGCCCTCGTCAGCGTCTGCCCGTTGACCGTCAGGACCGTCTCGTCCGCAGCCTTCTGCGAACAGCCGACCGCCATCGCGCCGGCCAGAAGCGCGGCTCCCATCATCTTCATGCTCATCATTGTCTTGTATTGCCTTCTTTGTTTTTCGAAATCAACGCCAGAACCGCCCGCCGCACATCGGAGGCACAGTCCAAGTGGAACTGATAGAATACACCAATCACCCGTGCCGCGTCAAGGGGGATCTGCTGATTTTTTTCATTTCTTGCAGGATTTCTCAAATAAGCGGCGATTTCGGCCGAAACGGGAATCGTCCGCTCGCCCCGCAAACGGAAAACGCCCGCCTCCGCCTCGATTTCGGGCGAAAGCCCCAAGAGATGCAAGACGTCCAGCTCGAAGCGCAACAGCCCCGAAACAAGCGAGACGCCAGCGCCCACGCCCTCGTCCGCCAAGGCGTCCAGCGCCTTCGTCAAAAGCCCAAACCAGTCCGCACACTCCGGTCCCGCCGGCGCGTAGTCCGACACGAGCCGCCGGAAATACCCCGCGAGCGCAAGCGCGCGGAAGTCATCGCGCAAGGCGTCCCGGCGTTCGCACGGCACACAGTCCCGAAGCGCATGCAAATCGCCATGCGCGCGTCCGTAGTAGAGGATCTCGCACGTGTAGTTGAGGTCGTACTGCCCAAGGAAAAAGCTCTTCGGCCGCACAGCCCCCCGCACGACCGTGCCGACCTTGCCCCGCGGCGTCAGCCAGGTGACGATGTGGCTCGTCCGCGACCACGGATGGATCGCGAGGCAGACCGCCTCGGACTTCACCGTCTCGCCCGCCATCCCCGACCGCCTCGCGCGCGCCCCGTGTCAGAACAGGCCGCGCACCTTGCCCGTCTCGACGTCGACGTCGATGCGGCGGAAGGCCGGCGAGGCGGACGTGCCCGGCATGAGCTTGATCTCGCCCGCGACCGGGACGATCAGCCCCGCGCCCCGGTAGAGGAGGACGTCCCGCACCGGCAGGCGCCAGCCCTTCGGCCGCCCCAGCAGGTTCGGGTCGTGCGAGAGCGAATACTGCGTCTTCGCCATGCAGACCGGCAGGTGCGCCGTCTCGGGGTTCGCCTGGAGCGCCGCCAGCTTCTCCGCCGCCAACGGCTCGTAGTCGACGCCGTCGCCGCCGTAGATCTCCTTGACCTGCTTCTCGATGCGGTCTTTCAGCGGCTCGGCGAGGTCGCAGAGATAGGCGAAGTCGTTCGGCGCGTCGCACGCCGCGATGACCGCCTTGGCGAGGTCGAGCGCGCCTTCGCCGCCCTTGAGCCAGTGGTCGGAGACGGCAAACGCCGCGCCCGCCTTCTCCGCGACCTTGCGGACGAGCGCGCGCTCGGCCGGCGTGTCGGTGTAGAAGGCGTTGAGGCAGACGACGGGCTGGACGCCCGAACGGCGGATGATGTCGATGTGCGCGAGGAGGTTGTCGCAGCCCTTCTTGAGAAGCTCCAGGTTCTCGTGCGTGTAGACCGGATCGAGCGGAAGCCCCGCCTTCACCTTCGGCGCGCCGCCGTGCGCCTTCAGCGCGCGCACCGTCGCGACGAGGACGACCGCGTCGGGCTTCAGCCCCGAGCAGCGGCACTTGATGTTCCAGAACTTCTCGAAGCCCATGTCGGACGCGAAGCCGGACTCCGTGACGACGTAGTCGCCGAGCGCGCACGCGAGACGGTCGGCGACGACCGAGTTCTGCCCGATCGCGATGTTCGCGAACGGCCCCGCGTGGACGAACATCGGCTGGCCCTCGAGCGACTGCATCAGCGTCGGCTTGATCGCGTTCACGAGCAGCGCGCACATCGCGCCGTCGACCTCCAGGTCCCGCGTCGTGACGGGCGTTCCCGCCTTCGAGTAGGCGACGATGATCTTCGACAGGCGCTCGCGCAGATCCTTCAGGTCCGAGGCCATCGCGAGGATCGCCATGACCTCCGAGGCGACCGTGATGTAGAAGCCGGACGCGCACGTGTAGCCGTCGAGCTTGCCGCCCTTGCCGATCTCGATGTTGCGGAGCCCCTGCGCGCAGAAGTCCATCGCCCAGCGGAACGGAATGCGGCTCTCGTCGATGTCGAGGCGCCTGAGGCCGCGTTCGGCGAGCCAGGCGTCGTCGTGGTTGCGCTCGTGCTGCATGCGCGCGTTGAGGGCGACCATCGCGAGGTTGTTCGCGTTCGTCACCGCGTCGATGTCGCCCGTGAGGCCGAGCGAGAGCGACGTGAGCGGCACGACCTGCGCAAGCCCGCCGCCGGCGGCGGAGCCCTTGATGTTGAACGTCGGCCCGCCCGACGGCTGGCGCACGCAGCCGATCACCTTCTTGCCGAGCTTTCCGAGCCCTTCGACGAGGCCCAGGGTCGTCGTCGTCTTGCCCTCGCCGAGCGCGGTCGGCGTGATTGCCGTCACATCGATGTACTTGGCCTTCCGGCCCGCGCCCACGCGCTTCAGGACCTTCGTCACGTCCACCTTCGCGAGGAACTTCCCGTAGGCGTCCCACTCGTCGTCGCGGATGCCAAGCGCCTGCGCGAGCGCGGCAGCCGGTCGGAGGTTCGCTTCGGCCGCTTCGGCAATCTGCCAGTCCTTCATCTTCGTCGGGTCAAGTTTCATCGCCAAATCCTTTCGGGTCTCATTTCGCCGGCCAGAACCTATCGGCGAGCTTGGACGGGATGCCGACCTCGCCCCTCTCGAAGTTGTCGGCGAGGATCTTCCAGCCGAGGTCGAGCGCCTGCTCCAGCGGGATGTTGACGGACAGGTCCATCATCTCGCGCTCGAAGTCCGCCCCGTACTTGAGAAGCTTCTGGTCCCACGCGCTCATCCGGAAGCCCATCGACTGCTTCTCGACCGTCTCCTTGTACTGCGCGTAGAGCTTGATCATCGCGTCCATCACCGTGCGGTGGTCCTCGCGCGTCGCCTTGTTGACCTGCTGCTTCAGGCGCGAGAGCGAGCCGAACGGCTCGATGCGCCCGTTCTTCAGGTAGAACTGGCCCTCGGTGATGTAGCCCGTGTTGTCCGGCACCGGGTGCGTGACGTCGTCGCCCGGCATCGTCGTCACGGCGAGGATCGTGATCGAGCCCGCGCCGTCGAAGTCCACCGCCTTCTCGTAGCGCGCGGCGAGCTGCGAGTAGAGATCGCCCGGATAGCCGCGGTTCGAGGGGATCTGCTCCATCGTGATCGCGATCTCCTTCATCGCGTCCGCGAACGACGTCATGTCCGTGAGGAGCACGAGTACGCTCTTCCCCTCCAGCGCGAACTTCTCCGCGACGGCGAGCGAGACGTCGGGCACGAGCATGCACTCGACCGTCGGGTCTGCCGCCGTGTGGACGAACATGACCGTCTTCGCGAGCGCGCCGGACCGGTCGAGCGTCGAGCGGAACTTCAGGTACTCGTCGTACTTCAGGCCCATCCCGCCGATGACGATCACGTCCGAGTCGGCCTGCAGCGCGATGCGCGCGAGGAGCTCGTTGTACGGCTCGCCCGCCCGCGCGAAGATCGGCAGCTTCTGCGACTTCACGAGCGAGTTGAAGAGGTCGATCATCGGGATGTTCGTGCGCACCATCTCGTGCGGCATGATGCGCTTCGCCGGGTTCACCGACGGCTGGCCGATCGGCGACATCTCGCCCTCGACCGCCGGGCCGCCGTCGCGCGGCACGCCCGCGCCGGTGAACGCGCGCCCCAAGAGGTCGTGCGAAAAGGGGACCTTCATCGTCTCGCCGAGGAAGCGGACGCGCGCGGCCGTGTCGACGCCGCGCGCCCCGGCGAAGATCTGCAGCGTCACGCTGTCGCCGTCGAGCTTGATGACCTGCGCGAGCGACGTGCCCGCGCGCGACTCGACCTCGGCGATTTCGTTGTACTTCACGCCCTCGGCGCGAAGCGTGGCGACCGAGCCCGACAGGGCGTCGATCCTATGGTACACCTTGTTGTTGAACATGGCCGAATTATACCACAAATCCGCCGCCGACTTCAAACGCCCCCCGCCCGGAGCACCATCCCTTGGCGGGCTACCAGAACTTCCACCAGGGATTGGGCTTCGCCTTGACGCCGCCGTCCCTGTAGAGTTCGCGGACGCGCGCCGTGCCGGCCGTCTCCGGGTCGCGCACCGTCTCGCGCATGCGGAACTCCAGCGCATCCGGGAGCGACCAGAACTCGCTGCGGGCGAACTGGTCCTGGTTGAGGCGGTGGAGGACGACGACTTCGCCGCCCGGCAGGATGCTGACCGTCGGGTCTCCGATCCGCAGCATGGGGCCGAGGTCGCGCGTCTCCCACTTCTGCGTCGACGTCCCGGCATCCTGCGCCTTGAGGAACAGGTGCTCCGACCGGTTGCGCGACCAGTAGACGAGCGAAAAGTTCCGCTGAAGGCCCTTCCGGTTCGCGAACATCTGCATCGCCCCGGTGATCCGGATGCCCTCGACGACGTCAAAGGCCCGGATCGCGCCCTCGTAGCGCACGCCCCCGTGGACGAGCACGGGCATCGCGAGATACCGGCTCGGCTCGCGCAGCGCGTAGTGGTCGCCGAGATACGTCTCCAGCTTCTGTCCCTCGCCCGAATCGACACGGAAGCGCGCGACGAACGGACGGCTGCCAAGGCGCGTGAGCTGGCACCGGTCGCTCGCGCGGTAGACCTCGACGAAGAAGAGGTCCCTCGAGTTGGCGTAGCCGACGCTCACGCGGTCCGGCGACGAGTTCGCGATGTCCACGACACCGCGGATCCGTTCGCCCGTCACGAAGTCGGAGCCGTCCAGCTTGAGATCGACCTTGATTTCGCTCGTCGCCGCGCGTACGGAGAGGAGCGGCAGGAACACAAGGCAGGAAAGATGGCGCAATGTCAGTTTCATCGACGCAAATTATACCATAAATGCGCCTCGGCCTCCTGCGGCCGTCGCACACGGCGAGAGGCGGCGGCGCTTACCAGCTCATCCGCGTCGGGACCTGGGCGGCGGCCATCGCGGCCTTGATCTCGGCGAGCGTGCAGTCGCCCGTGTGGATCATGCCCGCGACGATGGCCGCGTCGGCCTTCGCCTCGCGGAAGACCGTGACCAGGTGCTCCGGGCAGCCCGCACCGCCGGACGCGACGACCGGCACGCCCACCGCCTCCGCGACCCGCCGCGTGACCGTCAGCTCGAAGCCCGCCCGCGTGCCGTCCGCATCGACCGAGTTGACGACGATCTCGCCCGCGCCGAGATCCGCCGCGCGCTTCGCCCACGCGACGGCGTCCATCCCCGTGAACTCGCGGAAGCCGCGCGTCGTGATCTCGTAGCCGCTCGGACAGCGCGGCGACTTCACCGGGTCCATGCCGAGGACGACGCACTGCGCGCCGAACGCCTTCGCCCCCTCCGCGATGATCGCCGGGTCCTTCACCGCGAGCGAGTTGACGGACACCTTCTCCGCCCCCGCGAGGATGACGCGCTCCATGTCCGCCACCGTGCGGATGCCGCCGCCGACCGCGAACGGGATGCGCACGGCCTTCGCGACCGCCGCGACCATGCCGATGTCGATCGGCCGCCCCTCCGCCGAGGCCGTGATGTCGTAGAAGACCAGCTCGTCCGCGCCGCCTTCGGAATACTTCACCGCCATCTCGACGGGATCGCCGAGATCGACGTTGTTCTTGAACTTGACGCCCTTCGTGACGCGCCCGTTGCGCACGTCGAGGCACGGGATGACGCGCTTCGTCAGCATGACAGCCACTCCTTGATGAGGCCGAGCCCGACGCGGCCGGACTTTTCGGGATGGAACTGGCTCGCCCAGAGGCGGCCCCTCTTCACGAGCGCGGTGAACGCGACACCCGCGTAGTCCGCCACGCCGACCGTGTACGGGCAGATCTCGGCATAGTACGAATGGACGAAATAGTATTCGCGCGCGGGAAATTTTCGAATAATCGAATCGTCGAACGATCGAATGGGCGAAGAGGCGGCACGCTTCGTTTCTTCGGATTCGATTATTCGATAATTCGATAATTCGATTGCTTCCACCTGGTTCCAGCCGATCTCCGGCACCTTGAAGCCCGCGACGCGCGGGAAGCGCCTCACCTGCCCCGGCAGGATGCCGAGCGTGTCGACGCCGCCGTCCTCCTCCGAACGGTCGAAGAGGATCTGCATGCCGAGGCAGATGCCGAGGAACGGCTTCGTCTCGGCGGCCTCGCGCACGGCCTCGACGAGCCCCAGCGCGCGCAAGCTCTCCATCGCGTGCCGCGCCGCGCCGACGCCGGGGAAGACCACGCGGTCGGCCGCGAGGATCGCCGCCGGGTCGCGCGTCACGGCCGTCTCGGCGCCGAGCGCGTCAAAGGCGTAGCGGACGCTCGTCAGGTTCCCGGCCCTGTAGTCGACGATCGCCGTCATGCCTTTTCGTCCCCCTTGACGATGCCCGCGCGCGTGAGCCGGTAGTTCATCATGCGCGGCGACACGCCGAGCTCGCGCCCCGCCGCGCTGCGGTTGCCGTTGTGCCGCTTCAGCGTCTCCAGCAGGACACGCCGCTCGAACGCCGCGACCTGGTCGTCGAGCGTCAGCTTCGCCTCCGGGTTGAACGGGTCTTCGGCGAACTCCTCGACCTGGATCGCCGGCGGCAGGTTGTAGCCGTGGATCGTGTCGTCCTTCGTCGTCAGCACCGCGCGCTCGATGCAGTTCTCCAGCTCGCGCACGTTCCCCGGCCAGGCGTAGGCCTGCAGCATGTTCATCGCTGGCGCGGAGATGCGCGCGATCGACTTGCCGTACTTCACGTTCATGCGCCGCAGGAAGTGCTCCGCCAGGAGGATGATGTCGTCCTTGCGCTCGGAAAGCGCCGGCAGCGCGATCGGGAAGACCGACAGCCGGTAGTAGAGGTCCTCCCGGAAGAGCTTCTTCTCCATCAGCTCCTCCAGGTTGCGGCTCGTCGCGGCGATGAAGCGGACGTCGCTCTTCAGCTCCTCGTTCGAGCCGACGCGCGAGAACGTGCGCTCCTGCAGGAAGCGCAGCAGCTTCACCTGCACGGGGATCGAGAGGTCGCCGATCTCGTCGAGGAAGAGCGTCCCGCCGTCCGCCGCCTCGGCGCGCCCGATGCGCCGCTCGCGCGCGTCCGTGAACGCGCCCTTCTCGTGCCCGAACAGCTCCGACTCGACGAGCGCCTCCGGCAGGGCCGCGCAGTTGAGGACGACGAACGGCTTGTCCTTGCGGACGGAGAGGCCCTGGATCGCGCGCGCGACAAGCTCCTTGCCCGTGCCGCTGCCGCCCCGGATGAGCACGGTCGCCTCGCTCGGCGCGACCTGCCGGATCTGCTCGTAGACGACCCGCATCGCGGGCGCGTTGCCGATCAGCCGGCCCACGTTGTCGGACAGCAGGTCGCGCAGCTTGCGGTTCTCGTCCATGAGCGTCGCGCGCTCGGCGCACTCCTCGCGGCAGACGGACGCCGCCTCGGCGATGATGCCGGCGATGATCTCCAGGAGCGCGACGTCCTGGCCGAGCGACGTCGTCTCGCCGCGCAGCTCGCGGTCGACGGAGAGCGTGCCGACGATCTGGCCGCGGTGGATGAGCGGCACGCAGATGAAGGACAGCGCCTCCTCCGGGTTGCGCGCCTTCGTGCGGTTCAGGAAGCGCCTGTCCTTGCGGATGTCGAGGACGACCTCGGCGCGGCCCGTCTTCGCGACAAGCCCCGTGATGCCCTCGCCGATGTGGTAGCGCCCGAGCGCGCGCTCCTCGGCGTTCAGCTGGCGCGTCGAGGCCTCGATGCGCAGCTCGTCGCCCTCCAGGAGCGCGAACGTGCCGCGCAACATGCCCATGCTGCGCTCCAGGATCTCAAGAACCTCCTCCAGGAGCTTGCGCACGTTCCGCTCGCGGACGACGGCGGTCGTGATCTCCTTCAGGACCGTGATTTCAGAAGACGGCTTTGCTTTCATCGGACGTGTAGTATATCATTTTCATGCCGCGCCGGCACGGCGTATCCGCCTATCGGCTCGCGAGCGCGAGCTTGATGACCTGCTCGACCGAATCGGCGTCGGGACTCTTCGCGAGGATGTCCGTCACCATCTTCGCGCTCGTCTCGTCGCCGAAGCCGAGCGCGCGAAGCGCGGCGACGGCATCGGCGGCGACCGGCGAGGCGACCGAGCCGTCGCCCCCGCGCGCCGCGAACGCGAGCGCGTCCACCTTGTCCTTCAGCTCGACGCAGATCTTCTCCGCCGTCTTCTTGCCGACGCCCTTCACCGCCGCGAGCCGCTTCGCGTCCCGCGCCGCGATGGCGAGCGCCAGCTCGCCGACGGACGCGCCCGAGAGGATCGCGAGCGCAATCTTCGGCCCGACGCCCGAAACGCCCGTCAGCTTCACGAAGAGCTCGCGCTCGTTCGCCGTCGCGAAGCCGAAGAGCTGCTCGTCGTCCTCGCGTACGCAGTGGTACGCGAGGAGCTTCGCCTCCGCGCCTTCGCGCGGCAGGCGCTCGTAGGTCGAAACCGGAATGAGCAGCTCGTAGCCGACGCCCGCCGCCTCGATCACCGCGCGCGTCGGGCTCTTTTCCGCCAGGAGCCCTCGTATGTAAGCAATCATCGGGCGAGATTATACCATAACCGCCAGCGCCTGTGGCCTACGGAACGGACGAGACCGTGACGACGCCGTCGCGGCGGCGGCCCGACACGCGGCGGCCGTCGGAAAGCGCGACGTTCTCGAACGAGACGTCCTTCCACGATTCGGGGCATCCCCGGAAGAAGCGCGGCTCGCCGTCGATCTCGTGGACGAGCAGCTCCAGGATCGCCGCGACCGCCGCGCACTGCCCGTCCATCTGCATGACGCTGCGCCCGTGCCGGAAGTTCGTGAACCCGTCGTGGACGGCGTTGTGGTGCGAGCCGTGGCCCTCGTCGCAGAAGTAGGCGTCCCACGCGCGCAGCATCTCGACGGCCGCCGTCGCGTTCCCCGCGTCCGTGTGGAGGATCGACGCCCACGGCACGCACCAGCCCGTCCAGAGGCCCGTGCCGCGCAGCGTCCAGTTCGCGTACGTCGCGTCCAGCGCCGCGCGGTTCTCGCCCCTGCCGCGCGGAATCGTGTCGAACGGGTAGAGGCCTGCCATGTGCGAATGGTGGCGGTGGCTCTCGCTCAGGCCCACGCCCTCGAAGATCGCGATTCCGCCCTCGGCGGCACCGTTCCAGACGGCCGCGTCACCCGCCTTCTTCGCCACGCGCGCGAAGGGCGGCAGGCGGTTCATGACGTCCGCCCAGCGCGGATCGGGCGTCTCGCCCAGGAGCTGCGCCGCCGCCGTCAGGTCTTGCGCGAGGCGGTGGCACGCCGCGAGCTGGAAGCTCGGGTTGCGCCCCACGGCGCGCGCGAAGTCGGAACCCATCCACTCCGGGCTCGGGCCGAGCGGCAGCGCGAGCCGTCCGCCGTCTTCCTCCAGCATCGCGAGGTAGACGTTCATCGCGCCCTTCATGAAGTCGTAGGCGGACGCGCGCAGGAAGGCCGTGTCGCCCGCGTACTTCACGTAGCGGAACATGTACGAGGCCATCCACGCCGTCGAGGCGTGGTCGATCGTCCCCGTCCAGAAGCCGCCGATGCACACGCCCCGGTCGTCGACGGAGTGCGGCAGCACGTAGCCGTCGTCCACGCCGCAGAACTTCCGCGCGTTTTCGCGCAGGAGCGGACGCCACGAGAGGATCATGCGGAAGAGCGGCATCAGGTTCGCGAAATGCCCGCCGCGAAAGGCCGGCGCGTAGCACTCCTGCACGTTGATGTTGAAGTGGTAGTCGCCGTTCCACGGCACGAGCCGGTCGTCCTCCAGCCACGGCCCCTGCAGGCCCGCCGGCACGCCGTCTGCGTCGGTCATCGCGCCAAAGCGGTACATCCCGTAGTCGAAGATGCGCTGGAGGACCGGATCGGGCAGGCGCACGCGCGCGCCGTCCGCCCAGAAGCGCCGCCAGTAGGCGAGCGACTCGTCCCGGACGCGCGCGAACGACGGCGCGGACGCGCGCGGGGCGCCGCCGCGCCGCGTGGCGACGGCGAGCTCGCGGCCCGTCTGCGTGAAGTCGAGCGAGACGGACGGATCGGCCGGGAGCGACCAGTCGAAGCCGTCCGCGCGCCGCACGGGCGCGGCGAAGCCGAGCGGCGCGAGCGCCTGCCGCGCCAGCGCCTGCTCCATCGACGGGACGGCGACGACGGAATGGGCAAGCCCGTCGGGGAAGCGGAGCGCGAACGTGCGCGACGCCTTCGACATCGCGAGCTCCACCGTGCGGCCGTCCGCGAGCGTGATCGTGCCGAGGCCGGTGCGCGGATCGAGCGCGCCGCGCTTCAGCTCCGCGCCGGGCATCTTCACGACGACGCGGCCGAGCGGCAGCATGTACGGGTTGCGCGGCTCGCCGGCGGGCGTCTCCTTCCTGAAGAGCGAGAGGAGGCGCTCCTTCTCGCCCGCGCGCCAGAGGGCGACGATGTTCGTGTAGCTCTGCGCGTCCGTCCACGGGTAGCCGCCGCGACGGTCCCACAGGTCGGCGCGCCCGACGGTGAGGCGCAGCTCGTCGCCGCCGCCCCAGACGAGCACGCCCGTCACGCCGTCCGCGAACGCCAGGCCCTCATGGCAGTTCCCGAGGCGCGGGAAGTCCCAGTGGATCCGCCCCGCCGCCTCCGCCCCGGCCAAGGACGAGAGAACGCCGCAAAGCGCGCATGCCGATGAGAGGATTGCCCTTTTCGCTGTCAGTCTGGTCTCTTTGTTCATGGTCCGATAATGTGCCCTTGTTCAGTCAGTCGAACTAAGCGCGCATTATAGCATAAATTGGCGCGCCCCATCCCGTACGCCCCACCTGCCGGGGTGCGATTTCAGATTGTTGATAGCTATGGCGGCTTTGGGCGGGCGAGCTCGTCCCGGTCATCGCGCGAACTCATGAGTTCTTCGCGCTCGGGAAGAGCGACCTCTGCGCAACGCGTGTCGCGGTGCGTGCCGTGTCTAGGGTCGCTCTTCACGTGCCCGGGCCGTCTCGCCGCCCTCCGCCGCAAGACGAACTTTTCCACCCCCCTTGCGCGGACGGCAGAGCTGAGGAACGGCTACTACAGATCGTCCTGCCACGTCGAGGCCGCCGCGAGGATTCTCGTCTCGCGGAGGTGCAAGCAGGCCGGAATGCACTGGCGCATCCACAACGCCGCATGCGTCTGCGCCATCATCGCACGGCTCAGGAGCGCGGCGTGAGATGCCTCAATTCTTCAACGAATTAAAATCGCACCCTTTTCATGCGGCGGCGTCTGCGACGAAGGACCTCTCGCGCGTGTTCACGCCCTGGAGTCACGCCGTCGCGCTCATCTACCAGCAGCTCACGAAGACGGAGTCGCTCAACGGCGTCTGCGACGCGGCGAGGCTCCACGCCTCCCAATGGCAGGAACTGCGTGGCGCGGTTCCGCCGCGGCGCAGCACGTTCTCGAACGCCAACCAGAACCGCGATCCGACGATGATGGAGACGCTGTACTGGAAGATGCTGGACTGTCTCGGCGGCCTCAGCCCGGAATTCGTCAGCATCAGAAACCCATCCGCACTCGCCCGTTTCAGGAAACGCCACATCCACCTCCTCGACTCGAGCACGATTCAGCTCGTCTTCAACAGCATTGACTGGGCGCGACACCGTGCCAGGAAGGCGGCGGCGAAACTCCACATGAACGATCTGCTCGGAAACCTCCTGCCGTCGTTCGCGATCGTCGAAGACGCCGGACATCACGACCCCAAACGGGCGGAGGCCGTGACGGCAAGCCACGGAGACGGGGACGTCCTCGTCGCCGACAGGGCGTACACGGACTTCGGATTCCTCAACGCGCTCGCGCTCAGGAACGTGTTCTTCGTCGTCCGCGAGAGGACAGACCTCGTGATGGAGGCGCTGGAAGCGCTTCAGGGCCCTATCGAATTCAACGCGGACTCCAAGGCCACGCAGATTCTTGGGGACGAGATCGTGAGCCCGTCGCGGAAGGGAACGGCGGGCAAGTACACGGCGGGCGATGGCACGCTTCGGCGCGTCACGGCGATGATCGAGGTCAGAGGGCAGATGAGGCGAATGGCCTTCTTCACGAACAACCGCGACTGGTCCGCAAGGA
>CAKUGW010000088.1 GCA_934654805.1 uncultured Kiritimatiellota bacterium
TGGCAGGTGACGTGTTGGGCTTGTGGACGTTCGATCAGGCGTCCGGCGTGGCGGAAATCGCCGACGGTACGGCGTTCCCCAACCAAGTCGAGGACGGCACGTTGTCGCTGAAGGCCAAGGTTCAGAGGTGGCCAGGGCTGAAAGAGGACAGCCCCGTTTTTGTGAATGACGTGCCCGCCGCCTACCTGTTCGGGGACACGGCCCTGACAAACGTGATCGGGCGCCTGGCCTCGTCCGTGCGGCTGGTCGGCAACAACGACTCCGAAGGCTGGGGGCACGGCTGCGGTCTGGAGATCGCGAATTTTGGCGAGGTGATCGGGCCGGACAGCTCGTGGACGGTCGAGCTTCTCGTGCGCGGGTCGCAGCAGTCGCCCGACGGAAACTACACAAGCGGCGACGCGTGTCCGCTCTTGGGCGTCGGAAGCCAATCGGCCGCGGAATCGGCTGCAGAATCGGCTGCGGGCTATCCCGGCATCGCGGTCGCGGCGGAGAGCAAACTGGTCTCGTGGTGCAACGGAGCGCAGCAAGCCGTGCACAGCTATCTTCAGAACGACCGCCTTTCGCGGCGATCCTGGCGTGACGGCCGGTGGCGCATGGTCATGCTGACCTGGGACGCGGAAGCCAAGATCTACCGCTTCCATTCGGACTACCAGGATTCCTATACGGACACGGGCGACAACTTCAAGACGTCCGGAGCCGATTTCGGCGGCCAAAGCGTCCTGCGGATCGGCGGCGTCTGGGGCGGTGGTTCGCTGGCTTACATGATGGGGCGGCTGGACGTCGCGGCCATCCGCGTCTCGCGCGGGTGCCGCCCGTGGCACGGCGGCATGACGCCGTGGTTCGAGGAGACGCCGCGCCAGCTGGTGCATTACCGCTTTGACGGGGCGAACGGGGCGGCGGCTTCCGGCCTGATTCCGAATGCGCTCGCGCCGGACTTCGACTTCACGGGCTGCCAGGTCGGCTCGTTTGCAAGCTGGGGCGACAACAGCCCGTTCGCCACCCTGACATATGGCACGGTCTCGTATACGAACGACGTGTGTGCGCCGTGGCTTCAGGCCCAGGACAGCAAGGACAAGCCGCGGCTGCGAAACGCGGGCGCGCTCAGCTCGTTCGTCGAGGGCGCGGCGGTTGCGGGCGGAATGCCGCTCATGATGCAGAACCTGCCGGCCTATTTCGCCGAAAGCTTCACGCTGGAGCTTATTGTGCGCATCGCGAACGAAAACGGCCGAGAGAGCAGCCAGCCGAGCGTGCCGTTCTTCTCCGCGCCCGCGACGGGCAAGGAGGCCGAGAAGGGAGTCTTCGTCTGGAATCAGCAGAACGTCTTTTCCGTTGGCGTCCGCAAGGCGGAAGGGTTTGGCGACGTATTCAAGACCGAATGGAACGAGCTGTCGATTTCGCGGGATGCCTGGCACAGGGTCGTTCTCACCGTTGACAGGGCGAAGGGCGAGGTCGGCCTCTTTGTCGACGGCGTCCGCATTGAGGGGAAGGGCCTGCCCGGCACGCTGGACGCGCACGCGCCGATTTGGCACGACAACGGGCTTTTCGCGCAGATCTGCGGCATCGCGCCGAATGACTGGGTGGAAAGTTTCTCCGGCGCGATCGACGAGTTCCGCATCACGCGCGGCGTGCTGGACGAGGCTGATTTCCTGCGCGGCCGGAGAGGGCCGGACGGCGGGCTTGTCCTGACCATTCGCTGACAAGGGGAACGCGAGATGGCATTGTTGAAAAGAGTCTTTGCGGCGACCTTGGCCCTTTGGGGCGGGGTCGCCTTCGGCGGGCCGCTCGATGCGGCCTGGCTCGTCGGGCGCACGGACCGTCCGCCGCTTTCGTACCGGGTCGGCGAGAAGATGACGTTCTCGCTCGAGCTGCACGGGGCGGGCCGGCTTGCGCGCGGGCGCTACTTCATCGACTGGCAGCGCGAGGGTGACGACGGCAAGTCCTTCAGGGGGCGTGAAGCGTTGCCGCTCGCGACGTCCAATCTCGTCATCGAGACGTCAATCGGCAAGCCGGGCTATGTCCGCGTTTTCGCGCAGGTGACGGATGCCGAGGGGAAGGCGTACGAAAAGGCGATGCCCGCCGACGCCCGGACGCCCGACGGGAGCCGTCTCCTGAACGGCTCCGAGCGGGAGTCGAAGCTGGTGTTCTTCGACGGCGGCGCGGGGGCCGAGCTGGAGAAGCTGGAGACGGTTCCCGAGCCGGCGGATTTCGACGCGTTCTGGGATCGGCAGCGCGCGCGCCTCGAAAAGGTGCCGATGCGCGTCGAAAGGCGAGAGGTGACCGGCGCGCACGCCGGCTTCCGCACCTGGGCGGTCGAAATCGCGTGCCAGGGCGTGCGGCCGGTCACGGGCTATCTCGCGATCCCCGAGGCGGCCGCGCAGGGGAAGCGGTTCCCCGCGATACTGACCTGCCATGGCTACGGCGGCGACGTGCCCCTGCACCTGGGCATGTGGGGGGAGAATCCGCGTGCGGGCTACATCACGTTCGACATCAACGCGCACGGCATGAAGCTGCCGGCGTTCGGGGGCGACGAGGCCTATCGGAAGGCCCTGCGGGCGGAAGTCGGCTCCAACGGCAAGACCTACGCGCTCGATCCCGTGCAGAACGCCGATCCCGAAACGGCCTACTTCAACGGCATGACCCTGCGGGTCCTGCGGGCGCTGGCGTTCCTGAAGAGCCTGCCGGAGTGGAACGGGCGCGACCTGGAATCGTGGGGCTGGAGCCAGGGCGGCCTGCAGGCGATCTGGGCCGCGGCGCTCGACCACGACGTCACGAAGGCGACGGCGGGCATCCCGTGGTGCTGCGACATGGCCGCCGAGCAGGCGGGGCGCCTGCGCCTCGGCTGGAAGGTGCCCTGGACGGCGGCGCTGGGCTACTACGATCCCGTCAACATGGCGCGGCGCATTCCCGTCACGTGTACGGTCGAGATTCCGCGCGCGGGGCTTGGGGACAGCCTCTGCTGTCCGCCGGCGGGCGTCGCGCTGTTCTACAATCGCCTGAAGTGCCCGAAAAGCGTCACCTGGTATCAGGGCTCGACGCACGGGTTTGTCCCGCCGCCGCCCTACACGCAGACGTACAGGTACCGGCAGCCGGCGGCCGCGCCCGAACGGAAGGGCGCCTTCGACGACGCGCTCTACACGCCCGAAGTCCCGGCCTTCCGGCCGCTGGCGGGGCTTGACTGGAAGCTGCCGCCCGGCGCGGCGCTGTCGAACGGCTGGCTGGTCGTCGAGCAGAAGCCCGGCGCGGACGGGAAGTGTCCGTCCACCGCCTGGGCGACGGCGGCGCTTGACCTGGCGGACTGCTCCGACCGTGGCCTTGAGATGCGGCTGACGGCGGCCGCCGAAAACCTTGGGAAGCCCGACCCGGCGTATCTCGGCTTCAAGTTCATGCTGTGCGTCGAGTTCGAGGAGGGGGAGGCGTCCTATCCGGGCGCGGCCGCCCCCGGGCGGACGTTTCCGCCGACGGAGCTCTCCTTCGCGACGGACTTCGTCGGGCGCACGGTCAGGCGGGCGACGCTCTACCTCGGGCTGCAGGCGATACCCGGCCGCGCGGCATTCGACCTCTCGACGCTCCGGATGCGCAAGACGCCCTATCCGTATCCGCGCGTCAACGCGCATCTGCGCGCCCGGTACACGCCCGCCTTCCAGAAGCGCATGGGCCGGCGCTTCCGGGGGGTGATGAGCCCCATGCGGCGCATGGCGGAGGACGATTTCAGGACGCTTCACGGGTGGGGCGCCAACCTGCTGCGTTATCAGATGACGCCTTATCTCGACCCCGCGATCGCCGGCGAAGGGCCGTCGGCCCGGACGGAGGCGGAGAAAGTCGCGTTCTTCAGGAAATGGATTTCGCTTTCGCTCGACCACCTGGAGAAGGACCTGATCCCGTGGGCGCGCAAGTACGGCCTGATGATCGCGGTGGACATGCACGGCGCGCCGGGCGGGCAGGGGATTGACGGCGACGTCTTCTCGTCCGACGCGTGCGCGCGGAGCTTTGTTGACACGTGGCGCGAGATTGCCGTGCGGTTCAAGAGGCAGGCGGACGTCATCTACGGCTACGACCTGGTCAACGAGCCGAACCAGCGCGGGCTGAAGAAATACGACTACTGGACACTTCAGAAGCTCGCGGCCAACGCGATTCGCCGCGTCGATCCCGAAACGCCGGTCATCGTCGCGTCCAACGGCGGCGGCGGGCCGGCGTCGTTCGCGTACCTGCTGCCGCTGGCCCTGGACAACGTCATATACGAGGTTCACATGTACCAGCCGTTCGACTTCACCCACCAGGGCGTCGGGTTCGTGCCGAAGGGGGCTGTCTACCCCGACAAGGCGAAAGGGTGGGACCGGGCCGCGCTGGAGGCGCACATGAAGCCGGTCTACGACTTCGCCGCACGGCACGGCGCGCGGATCTATGTCGGCGAGTTCTCGGCCGTCAACTGGGCGAAAGGCGCGGGCGACTGGATGCGGGACGCGATCGCCGTCTTCGAGCGGCACGGCTCGGACTGGTCGTTCCATGCGTTCCGCGAATGGCCGCCGTGGAGCGTCGAGCACGTTGACGGCTCCAAGCCGAGCGCGGACAATCCGCGCAAGCGCGCCCTGCTGGACGCTATGGCTCGATGACGACCTTCGTGCCGGGGCGGCACATCGCGTAAAGGCGCGCGGCGTTCCAGTTCGCGAGCCGGAAGCATCCGTGCGAGCCGGTGAAGCCGACGGACTCCGGCACGGGCGTGCCGTGCAGACCGTAGCCCGGCAGGTTGAGGCCCAGCCACGCGACGCCGACGGGGCAGTTCTCGCCGGACGGCCAGACGTATCGCTGGACCTTCTTGCCCTTGGGCGTGAAGTCGGGCGTGTAGGTGTAGTTCGGCCAGGCGACGTGGCTCGTGATCTTCAGCTCGCCGTGCGGCGGGACCTTCGCCTTGTTCGCGGCGATCGAGCAGGGAAAGAGCCCGATGCACTTGCCGTTCGCGTCGAATGCCGTGATCTCGCGATTCGAGATCGAGACGCGCACGAGCCGCGCCTCCGGGCACCGGGGGCGGCGCGGTCGGCCGCGCTCGGCGGCGGCGAACTCCTCCCGGATTGGCGGGAAGTCGGGGATGACGAGCCGGAGGCCGGGGCGGACGTTCTGCCAGTCGACGCCGGGGTTCAGGCGGGCGAGGGCCCTCTGCGAGAGATGCCCGCGCTCGGCAAACATCTCGCGGATCGACTCGTAGCCCATGCGCGCGAGCCGAGCCTTGGCGGCGGGGTCGTCAGGAATCTTCACGAGCGCGTCGAGGTCGGCCTGCGTCACCGTCTCGATGCGCAGGGGATCGGGCATCCGGGCGAAGTAGCGGTCGTAGGCGACGTCGGGCGCGAGCGGGACGGGCTTCTCGCCCCGGTCAAGGAGGAAGCGCCGGAGCGCGCGTTCGCCCTTTGGGCCCCAGACGCCGTCCGCCGTGTTGCAGGAGTAGCCCGCGCGGTCCAGGTGAAGCTGGAGGGCGAGCGTCTTCGACTCGGTAAAGGTCGCGGCGAAGAGGACGAAAAGGGCGGAGATCGTTCCGGACATGGCTACACATTATACCAAAATCGCCATTCCTTCGCCGGGCTGTCCGCTCTCGCCCGAGTCCCGCCGGATCCCGGAGGCGGCGCACCGGGCCCGCGCCGTCAGTAGCCGCCGATCAGGTTCAGGGCGTTGTCGTGACCGATGCGGCGGCATTCGGCGTCCGTGAGGCCCGTGCGGGCCTTGAGGATCGCCATGCACGTCGCGAGCGGGGCGGTCGCGCCGACGAGGCAGTTGCGCGCCGGATTCCAGAGCAGGCCGTCCGGCTCCAGCCGCGCGTGCGCGCCGCAGACCTCGTAGTCGCCTGGCGGAAGGCCCGCCGGATACTGCGCGTCCGAGACGGCGATCAGGCGGTCGGTCGGCACGGTGCGGCAGTAGAGCTTGAGCATCGTGTCGGGCAGGTGGTGTCCGTCCGGGATGAACATCACCGAGGCGCGGTCTTCGACGAGGGCCGTGTAGACGATGTTGTCGTGGCGGTTCACCTCGTTGGGGATGCCGTTGCCGAGGTGGGTGAACGCCTTCGCGCCCGCCGCGAGGCAGGGCTCGACGTCCGCCGGGCTCGTCGCGAGCGAGTGCCCGAGCGAGACGGCGACGCCCTCCGACGAAAGCGCCTTCACGAACGCGGGCATCCCCGGCACTTCCGCCGCGACATTGACGAGGCGGATCGAGCCTTCCGCCGCGTCCTGGAAGCGATGGAAGAGCGTGAGGTCGGGCGCGCGCACCCATTCGACCGGATGCGTGCCGACCGCGCCGGGCCTGTCGGAGATGAACGGGCCCTCCAGGAAGAAGCCGAGAATGTTCCGCTCGCAGACGGCGTACGTCCGCCGCGCGGCAACGACCGTGCGAATCGTCGCGAGCAGCATTTCGGGGTCGCCCGTGACGAGCGTCGGCAGATAGCCGGCCGTGCCGTCCGCCGCGAGGCGTTCCGTGACGGCCTTGACCGCCTCGACCGTCAGGCCGGGCGCGTTGAAGTCCACGCCCGCATAGCCGTTCACCTGCAGGTCGATCCAGCCCATCGCCGTCATTTGCGCGCCCTCTTCCACGATTCGACAAGCGTGTGGTACTTGACGAGCATGTTGTCGATGTAGAGCGGATCCTGCCGGCCGGCCTTCATCCAGCCGAGAAACGTCCGCACGACCTGCGAGAAGTGCGCCTCGTGGCCCACGTCGTACGCCTTCGGGTAGACGATGCGCCAGACGGACGGCTCGTCCGCCGGAACCGCCGCAACGCCCGGCCACGCCGTCGCGATCCGCGCAAGCGCGGCATCCAGCGCGGCCTTCGTCTGCGCCGCGTCGCCGCGCGAACGGACGTAGAGGACAGGCTTGAACCCCTCCTTCGCGCCCTGACGGATGAAGACTTCCGCCCGTGTGCCGCGCATCATCGAATCGTGGGTGTCGCCCGTCCCTTCCGGGGCGATGAAGTTCCAGATGACCGAGATCCTGCACGACACGCCCTTCAGGCGGTAGGTGAAGGCCCCGTTCGCCTCGCAGTCGAAGGCCGCCGCGACCGTTCCGCCCGTGGACGTCCTGTACTGTTCGGGCGTGATGCGCGTCGGCCACGTCCGCGCCGAGACGATCTCGACGTCGTCCGTCGTGAGGCGCGTTTCGGGGAACGCCTCCCACTGGACGAGATCGACGAGATGGGTCGTCACGTCAACGAGCCCTTCGCCCTGGACGCGCGTGTCGTAATACCATTCGGGACGCCGCAGGGGCGCGCCGTTCACGAGCTTGAAGAAGTGGTGGACGGATATCTTCGTGATGGCCGGGTCGTCCGGCGTTCCCCTCTCCTGCTCGCCGTAAAGGGCGCGGTCCTGCGTCAAGGCCCTCTGGAGAATCGCCGTGATCTCGTTCCGCTCGGTCATGATGTCGGCAAAGAGGAGGCCCCTCTCCTCGGCGAGCCGCGCCGCCCGCGCCGTTTTCTCGAACACGTCGGGCGTGATCGCCAGGGGCTTGTCGGCGAGGACGTTCACGCCCGCCTCAACCGCCGCGAGCGCATACTCGCCCTTGCGGTCGTTCTTCCCGGCGAGAACGACGAACGGCGCGTCGCCGAGCCTCCCGGCCTTCGCCGCCGCGACGAAACGCTCGAGGTAGTCGCTGCCGCGATAGACGTCCTCCGTCCACGCCGTCGGGTTCGCCGTGCGCGCGTTGAAGTCCTCGACAAGCTTCAGGTGTGCGTCCAGTTCCGGCCCGTCTAGCGCAAACACCCGGGCGACGGGCGAGATGTCGGGGTACATCCGGTTCTGCACGAGCGCGGCATGGAAATGGCCGGGATCGAGCGTGACGAGACTTGCGGAGAGGAGAAGGGCGGTCATGGCCTGTGTCCTTCGATCTGGTTCATGAAAGCGTCGACCTCCGCCCGTTCGGACGGCGAGTCGCGGAAAAGAAGCGTGCCGAGCGTCAGCGAGAGGAGGGTCGCGAACGCGGTCGCCGGGAAGATCCACACCATCTCGCGCAGATAGGCGAAGGCGGGGACGGAGCCGACGGCAAACAGCGCCAGGCCGACGGCAATGCCGCCGACGAGTCCGCAGAGGCCCGACCGCTTCGAGAAGCGGCGCACGAGGATGCCGCACAGCATCGGAATCGCGATCGGCGGAAGGGACACGCCGAAGACCTTGTTGGAGAGGTTGAAGAGGTCGTCCGCACCCTGCGCATACTGCATCACGAACGCGAGCGCGACGACCAGCCCGCCCACCGCGACCGTGGCAAGGCGCGCGGCGACCATCTTCGCCTTCGCCGAGGGGGCCTTCGCGAACACGAGGTAAAGCTCGTTCGTGACGACGGCCGCCGCCGCGTTGAAGTTGCCGGCCAGGGACGACATCGTCGCGGAGAACATCGCGGCGATCACCATGCCGATCATCCCGGCCGGCAGCACGGCGCGGCAGAGGATCGCATAGACGCCGTTCATCTCCGCGTCGGGGATGCCCGGCAGGAAGACGCGGGCCGCCATCGCGGGGAAGAAGAAGAGCGGCGGGCCGGCGAACAGGAGCGCCGCGACAAGGTACGCCGTCTTCCTGGCGTCGCGTTCGCTCTTCGTCGAATAGTACCGCTGGATGAGCGACCAGTTCGTCGAGAGCGTCGACCCGACGCAGCAGAAGAAGACGAGCATGTAGACCCACGTGTACTTCCCGGCGGTGAAAGCGAAGAAGCCCGCAGGGGCGCGCGCGAGGAAAACCCGGAAGCCGTATACGAGGCCCGTGCCGCCGTCCAGCCCGGCGAGGTGCCCAAGGCAGAGGAACGGCAAGGTCAGCACGACGATGAGGATCACGAGGAACTGGATGAGGTCGCAGGTCAGCGTGGCCTTGAGTCCGCCCAGAAAGGTGTAAAGGACGATGATCGCCCCCGAAAGGCAAATCGACCAGAAGAGCGGGAATCCCATGCCCACGCCGACGACCGTGCCGATGGCGAGCAGCTTGAGCGCATTGTCCAGGAGCTGCATCGGGAGCCCGAGGACAGCCAACGTCCGGCACATCGCAGGCGTGTAGCGTTCGGCAATGTAGTCGATGGGGCTTCCCTTCGCCGCGCGTCGCCAACGGACGGCGAGGAACCACGCGCCCAGCAGGACCGCCGGCACGGAGAGCCAGCTCACCGTCACGGGAACCCAGCCGAACTTGTAGGCGAGCGCCGAATACATGACGAACGCGAGCGCGGAGAAGCTGTTCATGTAGAACGAGACGCCCGCGAGCCACCACGGAACGGTCTTGTCGTTCCCGAAGAACTGGTCGGACGACGTCGACCGGCGGGTGTACCAGACGCCCACGCCGAGCATCACCGCGAAGAACACGGCGATGACGGCGTAATCGAGGATGGAGAGGCCCGTGTTCATCGGCTCATTTCGACAGGAGGGCCGCCGCCGGCGGATCGAGATAGAGTGCGCAGTCGGCGTGGGTCTTGAGCGCCGTCGCCGGAACCGTCGGGCTGACCGCATCCTCGACCGTGCGCTTCACGGCTTCGGCCTTGCGCGCGTCGGGCACGATGACGACGATCGCCTTCGCCGCGAGAATCTGCGGCACCGTCATCGAGAATGCCTGCGTCGGCACGGCGGCGAGATCCGGAAACCAGCCTTCGCCGACCTGCTGACGGCGGCAGGTCTCGTCGAGGTTCACGACCGCATACGCCGCCTTCGTCTCGAAATCGGCCGGCGGGTCGTTGAACGCGATGTGCCCGTTCTCGCCGATGCCGATGCAGGCGAGGTCGATCGGCTTTTCGCGCAGGGCCGATGCCAGCCGGGCGCATTCCGCCGCCGTGTCGGGCGCGTCGCCGCCCACGAACGTGAAGCCCTTCACCGGGCAGGGGAGCTTCGCGAGCAGGCGTTCCCTCAGGAAGCGGCGGAAGCTCGCCGGATGGTCGGCCGGAAGGCCCACGTACTCGTCGAGGTGGAAGCCGCAGACCTTCGACCAGTCGATCTCCTTGTGCGTGAGCAGCGCTTCGATGAACTCGAACTGGCTTGCCGCGCTCGCGAAGACGACGCGCGCCTCGCCGTTTGCGGCGATCGCCGCGCAGATTCGGGCCGCCGCGTCGTCCGCCGCGAGCCGCCCCATGTCGTTCTTGTCTTTTCCGATGATGGTTTTCATGGCTGGTTGTCCTTTTTGTCGGTTGATGGCGATGCGCCCGGCGATGGGATTTCGCCGCTGACCGGGCCGCCGCGGAGGCGCACGCTCCGCGCGTAGTAGTCGTCCCAGAGGATCAGGCCGAACTCCCTGACGATCTCGTCGATGGGCTTCGCCGGGTCGTTCGAGAGGACCGTGACGGCCCCGACGGCGCCGGGATTGCGCATCTCGAAGCGGTCGCCGTACGTGTCGATGGCCTTCTGGATGCCGCCCCAGTTGTCGTCGAGGTGGATGACGCGGCAGTTCGTGTTGATCTTCGTCGTCGAGGTGAAGAAGTAGTTGTGGCTGTGCATCAGCACCTCGCCGGAGGGGCCGTCGATCTCCTTCGCGAGATTGCCCACGGTGCAGCTGACCAGATAGGCCCGGCACGTGTAACTCCACACGCGGCGCCAGAAATCGCCGTCGTAGGCGCTCTGGAAGCAGATGACGTCGGGCTTCTCGCGGGCATACGCCTCGATGAGGTCGCGGAAGTTGAGGTCGAAGCAGGTCGCGAAGCCGACGCGCCCGAAGTCCGTGTCCACGACGACCGGACCCTCGCCCGGCACGATGGGGAACTCCTTCCACTCTATTTCGGCTGGCGTCGGATACACCTTGTCGTACACGGCGATCACATCGCCTTCACGGTCCATGAAGAACGACGTGTTCCCGAACCGGCCGTCAGAACGTTCACGGTAGGCATTGAACGAAAGATAGCACGCATGCTCGCGCGCATACGACTGGAACATCTTGAGGAGGCGGTCGCCGAATCGCCGCACGACCTGCCGTTTCTTTTCAGGACCGTATCCCCTGTAGGAGACGCACCCTTCCGGCAAGACCACGAGATCTGGCTTGTTGGCGATCTCGCGGTCCATCCACCGCTTCCAGTAGGCGAAGCAGCCCTCGGGCGTCGCGTCGCGAAGGTCCTTCGGGCCGACGGGGCGATCGGCGCCGATGATGGCGACCTTGATCTCGCGGCGGACGGTCTTGACCGCCTTCTTCACCGGCACGGGGTCGCACCGGCCAGCCTCGTCCGCCGCACCGGCGCCGCCGGCCATAACCGACGCGCACGCCAGCAGCATGCACGACCCTATCCGCCTTGTCATCGTCGTTCGCATCGTCTCGCCTTTCTCATTTCCCGGTTTCCGTCTTGCCGTCGTCCGCGCACGCGCGCGCGGTCAAAGCCCAGAGCGCGTAGCGGACCCTCGTCGGCTTCGCCAAAAGCGTCAGGGAGGCAATCGCCTTCCCGGGATGCGGGTTCACCCATTCGTGCGCGTAGACCGTGCGGCCCTCCGCATCCGCCCAGGCGTAGCGCGCGTCGCCGACGTACCGTCCGTAGGGCGTACGCCCGGATCCGTTGACGCGCGGATCCACATCCCCCACGCTCCAGCCGTAGCGCACGACGAACGACGTCTCGGAGCCGTCGGCATACGCGACGCGCCACGTGGCGACGGGCAGGCCGAAGAGGGCGTTCCCGTTGAAGGTGTGGCCGTTGAACGCCGCCACGTCGGCAGGTTCGAGCGCGGCCGTCTGCCAGAAGACGAGCGAACTCGCGCGCCGACCGACCGCGAGCGCGTGCGGCGCGCCGTCCGCCGCGAGGACGCGCACGCGCGCCGCGCCGCCGGGCACGAGCGCGACGGGCACGCCGCCCACCGCCGTGCGCGCGGCGTCGTGCGACGAGGGAGCCGTCGCGTTGGCGCTTGAAGCGAGACTGACCGGGGCGAGGCGCGCGCTCGCCTGCGGAATCGGCTTGCGGCTCCAGCGCCGCATGAGGTAGTTGCCCCACGTCCCCAGGCGGTCGCCCGCGCTCTGCGGATAGGCGGGCGGCGCACCCCAGCCGTCCGCGCCCGCGAGCGCGATCGCCGCCGGCGAGTAGCCTTCGCTCGCGAGCCCGCGCGCGTTCGAGAGCCACCACCGGTCCACGTACATCGCGATGCCGTTGCCGACGAGGCCCGTCTGCCCGAAAGGGTCGTCGTTGTACGCCGTCATGACGCGCCAGCTCTTCATCCCGCGCGCCTGCCAGAGCGGCAGCTCGTCCCAGTCGAGCGTCGACCAGTGGACGAGCTGGACGGACTTCGGCAGCCGGTCCGCGACGAGCGCCCCCTTCATCTCGTTGTAGCCGTTGTGCTGCGAGGCGTACATGTCGGAGCACATCAGCATGTCGCAGCCCTGCGCGCGGCACCAGTCGTTGACGCGCACGACGTGCTCGAGCAGAAGCTCGTTGCGCGGAACCCCCTGGCAGCGCGGACACGCCCGCCCGCTCTTGTCCCTGTCGCGCCAGCGCACCTCGTCGCCGCCCGTGTAGAAGTAGCCGGACGCGCCGCCGGGATTGTGCGCGCAGATCCCCGCCACCTCGGCCATGCGGGCGAAAAGAACCTCGTAGGTCTTCGGGTTGCGGACGCACAGGGACTGGTGGTCGCCGTTCTCGCTCAGGTCCATGTGGCGGCCGCCGTGCAGGAGGCTGTGCCACTGGTGGCCCGGCGACATCACGAAGGGCACGGCCTTCACCGCCACGCCGTTGAGGCGGTCGACCATGTTCGTCAGGTCGGCCGGCTGCCAGGCGCCGGGGCGGAAGCCCGATTCGGGATCGCAGGCGAAGCGGTAGCGGCCGACGGGATCGAGCGCGACGAGATTCATCCGCGCCGGATAGACGAAGCGCTCGAAGAGGTCGTCGAGAACGGACGGCGTGACGGCCTCGCCGTCGTCCGCCGCCGCCGGCAGCTGGAGGTAAAAGAGGCGGTTCGCGAGGCGCGGCCAGTCGACGACCGTGACGGCGCGCGCCGTCGCCGGGCCGGCGTCCCCCGTGGCGAGGTGAAGCGTGTCCATCAGCGTCCGCGCGCCGTTCATCAGCCCCGCCGCGTCCGCCGCGACGAGGTCGATGCCGTCCGCGCGCACGGCGAAGGCGTAGCCGTCGGCCCGCACGCGGTCGAAGTTGCGCACGAGCCCGAG
>CAKUGW010000089.1 GCA_934654805.1 uncultured Kiritimatiellota bacterium
CATCCTTCAACAACAGCCAATCTTTACAGGGGGTAAACCATCAACGAAATCAACTTTACCTCTGGAAGCGGCAGTCTGCGCAGGGGCGATGTGAGGCCCTGCGGGACGCTTCCACGGAACGCGGCAAATTTGGTATAATTCCACGCATGAAGAAAGCGATTGTCGAAACCTCGATGGGTACGATTACCCTTGAGCTGAACGAAGAGAAGGCGCCGGTCACGGTCGCCAATTTCGTCGAGTACGCGAAGTCCGGCCATTACGACGGCACGATCTTCCACCGTGTCATCGACGGGTTCATGATCCAGGGCGGCGGCTTCACGAAGGAGATGAACCAGAAGCCGACGCGCGCGCCGATCCGCAACGAGGCGATGAACGGGCTGAGGAACGTGCGCGGCTCGATCGCGATGGCGCGCACGAGCGTCGTCGATTCCGCGACGAGCCAGTTCTTCATCAACCTCGTCGACAACGACTTCCTCGACTTCCAGAACCCGACGCCGCAGGGCTTCGGCTACGCCGTCTTCGGCGCGGTGACGGACGGGCTGGAGGTCGTCGACGCGATCGCGAAGGTCAGCACGGGGTTCGCCGGGCCGCACCAGAACGTGCCGGAGAAGCCGGTCGTCATCAAGAAGGTCACCGTCCGCTGACGCTTGCATTCGGCGGCGAAAAATCGTATACTTCCACCATACATCCAAAATCAGGAGAAGAGAAATGAAGAAACTTGTCATGTTGACGGCTGTGGCGGCCTTGGCGGCTCCGCTTTTCGCGCAGGAGACGGCGAAAAAAGACGAGAAGCCCGAGCAGGCGCAGGAGACGCGCCGCACGACGAACGCGGTCTGGCCGGCGTTCTTCGCCATCGGCGAATTCCCCGCGAATCCTGACGTGGTCGGCCTGCGCCTGACGATTCCGTTCTCGACGCAGCAGGAGAACGTGACGGGCCTTGACCTCGGCCTCTGGGGGCGGTCGATCTACTTCGAGGGCATTCAGGTCAACCTGCTCCGCAACGACGTGAAGGACCGCTGCGCGGGCTTCCAGGTCGGCTGCTACAACTCGATCGGCAGCGGCGAGATGCTGGGTCTGCAGGTCGGCCTCTGGAACGAGGCGAACGCGCTGCGCGGCTTCCAGGTCGGCCTCGTGAACGTCTCCGGCGAGACGGAGGGCTTCCAGGTCGGCCTCATCAACCGCGCCGAGACGATGCACGGCTACCAGGTCGGCCTCATCAACGTCATCCGCGACGCGGAGCTTCAGTTCTTCCCGATCGTGAACATCGGCTTCTGACTCGATTCATGAAGATTCATCCGTTTGCGGCCGTGCGGCCGAATGCGAGGGACGCGGCCTTGGTCGCGTCCGTTCCGTATGATGTGGTCGACGTCGCCGAGGCGAAGGCCCTCGCGGCGGGGAACCCGAAGAGCTTCCTCCACGTCTCGCGTCCCGAAATCGACCTGCCGGACGGGACGGACGGCGCGTCGCCGGCGGCGTATGCGCAGGCGAAGCGCGCGCTGGACGGGCTCCTCGCGGACGGCACGCTCGTGCGCGACGCCGAGCCGAAGCTCTACGCCTACCGCCAGACGATGGGCGCGCACAGCCAGACGGGCATTGTCGCGACCTTCGACACCGAGGACTATCTCGCGGGCGTCCTGAAGCAGCACGAGAAGACGCGCAAGGACAAGGAAGACGACCGCACGCGCCACATCGAGACGCTGCAGGCGCACACGGGCCCGGCGTTCCTCACCTACCGCGACGACAAGGCCATCGACCTCATCGTCGCGGACGCCTGCCGGAACGCGCCGCTCTACGACTTCGTCGCGCCGGACGGCGTCGGGCACACGGTCTGGGAAATCGCGCCCGGCTCGGCGTGCGTGGCGGACGAGCTTCAGGAGCTCTTCGCGCGCATCCCGGTCGCCTACATCGCCGACGGCCACCACCGCAGCGCGGCGGCGGCCCGCTACGCGCAGGCGCACGGCTTCGCCGGCGAGAGCCGCTGGTTCCTCGGCGTCATCTTCCCGGCGAGCCAGCTCAAGATCCTGTCCTACAACCGGCTCGTGCGCGACCTGAACGGGCTCTCGGCCTACGAGTTCCTGTCGCGCCTCTCCGAGAAGTTCACGATCGGCGCGAAGGGCGCGCGCAACTGCCGCATGTACTTCGGCGGCTCGTGGTACGACCTCTCGTGGGACATCCCCGCCGGGGCGGACGCGGTCGGCGCGCTCGACGTCTCGTACCTGCAGGACAACCTGCTCGCGCCGGTCCTCGGCGTGGGCGACCCGCGCACGGACGCGCGCATCTCGTTCATGGGCGGCATCCGCGGCGACGCGGCGCTCGCGGCGAAGGTCGATTCCGGCGAGAACGCCGTCGCGTTCGCGATGGAGCCCGTCACGGTCGAGGAGATGATGGCGATTGCGGACGCGGGGGCGATCATGCCGCCGAAGTCGACCTGGTTCGAGCCGAAGCTGAGGAGCGGGCTTTTCGTCCACACGGTCTGATGAAGAGCCTGAAAGCCTACTGCCACGAGCTCCGCGAGAAGATGATCCGCGATCCTCTTCCGCCGGAGGACGTCGCCGCCGGCTGGGCGCTCGGCATGTTCGTCGGCTGCGCGGTGCCGTTCGGGCTGCAGCTCGTCGTCTCCGTGCCGCTCGCGCTGATGATGCGCGTCTCGAAGGTCGGCGCGACGCTGGGGACGCTCATCACGAACCCCGTGACGATCTTCTTCATCTACCCGGCGCAGACGTGGTTCGTGAACCGCATCCTCTTCGACGGGTCGCTGTCGTTCAGCCGCCTCGTGGAGGTCGAGTGGACGTGGGAGGCCGTGCGCAAGCTGGGGGCGGAGGCGATGGTCTCGTTCTTCCTCGGCGGCTTCCTCCTCGCCATCGTCCTCACGCCGGTCACCTACTTCGCCGTCAAGCGGCTCGTCGTCCGCTGGCGCGCCTTCAGGAAGTCGAAATAGAGAAATGTCACAGGAATGGAACATCCGCACGCGCGGACACGTCTGCACGGTCTGCCAGAAGCCGCTGGTGGACAAGTCCCTTGTCATCTCCGCCCTGCGCGAGGTGCCGAACGGCTACGAGCGCTACGACTGCCACCCCGAATGCTGGAAGGCGCAGGCGCGCGACTGGGAGCCGTTCTCGCTGTGGGACAGCGTGTACTTCGCGCCCGTGCGGGAGGAGAAAAAGGAGCCGCTGAAGAAGGAGGACGCGGGCGAGCTCCTGCGCCAGCTCGTCACGCTGGACGACCCGGCGATGAAGAACGTCGTCTACGTGCTGGCGGTCATGCTGGAGCGGTCGAAGATCCTCGTCGAGCGCGACGCGAAGGAGGTCGGCGACGGCGCGGTGCGGGAGATCCGCCGCGTCTACGAGGACCGCAAGCAGGGCGACACGTTCGTCATCCTCGATCCGCGCCTCCGGCTGGAGAACCTGGCGGAAGTCCAGCAGCAGGTCGTCGCGCTCCTGTCGGGCACGAAGACCCTGGGCGAAGTCGCGGGCGAGGAGGAGGCCGAACAGCCGTCCGCCGCTGCCGATGAAACTCAGCCCCAAGCAACGTGAAGCCTCGCGGCTGATTGCGGACGGGAAGTTCTATCCCTGTCTCGTGAAGGAGGAGGACGGCTGGCACGCCCGCTGGCGAGGTCTCTCGTCCGACCCAAGCTTCGACGGATGGATCGACGAATACGTCCGCGAGGCCGCGATGACGCGCCTCACCGAAGACGCGGAGGAGGACCGGCACGAGACCTTGCACGACGCCTGGATCATGGCCCTCAAGAGCCGTACGGGCCTCGTCGTCTGGGACGACGCCGAATGCGCGGCGTTCGCCGCCGAGCTCGCGGCGTGGAGCGGCAACGCGGCGGAAGACAAGGCGGCGCGCGCGGCGATTCGCCTTGACCTGGCGACCGTCGGCGAGATGTTCCGGCTGTCGTGCGCCGTGCCGCGCGGACGCGCCGGACTGAAGGCCCTCGGGCAGGCGGCCTACGTCTTCGGGCCGCTGCGCGGACTGCGGTCGCAGAAGGGGACGGATCGTCTCGCCGTCGACCTGACGCGCGGCGAGGCCGAGGACTTCGTGCGGCGCGGCGCGCGCGACCTGAAGGACGCGGGCTACGGCGTCACGGGCGTCGATCTCGCGGCGGCCGTCACGGCGTCCGCCGAGGTCGAGGCCGCAGACGCCGCGCCGGCGGTCGGGGCGCGGGCGCAGGGCGTCCGCTTCAAGCTCGTCGTGCGCGTCGCCGGCGAGCCCGTGACGGCGGACGAGATTCGCTTCCTGCTCGACCAGGGCTCGACGCTCGTCTACTTCCGCGACCACTGGATCGAAGTCGACCGCAACATCCTGAAGGAGGCGTTGCGCGCGCTGGAGCGCGGCGTGGGCAAGAAGGCGCATCCGCTCGCGTTTGCGCTCGGCCTCGGCCATGTCGGCAAGCTGGAGCTTGAGGAGGTCGTCGCGCACGGCTGGGTGCGGGGACTGGTGGAGGAGCTGAAGAGGGAAGAGGGAAGAAGGAAAAAGGAAGAAGGAAGAAGGAAGAAGGAAGAGGGAAGAGGGAAGAAGGAAGAAGTTGGGGGATGGGGAACGGAGTTGCCGCTGGCGGGCTTTGAGGGAAGCCTGCGGGACTATCAGCGCGCCGGCGTCGCGTGGATTCGCTTCATGACGGAACATGGGTTCGGCGCGCTCCTGGCGGATGACATGGGCCTCGGCAAGACGATCCAGACCATCGCGTGGGTGACGGGGTGGAAAGGCGGAAAGGCGGAAGGTGGAGACGTGCGGGATGAGGCGTCTTCTGCGGCGGGCCCCGTCCTCATCGTCGCGCCGCTGACGCTCTTGGCCAACTGGGCGCACGAGTTCGCGAAGTTCGCGCCCGGCCTGAAGGTCTACGTCCATCAGGGCTCGATGCGCCATCTCGCGAGCGGCTTCCGCCGGGCGGCGCTTGCGGCGGACGTCGTGCTGACGAGCTACACGCTGCTCGTGCGCGAGCAGTCGGCGTTCGCGTCCGTCGCGTGGGGCGGCCTCGTCCTTGACGAGGCGCAGGCGATCAAGAACCCGGACACGCAGGTCGCGCGGGCCGTGCGCGCGCTGACGCCCGCGAAGCGGCTCGCGCTCACCGGCACGCCGATCGAGAACTCTGTCGCCGACATCTGGTCGATCGAGGAGTTCCTGAACCCTGGCTTCCTCGGCGAGCGCAAGGCGTTCGACGAGCGGTTCGCGAAGCCCATCGCCGCCGACGAGCACGGACGCGCGGCCCAGCGGCTGAAGCGCGCGCTGGAGCCGTTCGTGCTGCGGCGGCTCAAGACGGATGCGGGCATCGCCGCCGAGCTCGGCCCGAAGCGCGAGATCCGCGAATACTGCGAGCTGCTGCCGGCCGAGCGGCGCGCCTACGAGGCCGCGCTGGAGGACTTCCGTGCGCGCGAGCGGGAGCAGGGCGACGTGTTCGCGCTCCTGACGCGGCTGAAGCTCATCTGCGACGGCGACGGCGCGGCGGAGTCGGGCAAGCGGCTGCGGCTTTTCGAGCTCGTCGAGCAGATTCTCGCGAACGGCGAGTCGGCGCTCGTCTTCACGCAGTATGCGCGCGTCGGCGCGGCGCTGCAGACGGCGTTCGAGAAGCGGTTTGGGCGGCGCGTGCCGTTCCTGCACGGCGCGCTGGACGCGGCGCGGCGCGAAGCGCTCGTGCGCGACTTCCAGGCGTCGCGCCGCCCCGGCGTCTTCATCCTCTCGCTCAAGGCCGGCGGCTTCGGCCTCAACCTCACGAAGGCGACGCACGTCATCCACTACGACCGCTGGTGGAATCCGGCGGTCGAGAACCAGGCGACGGATCGCGCGCACCGCCTCGGCCAGACGCAGACCGTCTTCGTGCACCTCTTCATCGCGGCGGGCACGGTCGAGGAGCGCGTGGACGAGATTCTCGCCCGCAAGGAGTCGCTCAGGGATCTCGTCGCCGACGGACAGGCCTTCTGGAACGCCGTGCGCCTGTAGGTTTTTGGTATAATACGCGACATGAAGCTGAAGATATCGTGTGGCGCGCTGGGCCCGGGGCGAAGGGATTTCCTCGTCTGCCCTCTCGCGTGGTGCCTGCTGGTCGCGGCACTGCTCGGCGTCTGGGCGCTGTCAGACCCTGCGGCGCTCGTCTGCTGTTTCGACCGAGACGGGTCTTCTCCGCTTGAACTGGCGACGCTGCCGTTCTTCGCGGCGATTGTTCCGCTCGTCTGGTGGAAGTGCCCCTTTGATGGGTCGGCGGCGCGTCGCGCGACGCTGTGCGCGATGGTGAGCGTGGTCGCCGTGATGGCGGTCGTGAAGGAGACGGATCTCCACCTGCTGGCCCTGCATGCGCTCTATCCGGATTTCGTCGCGGAAGACGGCGGCCTCCTGCCGGGGCTTGTCAAGCCGAGCGGCGCGCCGCTTGCGGGGACGCCGTTCAAGATGCGCGTTCTCACGAATCCGGCGGTCCCCCTGGGCATGAAGGCCGCGATCCTCGGCTATTTCGTCGCGCTCTTCGGCGTCTTTGCGGCGGGCTTTGCCTATCTGCTGAAGAGCTGGATCGTCGGCGTCTTCCGGCTCGTGCCGTCGGCCTGGGCCGTCGGGTGCTTTGGCGTTTCCGGCCTGATGGCCCAGACGTTCGATCGGCTGCCGTCCTGGCTCGACCATGCGCACGGCCTTTCGAAAAGCGCCGCCGGCGTCACGTCCGCGCAATCCCTCTGCACGGCTCTTGAGGAGGGCGGCGAACTGCTCGTGGCCCTTTTCGCCCTCTTGGCGATCGGCTTGGGACATCGCGAGCGCGAGGCAGGCCGTCCACGTGCGGCTACCGCATAGAATTTTCGCGGGTGATTTGGTATAATTCGCGGCATGACAAAATTTCGGGTCGAGACGGGTGCCGCGTTCGGCGGCGGCGGGCTTGCGCGCGGCGCAGGCCCGTGCGCCCTGCTGTCGCTGTGCCTGCTGTGGGCGCTGGGCGTGCGGGCGTTCGACTCGGCCGCGTGGCTGGCGAAGCGCGCCGACCTCGAGCACGAGATCAGCCGCCTGCGCGACGCCTACCGTCAGTGCGCCCAGAACGTGCAGACGCCGGCGGAGGACGTGACGGTGCCGATTGAGACGTTCCCGGACGGCTCGGTGAAGACCTCCGTCCACGCGCGAAAGGCCCAGTATTTCATCGCGTCCGGGCTTGTCTGGGCGGAGGGCGTCACGGTGCGCAAGTTCAAGAGGGACGGCACGCTCGACCTGACGCTTGAGGCCCAGAGCTGCGTCGTCGACCGCCTGACGAAGAGCGGCTGGGCCGAGGGGCCGGCCAAGCTGACGCAGGGCGAGAGCGTCTTCCGGGGGCGCGGCGTCTACTTCTCCTCGCCGGAGGAGTACGTCCGCGTGACGCGGGATTCCGATCTCGAATCGAAGGACCTGAAGGGCGGGGGAGGGCTTTTCTGATGGCGCATTTCCTCATTGGCCTGCTGGGCGTGGCGCTTCTCCTGGATCCGAACGAGGCGGCTGACGCGAAGGCGTCCGCCGCCGTGGCGGAGGGCGAAGACCGCGAGGCGCGCGCGGGCGGGGAGGCCCGGCGCCGGGGGGGTAGCCAGTCCGCGCGCATCCGCAGCGCGTCGAGCGACTTCGACCGCAAGGCGGGCGTCATCCTCTTCGACGGGAACGTGGTCGTCGAGTACGAGGGCGACTACACGCTCTGCGCCGACCGCGTGTTCGCGTTCCTCGCGGCCTCGAACCGCCTTTCGCGCGTCGTGGCGGCCGGGAACGTCGTGATCTCGAACGCCACGCGCGTCGGGACGTGCGCGCTGGCGACCTACCGCAAGAGGAAGGGCGAGATCGAGCTGTTCGGCGCGAAGGGCGTGCGCGCGCATCTCGTCGAGCGCGGCGAGAACGCGAGCGAAGTGGAGGGCGACCGCATCCGCTTCTGGCTTGACTCGGAGCAGGTGGAGGTCTCGAATTCACGCATCTCGGCGGAACATGACGGGAAGAAGGAGGGCATTCTGTGAGCGACCTGGTGATGGACGCGATGCGCGCGATGGCGAACGAGCGCGCGGGGGAGGCGGGCCGCGCGCCCGACCTCGTGGCGACGGATCTCGTGAAGGTCTACGGCGACCGCACGGTCGTCAGCGGCATGAGCGTCAGGTGCGCGTGCGGCGAGATCGTCGGCATCCTCGGCCCGAACGGCGCGGGGAAGACGACGACGTTCTACATGATCGTCGGGCTCGTGAAGCCCGAGTCCGGGCGGGTCGTCCTGCGCGGCGAGGACATCACGCAGTGCCCGATGTACGTCCGCGCCCGCAAGGGGCTCGGCTACCTCGCGCAGGAGCCGAGCGTCTTCCGCAAGCTGTCGGTGTGGGACAACGTGATGGCGATCCTGGAGACGCTGCCGCTCTCGCGGAAGGCGCGCGACGCGCGCGCCGAGGAGCTGCTCGCGCCCTTCGACCTCATGAAGGTCGCCAAGCAGCCGGCCTACACGCTCTCGGGCGGCGAGCGGCGCAAGCTGGAGATCGCCCGCGCGCTCGTGCGCGACCCGGCGATCCTCATGCTCGACGAGCCGTTCGCGGGCGTCGACCCCCTGAGCGTGAACGAGATCCAGGACATCGTGCGGCGGCTCGCGGCAAAGGGCCTCGGCGTGATCATCACCGACCACAACGTGCGCGAGACGCTCTCGGTCGTCAACCGCGCCTACCTCGTCTACGACGGCCGCCTCCTGCGCGAGGGCACGAGCGACGAGCTCGTCGCCGACCCGGAGGTGCGCGAGAAGTACCTGGGGGAGAATTTCAGGATGTAGTGAACCGGCCGTGCGCCGGGGGCGCCGGACGGTTTGCCGGCGGTTCCGGACGGGCCAACCGAAAGGAGAAAAGAAGATGAGCATCGAAATCACCATGAGACACAGCGACGTGCGGATCGAGGCGCTGAAGGACTACGCGGAGCGGCGCATGGAGCAGCTGAAGGCGAAGTTTCCGAAAGTGACGAAGGTCGCGATCGTGATCGACGTCGACATCAAGAAGCACATGTACATGGCCGAAGTCGTGGCGAACCGCCTCGGCGAGGTCGCCGTCGGCGCGAAGGAGTTCTCCGAGAGCGGCAAGAGCGTCATCGACGCGGCGGCGGCGCGGGCCGAGCGCCAGCTCCTCCGCATGCGCGTGAAGGCGCGCAAGGGCAAGGTGCGCGAGCAGCGCGCGGCGTCCGTCAAGAACTGAGGGGCGCGATGGAGCACCTGCCCACCAAGGCGAGCGAAAAGGGACGCGCCGTGACGGCGGCCGACTTCTACGAGGCCGGCTGGGCGGAGCTGTCCCTCACGCTCGTCGCGGGCGGGCAGAACCTCGACCGCGTGATCGAGGAGCCGATCGCGAACCGCCCGGGGCTCGCGCTCGCGGGCTTCTACGAGCATTTCGCCTGGAAGCGCCTGCAGCTCCTCGGGACGGCCGAGATGGCCTACCTCGACTCGCTCGCGCCGGATGTCCGGCGCGAGCGGTTCAAGGCGCTCGTCGACCGCAAGGCGTTCTGCTTCGTCTTCGCGAACGGCCAGAGGCCCAGCCCGGTCGAGACCGCGTTCGCCGAGACGGCGGGCGCGGTCCTCATGGCCACGCCGATGAAGACGCGGAACTTCGTGCACAACAGCGCGTTCGTGTTCGAGCGCCTGCGCGCGCCGTCGGCGACGATCTACGGCACGATGGTCGAGGTCTGCGGGCTCGGCGTCCTCTTCGAGGGCGACCCGGGGCTCGGCAAGTCCGAGACGGCGCTCGGCCTCGTCAAGCGCGGCCATGCGCTCGTGGCGGACGACCTGACGTGCGTGCGGCGCGCGATCGGCAACAGCCTGGTCTACGGGTCGGCGTCCGACTCGACGGCCGGCTATATGGAGATCCGGGGCATCGGCATCATGCACGTGCCGAGCCTCTTCGGCGTGCAGGCCGTGCGCGGCGAGAAGCGCCTCGACCTCGTCGTCACGTTCAGGCGCCTGGAGGATGTCGCGAGCCAGATCGACCGCATCGGCCAGACGCGGCGCGTGCGGACGATCCTCGGCGTCGAGGTCCCGAACATCATCATCCCCGTCTCCGAGGGGCGCGATCTCGTCAATCTCGTCGAGACCGCGGCGATGCAGCAGAAGCTCCTGCAGGCCGGCGGCGACCCCGTCGGCGCGCTGTCGGAGCGGCTCCGCCTGCGGGCGGAGCGGGAGGCTGCGAAGAAGGTTTCAGTCACTGTCAAAAGGAAGGGAAGAAGGTAATCATGGCCGAGAAAATCACACGCGAGCTGACGCTCCAGAACCGCTACGGCATGCACGTGCGCCCGGCGGGCCTTTTCGCGAAGACCGCCAGCAAGTACGACGCCGAGATCGAGGTCGAGAAGGACGGCAACGTCGTCTCGGGCAAGTCGATCATGGCGCTGATGACGCTGGAGGCCGTCTGCGGGTCGGTCCTCCGGATCTCCGCGAGCGGCCCCCAGGCCCAGGAGGCGCTGGACGACCTCGCGGCCCTCGTCGGGCGCAAGTTCGACATCCCGGATGAGCAGTAAGCCGGAGATGCAGACGCTGTCGGGCCTGGCGACGGCCCGCGGCTATGCCCTCGGCCCCGCGTTCGTCTATCGCGGGGACGGCGACATCCCCGTGCCCGAATACCTGGTCGAGCCCGGCCGGGAGGGCGACGAGCTCCTGCGCTTCAGGCGCGCGCTCTTCGAGACGCGGCGCGACCTCGAGGGCCTCGTCTCCGTGCTGAAGGCGCGCACGGGCGGCGGCGACGCGCGCATCTTCGAGTGCCACCTGATGCTGATCGAGGACCCCGCCCTCGTCGGCGAGGTCGAGAAGGCCATCCGCGACGAGCGCCTGAACGCCGAGGCGGCCGTGCGGCGCACGGTCGACCGCGCGCGGGCGGTGTTCGAGCGGATGAACGACCCGTACTTCCGCGAGCGCGTGCGCGACTTCGACGACGTCGAGCGCCGCCTCCTCAAGAACCTGCTCGGCTTCGCGGTCGATCCGCACCTTGAGCTGAAGACGCCGTCCATCATCATCGCGGACGACCTGACGCCGTCCGAGACGGTGCAGCTGCCGCGCGAGCTCGTGCTGGGCTTCGCGACGAACGGCGGCTCGACGACGAGCCACGTCGCGCTCCTCGCGCGCGCGATGGGCATCCCGGCCGTGACGGGCCTCGGCGACGTCACGTCGTGCGTGCGCGCCGGCGACACGGTGCTCCTGGACGGCACGCTCGGCCACGTCACGGTGCGCCCGACCGCGCGGACGATCCTCGACTTCCGCGACCTCATGGAGCGCCAGCGCGAGATCTCGGAGGAGGTCTTCACGGGCGCGCCGGCGGGGACGCTGAAGGACGGCGGCGAGGTGCTCCTGTGCGCGAACCTGCACCCCGGCGCGCCGCTGGAGGGCGTGCGCGAGCTCGGCGCGCGCGGCGTCGGCCTCTACCGCAGCGAGTACCTCTGGCTCAACGAGGAGGGCGAGCCGTCCGAGGACAAGCAGTATGCGGCCTACCGCGACGTCGCGCGCTTCGCGAAGACGCTCTCCGACCGGGGGGCCGTCACGATCCGCGCGCTCGACATCGGCGGCGACAAGCTGGTGCGCGGCATCTCGCAGCGGACGGACACGGCGCAGCGCGAGTCGAACCCGTTCCTCGGCAACCGGTCGATCCGCTACCTGCTCTCGCACCCGGACGTCATGCGGACGCAGCTCCGGGCCGTGCTGCGCGCGTCGGCCGAGGGCAACGTCTCGCTCATGTACCCGATGATCGCGTGCGTCGAGGAGCTGCACGCGGCGGCGAAGATCCTCGACGAGGTGCGGCGCGGGCTGGACGCGGAGGGGCTCGCCTACGACCCGAAGATGCCCGTCGGCGCGATGATCGAGGTGCCGTCGGCGGCGCTCAACGCGGCGGCGCTCGCCAAGCACGTCGACTTCTTCTCGATCGGCACGAACGACCTTGTGCAGTACACGATGGCGGCCGACCGGGGCAACGAGTCGGTCGCGCACCTCTACCAGCCGACGAACCCGGCGATCCTGCGGCTCATGCGCGGCGTGGTCGCCGCCGCGCGCGCGCAGGGCATCAAGGTCAGCGTCTGCGGCGAGTCGGCGTCCGACCCGATCGTCGGCATCCTCTGGGCGGCGATGGGCATCGACGCGCTCTCGATGTCCGCGACGTACATCCCCGTCATCTCGAAGCTGCTCTCGCGCCTCACGCGCGCCGACCTCGACGACTACGCGGCGACGGTCGAGGCGCTGGGCGACGACCTGACGGCGCACGAGGTCTACACGGCCTGCAAGGCGTGGATGACGCGGAAGGTCCCCGACCTCGGCAACATCGTCCTCTGAAGGCGCGCCCATTCGCGCAGGAAGCCGTCGTCGGAACATGAACAGCAGGGCCGGGCGAATGCGCGGTGGGCCGGCGGCCGCAGGGGCTGAATGAAATATGGTATAATACACGGAAATTTTTGAGGAGAAAACAGATCCATGCATCCCTACCGTACCCATACCTGCAACGAGCTCCGCGCGGCTGACGCGGGCAAGACCGTTCGACTTTCCGGCTGGATGTTCCGCCTGCGCGACCACGGCGGCATCCTGTTCGTCGACCTGCGCGACCACTACGGCCTCACGCAGGTCGTCGTCCACCCGTCGCGCAGCTTCTTCGGCCTCGTCGAGAAGGCCCACCTGGAGTCGGTCATCACCGTGACGGGCGAGGTGAAGCTCCGCACGCCCGACACGGTCAACCCCGACCTGCCGACCGGCGAGATCGAGATCGAGGCGAACGAGCTCGTGATGGAGGGCGCGTCCGAGGTGACGCCGATCTACATCCCCGACGAGAAGGCCGACGAGAGCGAGGACGTGCGCCTCAAGTACCGCTTCCTCGACCTCCGCCGCGAGAAGCTGCACAGGAACCTCATCCTCCGCTCGCAGGTGATCCGCTTCCTGCGCGAGCAGATGTGGGAGAAGGGCTTCAACGAGTTCCAGACGCCAATCCTGACGGCTTCCTCGCCGGAGGGCGCGCGCGACTACCTCGTGCCGAGCCGCCTCCACCGCGGCATGTTCTACGC
>CAKUGW010000090.1 GCA_934654805.1 uncultured Kiritimatiellota bacterium
TACCTTCTCGGCATGGCGGCGATGGGGTTCTGGTTCATGCGGCGGAACCGTTCGTCGGACGACTACTTCCGGGCGGGGGGAAGGCTGCCGTGGTGGGTCGTGAGCCTGTCCATCTATGCGACGATGTTCTCCTCGATCACCTTTCTTTCGATTCCGGCGATGAGCTTTCTCGGGGACTGCCGTTATTTCGTGCTCGCTTTCGGGATATTCCTTCTGGCCCCCGTCGTGGTGAAGTGGTATCTGCCGTTCTTCCGCCGGCTGAACCTGACGAGCGCCTACGAGTTCCTGGAAGTTCGCTTCAATCTCGCGGCGCGCCTGTTCGCGTCCGCCGCGTTCGTGGCCTTCATGGTCGCCCGCACGGCCATCGTCACCTACCTGCCCGCCGTGGCCATCGCGGCGGTGACGGGGCTGGACGTCAACCTGTCCATCGTCGCCATTTCGCTCGTCACGATACTCTATTGCACGGTCGGCGGGGTCGAGGCCGTGGTCTGGAGCGATTTCGTGCAGTCCGTCATACTCATCGGCTCCACGATCGCCATCCTCGTGTTTCTCGTCGTCGGCACGGACGGCGGGTTGTCCGGTTTCGTGCAAATGGGGGCGGCGGCCGGCAAGTTCCGCGTGTTCGATTTCGTCCTCGACTGGACGAAGCCCTGCTTCTGGGTCGCGTTCGTCGGCGGAATCGTCGCCAACCTGGCCAGCTACACCTCCGACCAATGCGTCGTCCAGCGCTACATGACGACACGCGACGAGGCGGGGGCGGCGAAGTCGATTCTGTTCAACGGCGTTCTTTCCGTCTTGAATTGCGCGGTCTTCTTCGTCATCGGCGTGGCTCTGTGGACGTTCTTCGCCTCGCATCCCGAGCAGTTGGGGGCCGTTCTGGAGAAGAACGACGCGGTGTTCCCCGTCTTCATCGCGAACAGCCTGCCGACGGGATTTTCCGGGCTCGTGCTGGCGGCGGTTGCGGCGGCGACGATGAGCACGCTGTCGGCGAATCTCAATTCGGCGGCGAGTGCCGTCACGGCCGACTTCTACGCGCGGCTTGTGCCGGGGGCGACGGAGCG
Organism: uncultured Kiritimatiellota bacterium; assembly: GCA_934654805.1. Lineage (GTDB taxonomy): Bacteria > Verrucomicrobiota > Kiritimatiellia > RFP12 > UBA1067 > UBA1067. Next base: position 1,062 of record CAKUGW010000090.1, read on the forward strand.
CGGCAAGTTCCGCTGCGGCGTCATCTCGACGGTCGTCACGGGGCTGTTGGGCGGGGCGTTCGCGCTCGTCCTCGCAAATGCGCAGATTCTTTCGATTTACGACGAGTTCCAGCGTTTTCTCGGCATTCTCACGGCCGGGCTGGGCAGTTTGTTCTTCATGGGCGTATTCATGAAGCGGGTGAACGGCGCGGGTGCGCTGGCGGGGCTTCTGGCGAACTATGCCGTGACGATCGGTCTCGATCGCGTGGCGTTCCCCGGGAAGCCCCATCTCCTGCTCTACGGTACGCTCGGCATGGTGGTCTCATTGATTGTCGCGCCCATCGTAAGCGCGGCGGTCGGAGCAAAAGGGAAGGGAAAGGGAGAAAATGTTGGGTCCTGAACTGACGGGAAATGAATTCGGGGGCATGGCGGGGGCCTGGGCGGCTCTCTTCACGCCGTATGACGAAAAAGGCCGCGTCAACGGCGAAATGATCGCCCGCATCGTGGACTACGGGCTGTCGAACGGCCTGCGCGGATTCTACCTGACGGGCACGACGGGCGAATGGTGGCTTTTGTCGGTCGAGGAACGGTGCGAGGTCATGAAGGCCGCCGTCGAAGCCAACCGCGGGCGCGGCAAGCTGATTGCCCACGTGGGGGCGAACTGTACGGACGATTCCGTGCGGCTGGCCCGGTACGCGGCGGAAATCGGCGTCGACTGGATCAGTTCCATCACGCCGCAGCTCTACCGCACGTCCTTCGCGGCGACCTACTACCACTATCGCACCATCACGGCGGCGACGGACTTGCCGTTCCTCATCTATTCGATGGGTTCGGCGCTCGTTCCCGAACGCGACGTCCGCTTCTTCGACCTGCCGAACGTGAAGGGAATCAAATACACGGGGCGCGACTATTACGCGGCGCAATGCCTGCACCGGAAACTCGACCGCGAGACGATCTGGTTCGCCGGGTGCGACGAGCAGCTTCTCTGCGGTCTGGCCCTGGGGAACGTCTTCTCGGGCGGCATCGGCACGACTTACAACATCATCCCGGGGCATTTCGCCCGCATTTGCGCCCTGGCCGCCCGGAACGATTTCGCGGCGGCGGCGAAGGTGCAGGACGAGGCGAACCGGGTCGTCGAACTGATGATCGAGTCCGACAACTGGAGTTATCGCAAGGCGATGATGAAGTTCATCGGGCTTGACTGCGGCTGCTACCGCAAGCCGTTCGAACCCCTGACGGAGGCCCAGTATGCGGACTACGCCCGCCGCTTCGCCGCGCTGGGCGTCGTGAAGGAAAACGCCGCGCTCCACGCGGCCGCCGTTTGAAGTCGGGAAACCGGAAACAATTTGAATTTGAGAAACAAAGAGAAAAGAAAGATGCATAAATCAACTGTGTGCACCTGTGTGCTGCTGGCCCTGTCCCTGGGCGGAAACGCCGTACGGGGCGAGGATACGAACGCAAAGAAGGAGTCTCCTCTCGAGGGAGCCGTGTACATCAAGTCGCAGGAGGCGGTCTCGGAAGTGCCCGTGGAGGAAATCGAGTACCATCTCGCGTGGGCCAAGACTCCGTTGCGGGCGGACGGCGATCTCGCCAAGTGGCGGAAACTGGGCGTGAAGCCCGTTCGGCTTGCCGGCGGCAAGCACGTGTCGTGGCTTTCGGGGGCCTACCACGGTGACGCGGACCTGTCGGCGGATGTCTACCTCGCGCGCGACTTCGACAACCTCTACATCGGCGTTCAGGTCGCGGACGACGAGCCCCCGGCCCCCAACCGCATCGAGGTCGCCTTCACGCGGGCGGACTGCCGGCCGATCCACGGCTGGCGCGACGTGGGCGAACGCTATCTGGCGGACGACGTGCATTTCGCGTTCGTCGATGACGGCAAGGGCGGCGTGGGCGTGCATGTCGTACGTTCCCAGAATCGCATGGAATGGGGAACGTTGCAGGCGGCCTGCGGCAGCGAGACGGAACGCCGCGCGATCCTGGAGCAGGACGGCCCCGTCTCCGCGGCGGATTCCAAGCTGTTCACTTGCCGCAAGGGGTCGTTCACGGAGATTGCGATTCCCTGGAAGACCCTGCTGCCGATCGACCCGGTGAGAGGGGATGCGTTCCGCATGAACATCTCGGTTTCCGATCGTGACGGGGACGGGGCGGGCGCCGCCGCGAACTACGGCGTCGTCGCCTGGACGCCCGGTCTGGCCGGGACCTACAGCGGCGGGCACTTCGCGCGCGTCGTCTGCGACCCGCCCGCGGGCGCGACGGCGACAACGGCCTATGCCCAGGTTCCGAACCACACCTTCCTGCGCAAGGAGGCGGCGTTCGACGTGTCCGTTCATGCGGGCGCGGCGTTCAGGGGCAACCTCGAACTCGTCAATGCGGCGGACGGCAAGGCGTTCGCGTCGAAGCCGCTCGAGCTCGGCGCGGGCGCGACCACCAACTTCGTTCTCGCGGTGGATCCCGAAACGATGCCCGAAGGCAAGAACGCGTTTGCCGTGCGTTTGGGCGGCGTCAGGACCTTCCCGGTCCACGTGCCCGCCGTCGGCAACCGTGCGCAAGTCTACCACCTTGCGGGCGTTCAGGCGCGGATTGCCGCGCTTCGGAACGACCTCTCGGCCTACTCCAACCTCTATGCGAAAGTGGTGGCCGCCGGATGCGACACGGTCTATCCCAAGGCCTGGCTGACCATGCTGCAGATGTTCATCCCCCAGTGCGAAAGCGACCTGAAGCGCGGCGATCCCGCCCGCGTCCTCCGCAACACCGACTACCTGAAGGGGATCTACGAGAAGGCGACGGCCTACGCGAAGCGCATCCTGGCCGACCCTTCGGCGCAGATGCTCGTCCCCCAGGACGACCCGTCTGCAATCAAGATCCGGGACGGATTCTACCGCGTGGGCGACCGCCCCGTCTTCCTCTGGGGGCCTTGCACGTTCTGGTATCTGCGCGACCAGACGCCTTATGTCGTCGGACTCGGCTTCAATTCGGTCTGCACCGAACTGGGTGGCGCGGAGTTCGCGCCGGACGACTTCACGTCCCGCCGCGCGAAGGAGGCCTATTCGGTAATGAAAGCCTATCACGACGCGGGCATTCGCCTCAACGTCAACCCCGGTGTGCCCGACCTGCAGTTGACGGGCGCGGACGCCAGGCGCTCGAAGTTCCTGGCCGCGAACCCGGACGTCAAGAACATGGATCCCAACAACTTCCTCCCGTTCGTCGTCCAGCATCCGGCCGTGCGCGAGGCCATCCGCAACGGGTATGCGAAGAGCATCCCCGGCTGGAGCCGCTACAGTCTTTTCGACGGTATCCACTCCCTGTGGCTGTGGAATGAACCGTGGTATCTGAACTATTCCGAACGTACGCGCCGCGACTTCATCAACGAATACCTGAAGCCCCTGTACGGCAACGACATCGCCAAGCTGAACAAGCGCTGGAAGTCGAACTACGCCGGTTTCGACGATATCAAGCTGATCCAGTGGCCGGATCCGGCGAACTACGCGCCCTGGAACGATTTCCAGACCTTCCGCGACAACCTTCTTGCGGACTTCTTCAAGAGCCTGCACGACGAGGCGCGCAAGTACCGTCCCGACCTCCCGACGCACGTGAAGTTCATGTCAACCTCGCTGTCGAGTTTCGACCTCGAGAAAATGCAGGAGCCGTTCGAGATCGTCGGCCGCGACGGCAACAACAGCGACCGCGACACGCTCTATCTCGACTTTTTCCGTTCCGTCTATCCGAAGCGGCCGATCGCCGACACGGAAGTGCACATTTGGTACCTGAACGAGGCGGTCGTCAGCAGCGTCGCCTGGCGCATGGCGCTGCACGGTCTCTCGGACGGGAACTGGTGGTGCTGGCACTCCAACCCGCGCTTCTCGGATTCGATTTCGAACGCGCGTTCGATGGACGCCCTCGTCTTCTCGGGTCTCGACATCCGCCGCCTTTATGCGGATTACGTCCACCCGCTCGTCGTCAAGCGCGCCCCCATCGCGACCCTTTTCCCCGACGTGTGCGAGCGCCGCACCGACCTCAAGCTGGTGCGGATGCGCTTTGAAATCGCCCCGCCGCAGTATATGCTCGGTCTGCGTCCGTCCTACGTGTCGGAGCGCATGGCGGCGCGCGGCGACCTGCGGTGGCAGAAGATTCTCTTCGCGGCGGAGTCCATGTGGGTGAAGGACGCGACCTACGCCCGCGTGCTGGAGTTCGTCAAGAACGGAGGTACGCTCATCGCCCTGAAGAACGGCTTCCGCACGAACGAGGACGGCGACCCCCGCGACACCCGCGAACTGATCCAGGAGGGCGGCGAGCCTTACGGGGAGTACGCCCACGTCTACCGCGTCGGGCGCGGACGGGTCATCCGCATCGATGCGCTGGAACTCCTGGACGACCCGGTGGCGGACGGCGGTGTCGTCCTGCGCGGCGGTCCCGCCCCGGACAATACGGCCCGCCGCCGCATCTACGACAGGGTTCTGAACGAGGTGATGGTGCGCGAGAAACTCGTGGAGGACGTGCGCATCGTCGCGGCGGACGACGAGAAGGACAACCCCGACGCGCTCAGGGGATACGACTGGCGCGCGGTGAAGCTGAAAGACGGCTCGTGGTCGCTCGTCGTCCTGACTCCGGCGGAGGATCTGCACGCCAAGATTCGCGTCAAGCTTGAGACGACCCTCCCGGTCGAGGAGATTGTCGATTTGCGGGCGAACGAGAAACTGCCGGGCGACAAGTTGAATCTCAAGCCGGGTCCTAACGCCTACCGCATCCGTCTTCAGGGTCAGAAGAAGTGAACGGGAGGCCGCAGATGCGACAGACGTTGAAAACGGCGTGCCTGCTGGCGGCGGCGTACCTTGCCGGCGGAACGGGCTTCTGCGCGGAGGCCGGCAAGCCCGGATTCGGGAACGCGGCGTGGGTGTTCCCGAAGGCCCTCGCCGCGGCGACGAACACGACCGTCGAGTTCCGGACGCCTTTCACGGCCCCGAACGGCGGCGCCGCGCGCCTCGCCCTCGCGGCGGATACGGTCTGCGCCGTCTTCCTGAACGGAGAGCCGGTCGTGGAAACGCTCCGCTTCCCCGACGTGCCGCCCGCGCGGTTTTATGACGTTCTGGATATTCCCTCCGTCAAAAAAGGGCAGAACGAGCTTCTGGTTCGTCTGTACGTGCAGGGCATCGACAGCTTTCAGCACATTCCGGGCGATCCCGGTCTCCTCTTCCGCCTGACGGGGGCGGACTTCTCCGCATCGAGCGGGGAGGGGACTTTCTGGCGCGTGGCGACGCAGAACCGCGCCGAAGGCGTGCCGCTCGTCACGGGTCAGCTGGGCTATTCGTTCGAGTTCCGCGCGAACGCGCAGCCGGCGGCCTGGCGGCCCGTCGCGGCGGCCGACTGCGTGAGGCCCGCGCGCACCATGGATCTGAGGCTCCGGCCCGTCGCGTTCGCCCGCACCCATGCGCCGGTTCCTTCCCGCGTCATCGCCGAGGCGACGCTCAACGGGTCGCCCGTTCCCGAAAAAGTCGCCGAGGGCATGGATCGGACGGGACTCTGGCCAACGGAAGTGCTGCTTTCGGACGGCAAGACGGCGAATCCCGCCTGCCTTTCGGCCGGCATCTCCTTTCTCCTCGATCTGGGCCGCGAGGAGTGCGGGCTTCTCTATCTCGACTGCGAGACGGACGAAGGAACGGTCATCGACATCGGCTGGGCCGAACACGCCGAGAACGGGCGCATCCGGGCGCACGTCGGCGCGCGCAATTTCGCCGGGCGCTACGTCGCCCGCGAGGGCCGGCAGACGTTCACGAACTGGCAGCGCCGCATGGCGGGCCGCTACGTCGAACTCCACGTGCGCGGGGCGAAGACCCGCTTCGTGCTGAACGCCGCGACGGTCAAACCCGTCCTGCTGCCCGTGCGGCGGCGGCCCGTCCCCGGCGGATTGAACCCCGTGCAGAAGAAAATCTGGGAAACCGCCGTGCGGACGCTCGAACTGTGCATGCACGAGCATTACGAGGACTGTCCGTGGCGCGAACAGGCCCTTTACGCGAACGACGCGCGCAACCAGATCCTGGCGGGTCATTATGCCTTTGAGGGCAACGAGGCATTCGCCGCGCTGTCGCTCGAACTGCTCGCGAAGGGTCTGCAGCCGGACGGCTGGATCTCGCTCTGCATGCCCATGCGGCTGGACTTCACCATTCCCTCCTTCACCTTTTCATGGAATCTCGCCCTCAAGGATCACTGGGACTTTACGAAGGACGAGGCGTTCGTCCGGCGGATGTTCCCGACCGCGCGGACGATTCTCGACAGGCGCATCGGCGAGATGAAGGACGGGCTTCTGCCGTGTCCGACGGGGAAGGGCTACTGGCAGTTCTACGACTGGGCGAAGGGCCTTTCGGGCGACGGCCGCCTGCCCGACGGCGCGCTTCGCTACGAAGCTCCGCTCAACCTGCTGTTCCTTTCGGCCCTTGAGGCGGATGCCGCGCTGGCGGACGTTCTCGGCGAACGCGAGGCGGCGGTGCGGTGGCGCGCGTGCGCGACGAAACTGCGTGCGGCGATCACCGCCCGGTTCTGGAATCCGGCGGAAGGGCGCTTCGAGATGGCCGTTCGGGACGGCGGCTTCGCCCGCGAACCCGCTTCGGAACTGGTGCAATCCCTCGCCATTCTCGCCGACGCCGTTCCGCCGGTCGCGCGGACGGCCCTCGCCGAGAAACTCAGCCGCCCCTCGGACTGGACCGAGACGACGCTCAGCCAGTCCCTGCACAAGTACGCCGCGCTCCGCAAGGCGGGCGGGGAGTACGCCCGCCGCGCCATGGAGTCGATGGACCGGACGTGGTCGGCGATGCTGGACGCGGGCGCGACGAGTTTCTGGGAGATGAAGGAAGGGTGGCCCGCCTTCGCGGGCGCGGGGAGCCTCTGCCACGGCTGGTCGGCCATCCCCGTCTACTTCTATGGAATTGAAATGTCGCACGATACTGAAAAACCGTCAACACCTGAAAAGGAGATGAAAAAATGATAAGGATGAGAAAGAGAATGGGCTGTTTGCTGGCAATGGCCTTGCTGGCGTTCGGCAATGTGTGGGCGAAAGCGAAAATCAGCCTGAACGTCGAGCCGCTGTCGGCGCTCTCCTCGGATCGCATTTCGATCAATTTCAGATACTGGTCGCCGAACAAATTCGGCGTCGGGATGTCGGAGTTCACGCTAGTCGACGTCGACACGGGCAAGCGCTACACGCAGAAGGTTCCGATTGAGATTCATGGCGGCAACCAGTCAGGCTACAGCGTCTCCTGGGGCGGCAAGGCCCCGTTCCAGAAGCCCGTGCCGGCGGGCTACGAGGACAAGATCGCGCAGGAAACCGAGAAGATTCCGCCGGGTTTCTACGCCCCCGAAGTCGTCATCTATTCGGCGGACGGCGAGGAACTCGCCAGACAGACGGTCTCGGCGGCGGAACTTTCCGTCCTGAAGGCGGATCGTTCGGGCGGCCGCGTCTACGACGAGGGGGCCGTGACCAACGCGACGAAGACCCTCGAAGGCTGGCGCGACAAGGTCGAGGCGGCCCGCGAGAAGGCCGCCAAGGCCGGGGCCGACACCAGCCGCCCCGACATCTTCCGCACGGCCCTCAAGGTCGCGCTCCGCTTCAACGACAACTGGATCAACAGCAGGATGACCCACATTCCGATCGAGAACGCCCAGTATGCCGACGTGGTCGGCCCGAAGGTTCTCGACGAATACGAGCGGATTGCGAAGAATCCGAAGACCGCCTTTCCTTCGGCGTTCATCCCCATGCCGAAGGAGCGCCTGAGCGTCGGGGACGGCGTTTTCACCACGCCCGACGGCAAGCCCATCTTCCTGCTCGGCCAGTGCATGTGGGACGTGTGGCCCCACTGGGACATCCTCAGCGACCTGCACATGAACCTCACCCACTTCGAGTTCAACCACGACCGCCTGTTCACGAACTCCGAGACCGAGGAACCCGAGGGCGAACTCTACATGAGCGACGGCAACGTCCCCGGCCGGATCAAGGTGACCGACGCGCTCGACCGCTGTCTCAAATACGGCATGAAGGTCGATCTTGGGCTGACCAGTTCGCCGCCGAGATGGATGTTCGAAAAATATCCCGATGCGAACTCGGGGGCGCATTCCGTCGCGTGGATGCTGCCGTGGGACATCGAGCACCCGAAGTTCCGCGAGCATTGCGCGAAACTCATCAAGACCGTCATGACGCGCGTGGCGAACCACCCCGCCATCAACACGATCTGGCTCGCCAACGAGCCGGGCTACGCGAACTACGGCGACCGTTTCCAGGCCCTCTTCCGCGAGGAAATGAAGAAGAAGTACGGCACGATCGCCGCGCTGAACGAGAAGTGGGCGACGGACTACACCGCGTTCGACGAACTCACCCCTCCCCTTCAGGGCAATGGCGCGGGCGGCCGTGAATATTACGACTTCATCCACAGGCGTCTCGTGAAGGCCCTTGACTTCATGAAGGCGGAAGTCCGAAAGTATGACAAGACCGTGCGGATCTGCTACAAGCTGAACAACCTGCAGATGGGCTGGTACAAGCCCTTCACGAACGCCGACCAGGAAGGCATCACCGATCTTGGCGACGTCGTGGGAATGGATTCGGGAACGTATCCGTTCGCGAAGAACTACTACGACTGGCTGCAGTGCCTGACGCCCGGCAAGCCCGTGGTGAACCTCGAGTTCAAGGGCGGCGGACGCCGCGCCAAGCTCGACGCGTGGAAGTCGGCCTATTACGGGCTCGCGGCGGTCGACTGGTGGGGGTGGCACGGCAACCCGTGGTTCGCCCAGAGCATGAGCAGTCTCGCCTCGCTCTACGAGACGACCTACGCCGCCTCCGAGATCCAGCGCAACTACGCGGCCATCCGCGCCTTCCACAAGCTGCCGCGCTCCCCGTTCTGCATCGTCTACCCGACCCCGCTGGATCCGGGCGACGCGATGAACAAGGCCTACTTCGCCGCGCTCAGGCCGGTCTCGGAAGCGCTCAAGTTCCTCGGCTACATCCCCGATTACGCGACCGAGAAGCGCATCGCGGACGGTCGCCTGGACGCCTACGCCTACGACTTTCTGGTGATGCCCTCGGTGGACGGCATTTCCGACGAGACGGAGGCGCGGCTCAAGGACTGGATCGCCAAGGGCCGCAAGGTTCTCGTCTTCGGGAACAAGCCGACGCACGACCGCCTCGGGGGGGCGCGCGACGCGTCGTGGCTGCATGAAATCCCGGGCCAGGTCTGGGTTCTGCCCGTGCCCGAATCGACGGTCGCCGCGTGCAAGACGATCGGGGAGATTGTCCTGCCGCAGCTGCCGCCGCGCCCGTTCGTCGTCGAGAACGCCGCGAAGGACTCGATCGAGTTCAGTTCCGTGCCGTGGAAGGACGCGAAGGGCCGCCCCGCCGTCCTCACGTGGATCTGCAGCGAGCGCGCTCCGCGCGGCGCGGGTCTCCTGAAGAACGAGACGTGGCCGATCAAGCCCGTCCTCGCCGTCCCGGCCGCCGACGCGGTGGATCTCGTGACGGGCGAGAAAGTCGACATGGACGGCTTCGACCTCGCGCCGTGGGACGTGAAGCTGATCCTGTGGACGCCGAAGAAGAAGCTCCCCGCGAAGCCCGTCCCCGCCGCGAAGAGGCGCAAGATCTGCCTGACGGTCGACTTCTTCGACGAGCTGGGCCTGCACAAGAAAGGGATGAGGCCCGAACACGTGCACCGGCTCGCCCGCACGGCGCGCAAGGCCGGCGTGGACCGGCTCGTCTGGCGCGTCGCGGGCCTGGGCGTCGCGGGCTACCACACGAAGCGCCTCTCCACGCCCGACTGGCTCGCCAAGGCCGACCGCTCCGTCATCTGTTCGCGGACCAGGGACGGCAAGGTCCCCCAGGACGACCGCTACCGCCCCGACTCGCTGCTCGCGAAGGCCCTGCGGACGATGGATCCCCTCGTCGAGGCCCAGAAGGCCTGCCGTGCGGAGGGTCTTGAACTCTACTTCTGGGTCGATCTCTTCGACGAGCAGAACGGCCGCTGGCTTCTCGAGCACCCGGAGGCCCTCGTCCGCTCCAAGGCGGGCAAGCCCTGGCCGGGTCTGCGGAACTATGCCAACAACGACGCGATGTGGGCGAAGATCGAAGACATTGCGGAACTCTTCTCCTGGAAGTACAAGCCCGACGGAATCTACCTCTCCATGGGCAGCCATGCGCGGCACCTGGAAATCGACGAGCCGGACGGCGATTTCGGCAAGCTGCCCGCCGACCGCTTCAATCTCCTCATCCGCCTGATCTCGGAGCGCGTCCACAAGGAGAACATGAAGCTCATGGTCGGCGCACCCCTCGGGAAGTCCATCGACTTCGCCGTCCCCTACATGTCGGACAACGTGAAGTACCGCGTGGAACTCGACTGGAAGCGGTGGATCGACGAAGGCTGGGCGGATTCCCTCGTGCTCGGCGACTACGAGTGGACGTGGGACGCCGTGCCGAACTGGAAGGCGAAGGGGCTCGACCCCTCGAAACTCGTGCCGGGGAACGAGCCGGCGGACGTGTTCGCGCCCGAATACGTGGACTACGCGAAGGGCCGCGCCGAGATTCTCTTCTTCTCGAGCTGGCTCTCGGCGTACGCCCAGCGGCACAAGGGGGCCTCGGCCTCGAGCCTTTCGGGTGCCATGAAACTGCGCACCGACACCGTGCTCAAGTCGGGCGCGGACGGCATGCTGCTGCACGAGGCCCACACCTTCGAGTACTACCGGGGCTTCGACACGATACGGGCGATGCGCCGCCGGTTCGACCAGTTCCGCGGTGTTCGTAAAACCGCAAAATGATTTCGTGAACGCGCCGACGGGGCGGAAAATGCTATTCTGTCCCCGTCGTGAATCATCGAAACTTTAACCCATAGCGAGATCAACGGGAGGAATGTGATGAAAAGAATATTATCTCGAATCGGCCGAATGGCGATTCTGGTCTGTCTCGGCGGTCTGGGCGCGTTCGCCCTGCGCGCCGAGTGGCAGCCCGGTCTCAAGGTCGGCAAGGTCGCGGGCAATGCGAACTGGAAGGACTACCCCGCCGAAACGAACTCGACGCTCCGGCTGGACGCGGCGGAAACATTGGAGAAAGCGAACGCCTATTCCTTTTGGGCGGCGAACGTCACCTACGTCTACTGGGGGCAGATGTACTTTCAGGAGGGCGTCTACCACTTTTGCAAGTCGTTGGACGACAGCGGATGGATGGCGATTGACGGGAAGGTCGTCCTCGTGGATACGACCTGGAACGGCCGGAAGAGTTCGGGCGACATAACCATGACGGAGGGCTGGCACGACGTGGAGTTCCGCTTCGGCAACGGCACCGGAGATGCGGGTCCCTATGGCGGGGCCGGCTGGACGGCGACCAAGGGCTTCGGTTACAATTTCGGCGGAAATAATTCCATTAATGGAGACGACTACGAACTCCTTTTCGACACGGGCGACGGGGCGTTTTTCCGCCATGATGACGGGACGGGCTTCGGCAAGCCGGTTCTCGGCGAGGTGTCCGCAAACGTCATCGACGGCGCGCGCGCGACCGTCACGGCAGACCTCGTTTCGCTCGGCAACGGCTGCGATTCGGCGGAGCTGACGCTTTACTATGGCGTCGTGGACGGCGGGACAGACGCTGCGGCGTGGGAACGCGCGCAGGCCCTGCCGACGGCGACGGCGGCGGGCGAGCAGACGGCGACCGTCACGGACCTGACGGCCGAGACGGCCTACTTCTTCCGCATTTACGCGAAGAACGCGCGCGGCGAGGCCTGGAGCGAGGCGAAGTCGTTCAAGTCGTGGGGCGTTCCGGCGCTGGCTTCCGCCGACTGCACGGGCGTGGCGCCGGCGGCGGCGGAGTTCGCCTGGGAACTGGGCGCGGGCACGTTCGCGTGGTGCGGGGTCGAACTGCGCGAGAAGGGCGGCGCGGC
>CAKUGW010000091.1 GCA_934654805.1 uncultured Kiritimatiellota bacterium
TCCGCGTTCAGGCAAAGGACGCCATCGGTCTCCATGTCGTTTACGCAGAGAATTTTCCGCGTCATGTTCTCATTTCAAGGCGAGACTGTATCACTCGGACTGTATCACTCATGTCTGACCCTTGTTCAACAGTGCCACGCTCACCTCCGGCAGTCAATCAGCTAACCAGTTTCCCATTTCGCGTTTGAAAATACAGATGATGTCTGGAATCGCGTATGAAAACGCCGCGTATTATACCATTTTATCTGCCGCCGGTTGGCGCGCCGCCTGCCGCCACGCGCGCGGCGTCCGGCCGGTGACGTTTCGGAACTGCGTGGCGAAATGCTGCGCCGAGGGAAAGCCGAGCGACTGCGCGACAGCCGTCACCTTCGCGTCGGATTCCGCCAGCAGTTCCTTGGCGCGCGCGATCCGGCAGCGGACGAGAAACGTGTGCGGCGGCAGTCCTACGAGCGCCTTGAAGCGCAGGGCGAGATTCGACGGCGACAGCGCGGCACGTTCCGCCAATGCGTCAATCGGGTAGTCCGCGCCGGGCTTCGCGCGCATCTCCTCAATCAGCGCCTCGACGCGGCCCGCCGACGGACGATCAGGCGTCTCCGCTGAGGCCTCGACGAGGGCGAGCAGCAGTTCCGTCACGGCCGCGCGCAGCTGAAGACGCCGCTCCGGCGTCCGCTTCGGCACGCGGTCATACAGGAAGAAGAGCCGCTTGAACGCAACGTGGACGCGCTTGGTCGCCGGAAACAGGCGGCTCGGCAGGTTCAGAAGCCTTCCCTTCAGCCACTCCGCCTCCGACGGCGCCAGCTTCAGCAGGGGGAATCCTCGACGCGGCACACGGAAGAACATCCAGTACATCCGCAGACCCTTGTCCGGCGTAAGGAGGCGATGCGGCTCCTTCGGCTGGGTCACGAAGACCGAGCCGGCTCGGAACGGATACTCCCGTCCCTGACAGGCAAACGACAGCTCGCCGCGCAGGCAGTAGGAGATCTCGATGCACTCCGGATGCGTATGCTCAGGCGCACGGGCGCGCGGCCCCTTGTAGTCGCTCATGCCCAACACCGGCACGCAGAGCACGCCGTCCGGCTCCAGGCTGACGATCCGAAAGTCGCGCGTCATCTCGCACTTGAACGGCAGCTTCAGCGGTGGTCGCTTCTTCTCCAAGAGTCCCATGCCGTCAAGTATACCATATTTCATGATTCAGAGGCTCAACGGCGTCTGCATCGTCTCTACAATGCTTCCCGAAACCGACGGATCTCCTCGCAGACGGCCGGCGAATAGTTCCCGTAGTCCACGCACTCCATGACGACGCCGCGCCCGCCGACGTCTTTCGCCAGCCGCAAGAGTCGACGAACCGCCTCCGCCTCCGAAATTCCGAGCGTCCGGGCGAGGTTCGGATAGCCCGCGCCACCATAGTTGTAGGCTGACAACGGGAAATAGACGTCTGCCTTGCCTCGCGCGGACATGACCTTGCGATAGATGGCCTCAATCGAATTCCATGCATTCGCGCGATCATAGACAAACCACATCGCGACAACGGCATCGATCGTCCCGTCCGTCGCAAGCTTGCGCCAGTCAATGCCGTAACGGCGATAGGCGCTGTCGATGTCCTCCATGTCGCGCAAGCCCAAGACGAACCGGCAGCCCTGCGCATGGCACCGTGCCGCGAACTGCTTCAGGTAGGCGGTGACGGGTTCGGACACAAGAGCCGTCCAGCGCACGTCATTCGTCGTCGGCGGCTCACAGCCATAGCGGCGCCGCCATTCGTCCGTCATCGGCTTGACGAACTCCCGCATGACGCTCCAGCTTCCGTCGCGCGCGAGGTCAAGGAAGATCGTGCCGGGCCCGAGCGCGAGCCGTTCGTCCACCAGCCGCAACTTGTGCGCGACCACTTCAGGATAGGCGATCGAACACGTCGCCAGGAAGGGCTTGCGCCCGTTCATGCAGCACCAGAACTGCGGGTGGTTCAGCGTCCAGCTCGACGTGAGGGAAATGAGGTTGTGCGTCTCCTCCCATGTCGTATGGAGACCGAATCCAAGGCCTCGGCGCGCACATTCGCGGCGGACAAGCGGAAACGGATTCGCCTCCGGACGGTCGAGACGGAGGTGTCCGAAGACGTCTTCGCACGGAACGATGTGCCGGTCAAAGGGGAATTCGCTGAGTGGATAGGCCTCTTCCTTGGACGGATAGCGCAAACGCCCACCGCCCTTGTCACGCCACCAGACGTCCGTCGCCGACGTCCTGAGCACGTGTTCAAGGACCTGAAGGTTTCCCTCGCTTTTCTCGATGTCGTACTGTTGTGCGAAATCAAGCGAATCCACGAGTGCCACCACGTCAAAAGCCGCAGCCAACAGCGCAACCGTCAGGATCATTTCATCACCTCCTCTTTCGTCAGGCAACCCGACAGCAGCGATTTCGGCCAGCCCGTGCCGATTTCGGCCGCACGGACAGACGTTCCAGTCGGACAGCCCACGCCAATCTCGAACGACACAGGACGGTCAAGCGAAAGGTTGAGCCCGCTGCGAAATCCCCGCTCCGACACGCCGTTCACGTAAAGATACAGGCAGGTCCGCGTCCGTACGCCAACGAGGTCGTATTCGCCTGGCCCCGGAAGAACTTGCGTCGCGCCTACGAATTTGTTGTAGCTGTCCCGCGTCGAGAACCAGACTGCGCCCGTCGCCGTCGCGAACAGCTGCAACGCCTGGTCGGACTCCCCATAGATGCCGCGCACGAAACGCTGGAGCCCCTTTTCGCCGTTCCATCGCACCTTCGCCCGCAAATAGACGACCGTATCGGAGCCGACGGCAAACGACGGCCCCAGGTTGCCGACAATCGTCGACACGTCGCCTGCGCCCGTGCCAGAAGTCCACAGGACGCGCTGCGGGACGTCCTGTCCGACGGGCTTCCGAAACGTGACCTCGCCGGGAACGGGACGATCCGCCGAGCCGAATGGCCGCCGATAGATCTGGCGTTCGCGATCATAGTAAAGCCACTTTCCATCCGGCGAAAACGTCGGGTTCTCGCCGTCGCAGACGCGTTTCAAGGCAAACGCGTGCATGTCCATCAGCCAGACGCCATACCCCGGATCGTCCTGTCGAAAGCCCGTAAACGTCACCAGCGTGCCGTCCGGATGCCAACGCGGCGAAAGCGCCGTCAGCAGCTCCGGCGTCAGCAGTACGCGGCGATTCGGCCGGCCGATTTCGTCCAAACGCGCCCCGAAGAGCGCCCACCCCTCGTCAAGGCTCGACAACTGCGCCCAGACGAGATGTCGCCCGTCCGGCGAGAGCGACGGCTGGGCAACCGCCGTGTTATAGCTACAGGAACCCGGTGCGCGCAAGACGACCACGGGCTTCGCCGAACCGTCAAATGGCACGCGCGCAATGTGCGAGGACATCGCCAGCATCAGGCCTTCCACAACCGACACCTCACGCGTCGTCGTGAAGTAGACCGTCTGCCCGTCAGCGGACACCGTCGGCAGATAGTCGCGCGTGTATCCGGTGCAGAGTTCGCGCGTGCGTCCGTCGGCCTGACGGACCCGCAGTCCATAGCCGCCGCCGGTCGCCTGAGACTTGTACGCTTCGTAAGCCGTCAGGGTTTCGTGTCCATATGTGTAGACCAGCGAGCCGTCTGGTGCCCAGGCAGGGTAGGCCGCCATGCCCGGGCCGGACTCGATCCACGTGACCGTTCCGCCCTCCGACGGGCAGACGCCGAGCTTGAGGACGCCGTCCTCAAACCGGTGGAACGCGAGGCGTCGACCGTCTGGCGAGACTGCCGCGCTTTCGCCCGCAACGACAAGTCGCTCCTCGGCGGAGGCGACGGCTCCCGTCGGAGAAAGCGCGCAAAGGCCTCCTGTCAGGATGATAAAAACATTCTTCATAAGAGTCATCACCGAATGATAATCGCCATGCCATACTGCGGGCCCGTGAGAACCCGAAGCCGTCCGTTGCCTACGAGGGAGTTCCTGACCACGCCTCTTCCAGGCGTGTAGACGCGCGGCGGACAGTCTCGCCCGTCGACGCAAAGCGCGGCCACCGTCAACAGTCCCTCGTACGGAAGGCTCAGGACGCCCTGATCCAGCGTCAGCGCCGTCGCGGACATCGACCGTGTCATCAGGTGCGGGGCGATGCCCAGCGTTCCGCCGTTCTTCACCGACAGCTTCGGCAGGAAATAGATGCCGCCCAAGTCGATCCGCCCAGGGCCCTCGACTGTCACCGACCCTGTCCCAACGAAGTCCGCCGGAACGTACGCCACGACGTCCGCCGACGCCTTCAGCGTGACGTCACCTCCGACCGACACATCAAAGGCGCTGGATTCCAGTTGCTTGAAGTTGTCGCCCAGCACCACGGCGCCGCCATTCAGGTTCACGTGCGACAGGCTCCTGTCATAGCTCAGGAACTGAGCGAACAACATCTCCAACGTGCCGCCGTTGAGCGTGTAGGTGAGGTCCTGCCCCGTCGAGTTTCGCGCGAAAAGGAAATCCCAGTAAAGGCGCACCGTGCCGCCGTCCTGGACAAACTCAAACGTGCCCCGATCATCATAGTTCCGGACGAAAGACAGGTTTGTGCCCCTGCGCGGACCGATGAACGTGCCGGACGACAGCACATAGCGCCCCGAGCCGCCCTGCGGCGACGTCAGTGGCATCGGCCTGTCCTTCAAGAGCGCCGGAACGGTCGTGTAGTCCACCGTCGCCCCTTCCTGACGCGTCTCGCCACGGCAGCTCGTCGCGAACCCGTCGTCCGAATAGGCCGTCAGGACGGCGGCATAGTCCGAAACCATACAGTTCGCCTTCAGCGTGACCAGCGGCATGTCGCCGTCGCCCGAACAGCAGATGAGGCGCACGCCCGTGACCGCCCCGTCAAAGTCGGCCGAACCGTGGTTGATCCGCAACCAGTAGGCGTCAGAGCCTTCCGCGCCTTTCGTCACCGAAGCCGGACATGTCACCGAACCGGAGAAGACGACCTTCCCGAAGCCGGTTTTGCGAACCTTTCCCGCCAAGACGACGTTCGCCGAAATGACCAGCGTGTCGTCCGTCCCGACGTCGATCGTCGCGCCATCCGCAAGCGTGAGCGTCGCGCCGTCTGCCGCGCCAAGCGTCAACGTGCCGCCCGCTGCCGACGACGGACGGTAGACGAGCGATTCGAGCGTCGTGTCCTCCGCCAGAGCGACGTCCGCCCTCTCGTCCGAGAGGTCTGCCGCCGCGTCCGAAAGCCATTCCGACGGACGTTCGACCGTGACGGACAGCGTACCGAACGTATAGGTTCCGACGGGGCGGTCTTCGCCGGCGACGACCAGCCGCCGGACCGTCATGCTCTTGCCAGGCTTGTCCGACGTGAGCGCACCTTCACGATAAAGGTAGATGCTGTCGGGCGACTTCGCAATCGTGCCGCGCACGCAGAATGTGCCGCGCGTCACCCTGAGTTCACGCGGGCCGTCCAGCACGGACGCCTCCTTCAGATAGCACCACGACGAGCCGTCGAAGGTCAACCGTCCCGTGAAGCCGAATCGCCCGTACACGTCGAGAATGCCGTCGCCCGAAAAGTGAAGCCCGCCGGCACCCGTGAGGTCTGCGTCCTCGCTCACCTTGACCAGGCAACCGTCGGAGACGATCTTCGTGTCCCCTCCCTGCCCCGTGAGCTGCGCCTTGGCGGCAATGGCTCGCGCTTCTGTTCCCGCAAACGCGAGCGTGACGCCACCCAGCAGATAGGCGCAGTCGTTCCTGTTCGTCTGGCCAAAGGTCTCGCTGAACGCCGCTTTCAGGTCTCCGGCAACCGTGGCCCTTCCGCCGGACAGGCGAAAGTAGTTCTGGTTCAGCGCGCACCACATCGAGCCGCAGACCAGTTCGCCGCCGGTCATCACGAAACTGCCGCCGGGATAGCGCGTCATCGAGCCGGAGTAGAAGGCATTCAGGTTGAGGGGTCCGTTGACCGTCAGGCGCCCCCCCCCTCCAGTCGGTACGTCGGACTGTGCGTGACGTCGTGATTGTGCTGATTGACGTAAAACGTGTCGAACGTCGTCTCGCCGCCCGTCTGACGGATGTCCTCGGCCATGAGGAAGCCTCCCGGACCGCAAAAGAGCCGCGTGGCGTCGAGCCTGGCGCCCTCGACGATCTCGAACGCCGAATGGACGGCCGTTTCGTATGTCCACAGCGAGAAGAAGTTATAGGCCGCGCTGTCGGCGCTCGGCACCAGCGATTCCGTGCCCGAATAGACGACTTTTCCGTCGATGGCAAACGGCGCATAGCTTCCGTTGGCGCCGGGATAGGACTTCTTGAACGCAACCGTGCCGCCGCCGACAAGCCCCTGCGACCACGTGGTGCCGACACGCACGTCCATGTCGAACGCCAGCGTGCAGTCCTCGGCGACGACCACGGCTGCGACGAGCTGCTCTTCCTGAAAGACGATTCGCCCGTCGCCCGCCACCGTCACGGGCTGTCGTGCGGCGTTCGGCAGCACGACAAGGGCGCCGACCGTCGTCTCGTCCGCTGGCATCGTCACCGTCCTCGCGGCGGAAACGTCGCTGTAGGCGCACGTCGCGTCGTCGTCCGCCCAGTTCGCCGCATCGGTCCAGCTCGTGCCGTCGCCCGCGCCCGTCCACACGCGTGGCACGAGAATTGACGAGACATCATGCCCGCTCTCGAACCAGTCCGCATTTTCGGCGGTCGCGCGAAAACGACCGCGTCCCTTTTCGACGCCCGCCACCGTCAGGCGATGGGCGACCAGGACATTGCGCGTGGGCATCTCGATCTTTCCGTCTTCCTCGACCGCGAGATCGAGCGGCGCCTGGACGCGTACCGACGTGTCCGCCAGACGGAAAGAAGCCCCTGCGCCAACCGTCAGCTTCATCGGCCGCATCGCCCCGCCGTCCGGCGCAAAGAGGACCGTGTGCGACGGCAGCGTCAGGCGGACGCCTTCGCCGCGAACGGCCAAGTTCAGGCCGTAGGTGCAGACATGATGTCCGAAGTCGATTTTCGCCGTTCCATCATAGGCCAGCGTCGCGCCAGCCTGGACAAGGTTGCGCGAAAAGTTCCAGCTGAGCGTGCCATTCGCCGACGCCAGCACGAACTCGCCCGCGCCAAAGGTGAGGCCGGGATGGTCGCAGGGCGTGAATGCGGACGGATAGACAAAGCGTCCGCCGCTGACAAGCAGCCGCAGGCCATCGCCGAACCACAGGACGTCGGACGGACTGGACGAGCCATTCGTCAGCGTCAGCGTACCGCCTTGAAGTTCGCCCGCAAACGCGACATTCGACTTTCCGAACCGCAAGGTCTTGACCGTCGCCATTCCGTCGGTCTGGACAAAACGCGCCGACTGGTTTCCTCCCACGAAGAAGGTGCCGCCGACCGTCAGCTCGCCGCCCTCCAGCCGATAGGCGTGTCCGGCATGTTCCGGCGTTTCATCAGGCCAGATGTCGCCGCTCAAATTCAAGTCCTGCGCAATCGAGACATGCGCGTTTCCGCTTTGTGAAAACGCGACCGCAGGGGCCGCCGTGGAACTCGCGCCCGCGAAGACCGAATGAAACGACACGACGGCGTCATCGGCAAACCGCACGGGCGCTTCGGACGCATAGCCTCTGTAGAAGATGCCGAAATACGCCTTCGTCGCCGGCGCCTTGACGGTGGCCGCCCCCTCGAAGGAGCAAAGCCCCGTCCCCGTCACGTAGAAGGCGCCTCCGTCAATCGTCAATGCGTCGCGAAAATGCAGTTCGCAGCCCGCCTCGACCTGCACGTCGCTTCGCGTCGTCGTCGCGAAATGCATCGGCGCCGCACAGGAAAGTTTCGCATTCTCCGAAACGCGCAACCCGATGCGCGCGGCAGTTGTCGTGTTGTTCATCGTCAGGCTCCCGGCCTCCATCGCCGAGACGGCGACCGTCGCACCCGCCTTCACGTCGAGATACTGCAGCGTCACGGACGCATTGAGCTGCACGTCCGCCGAAGACCTGAAAACCGCCGTGTCATCGTCTCCGTTCGGATAGCCCGCCGAGACGCCCCAGTTCGCCGGCGTCGTCCACAAGCCTCCGTCATTTCCGCCGCCCGTCCAGGTGTAGGTCGTGGCATGCAGCGTGGCGCAGAGCCCCAGCATTCCCATCAGGATCTTTTCCTTTGTCATGGTCTTGTTCCTTTCTTTTCTGTTGATGTGTACCGTCCAACGGCTTTCAGCGCCAGTTCGGCGAACGGAACCTTGTCGCGCGGGTGCACGTCATGCGCCTCGCCCAGACCCGCCGCGAGCGTGTCAAGGTAGATCGCCCCCGTTTCCGCGCAGACCTTCCGCTGCGCCGCGCGGTACGGCGCCCACGGACGGTTCGCGATGTACGGCAGCCCGAACATCACGAAGGGAATCGTCCGCGCGCCCCGAAGATCCTCGACGGCCGCCCGAAGCGTCTCAAGAAGGTATTCGTCCGGCAGGGCCGTGTCCGGCGAGGTCGTGGCGTTGGACTCGCCCTGGTACCAGAGGATACCCGCGAGCGGCAGGCCCTTCACGCGCGCGATTCCCGCCCGGTGCATCGCGCCGACCGCCCACCAGCGCCCTTCTCGCTCGTTCGCGCGGCGGGCCGGGTATTCCGCCTTGCACCAGAGGCAGGGGAAGTCGTCGTTCCTGTCCAGCGCGTTCGGGTTCGCGGCGATGCGGGCAAGCCGCGGATAGTTCGCCATCGTCTCGGACGACAGGAACGACTCCGTCGGCGCGCCCCCGGCCGCAACCTGCACGAGCGCGACCGCCTTCCCGGTCTCGGCCGCCCGGCGCGTCGCGAACGAGACGGCCAGCGCGCTCGCGTCGGCCGCGTTCGCCGCCGTCAGCCGCCGCCACCGGTCGTCGCGGAAGTCCCAGTGCCAGACGCGGGCCTCGTCCAGCCGCCGCGCCTCGGCCTCGGCACGCGCCGCCTTCCGAAGCGGCCATTCCATGTTGGACTGCCCGGCGCAGAGCCAAACCTCGCCGTCGGACGGGAAGTCGGCCGGGAGCGCGAGCGGCGACGCGGCAGCCGTCGGCGACGCGGTGCCCCCCAGCGCGCAACACAGGCCCAGCAGACAAAGGATCATGCGTTTCGCCGGATCTCGCCCTTCCGGCAGGAGTGCACTCGCGAGCGGCGCGACGACGAGGCACGCGACGATGCCGAAGAACCCGTAGAGCAGGAGGTGCGGCTTGTGCGCGAACGGGACCAGATCAAGCGCGAAGCAGACGACGTAGTTGGCGACAAGACCGGCGAACGCGCCGCGCCCGTTCACGAACGGCAGGAAGCGCCCCATCAGGAACAGGCACGCGAGCCCGCCGGTCAGCACGCCAAGGAACTTGAGGAACTGGTCGTAGACCGATCCGATGTCCATGTTCGCGAGGACGAGCGCGAACGCCCCGCCGAGGAGCCCGACGACGACAGTCGAGACCTTGCCGACCAGCAGCGCGCGCGACTCGGCACGGGCCCTGTCGCAGCGAGGCGCGACCAGCCTCCTGTAGAAGTCGGTCGTGAAGGCCGTCGCCGCCGAGTTGAGGTTCGCCGACAGGGTGCTCATCGTCGCCGCCGCGACGGCCGCGAGGACGAGGCCCGAGAAGCCGACCGGCAGCTCGTTCGCGATGAACCACGGGAAGATCTGGTCCTGCTTCGCGAGCGTCGGGATCCTGTCCGCGTGCGACTGGTAGAACGTCCAGAGCGCGACGCCGAGCGTGAAGAAGACGAAGCAGTTGACGAACGACAGGACGCCGTTGAGCCTGATGGACTTCGCCGCCGCGGCCTCGTCCCTGCACGTCATGTACCGCTGCACGACGCACTGGTCGGACGTGTACGACGCGAGGTTCTCGACGAGCCCGCCGACAACCGCCACCCAGAGGACTGGCTGCGCCCAGTCCCAGCCGAAGTCCATCATCTTGAACTTGCCCGCCGCAAGCCCTCTCGAGAGGAAGCCCGCGAAGCCGCCGTCCGTCCCGCAGACGAGATAGGCGTAGATCGCGACCGTCGAGCCGATCAGGATCACGCTCTGCACGAAGTCGCTCCAGACGACCGCCTCGACGCCGCCCATCGTGCAGTAGAGGATCGTCACGGCCGTGACGGCGACGATCGCGAGGTTGACGTCCATCCCCGTCACGGCGGCGATCGCCACGGCCGGCAGGTACGCGACGACGGCCGTGCGGGCGATCATGAAGAGGATGAACGCCGCCGACGCGAAGAGCCGGCAGCCGAGATTGAACCGGACCTCCAGGTACTCGTAGGCGCTCGTCAGGTTCAGCCTGCGGAAGAACGGCAGGTAATGCCGGATGACGACCGGCACGAGCAAGAGGATGCCGAACGTCTTGAAGAAGTAGCGGCAGTCCGAATGGTACGTGAGCGCCGGAATCGACAGAAACGTGATGGACGAGAAGAGCGTGGCGTAGATGGAAAGGGAAACCGCCCACCACGGCAGGCGCCCGCCGCCGCGAAAGTAGTCGTCCGCCGACCTGTTGCGGCGCATGAACCACACGCCCACGCCGACCATGGCGAGAAGATAGGCGAGAATGATCGTGGCGTCGATTCCGTTCACGTGACCCTCCCGGCGAGTTCGACTGATTTCGTCATCATGCGCGGAATGTGGAACGGACCCTTGAAGAGGTTGCCCTTCGCCGGCTGGGCGAGCGTGCCGTCGCGGTGCAGGTAGCCGTACCACTCCCCGTGCCTCTTGTCGGGGAAGCGCGCATACGTCCATTCGCGCACCCTCTTGTGCCAGTTCAGCCACTTGGCCTTCTTCGTCAGGGTCCAGGCGTACTGCGCCGCGATGAGCGCCTCGCACTGCGGCCACCAGAACTTCATGTCCTGCTCGTAACACTGCGGCGGAAAGTTGCGGCAGTCACGGAAGCTGATGATGCCGCCATGCTTCCTGTCCCACCCCCACGCGAGCGACCAGTCAAGGATCGTCAGCGCAAGCGACAGCAGTTCCGCGTCATCCGTCTTTTCGGCGACCTCCATCAGGAACCAGCTCGTCTCGATGGCATGGCCGGGATTGATCGTCCGCCCGATCATCGTGTCGATGAACTCGCCGTGCGGCCCGACCGTCTCCAGCAGGGCCTTGAACTCGGGGTGGACGAAGTTTTCACGCAGAAGCCGCACCGATTCGGCAATCTGCCCGTCGAGGATCGGGTCGTCGCAGACGTCCTTCAGCCGCAGTGCGACATTGATGAGGATCATCGTCAGCGAATGGCCCTGCGCCTGAAAGGACGGTTCGAACTTCGGCGGCGTCATCGCCGGATCGCACATGAACGCGCGGATGCGCCGAAAGAGCGCGAGAGCCTTGGCCGCATAGCCCTCCGAGCCCGTCGCCTTCGCGTATTCGCTCATCGCGATCGCCGCGAAGCACTCGCTGAAGACGTAGCGTCGCCTGCGGAGCGGCGTGCCGTCCGCCGTCAGCGAGAAATAGGCGCGTCCGTGCGCGTCGAAGAGATGCGCCTCGATGAAGTCGAGCGCCGACTTCGCGGCTTTCAGCCAAATGCGGTTCCGTTCGACGGTGTTGTAGGCGTAGGAACAGGCAAACGCGAAGCGTCCCTGAAACCAGCCGCTCTTGGTCGAGTCCATGAGCGTGCCGTCGCGATCGACGCACGTGTAGACGCCGCCATGCCTCCGGTCCCAGCCGTGCCTGAGCCAGAACGGCAGGATGTCGCCCGTCAGGTCCTCGCGGCACCTTTCCGCCCATTCGGCCCAATAGGCTTTCGCTTGCTCACGCCTCATTCCTCACCCCTCAACTCGATCATTCGACCATCCGACCATTTCAATCCCTCCCCCGCCCTTACCGATACCCGATCTCCTTGAGACGGCGGACGCAATCGGCCTTCTCCGCCGCCGTCAGCGGCCTGCAGGGCAACCGCACGTCGCCCATGTCAAGCCCGTGCACCGCCATCATCGCCTTGCCGCCCGCGACGCCGCCATATTGCACGAGGATGTCCACGATGTCGCAGACCTTGCGCATGCCCGCCGTCGCCCGCGCAATATCGCCCTTCAGCACGGCTTCGCGGATCTTGCGGTAAAGCGGCGCGGCATAGTTGTAGGTCGAGCCGATGGCGCTCTTCGCGCCCATCGCGACGGCGCCCGCATACCACTCGTCGATGCCCCAGGTGATGTCGTACTGGCCGCCGCACGCCCGGAGACAGCGCGCGTACATGTAGAGGTCGGGATAGTTGAACTTGATGCCCGCGAGGTTCGGGATCTTTCCGTCGGCCTTTTCGAGAAACGCCTCCATGTCAAAGGCGATGCCGCTCATGCCCGTGTGATAGTAGTAGAACGGCAGCTTGCGGCACCCCTCCAGCGCGGCGTTGAGGTAGTCGACCAGAGCCTCAAGCGAACCGGGCCTGAAATAGTTCGCCGGCACGACCGAGACGGCGTCCATGCCGCAGGCCGCCGCGTGCGCGCCCAGTTCCTGGGCGTCGGGGAGCGCGAGCGCGCCCGTGTGGGCGATGAGGAAGAGCTTTCCCTTCGCCGTCCGCGCCCAAGCGTCGAACAGGGCCTTGCGCTCCGCGACCGAGCAGGAGATCCCCTCGCCCGTCGTGCCCGACACGTAGACGCCCGTCACGCCCTGCTTCAGCAGCAGCGCAGCCTGGCGCGGCACCAAGTCCACGTTGACGGAGCCGTCCGCCCGGAACGGCGTATGCGCCGCCGCAATCAGTCCTTCAAGTTTCTTCGTCTTCACGATCGTCAATCCTGTTCATTCTTGACGATGTGAAGTATAGCAGATCTTCGGAAGGAAAGCGTTCGTAAAACAACTTTAGTGAAATCACGAAAGGCGGCGCCGCTACTTGCCGACGTTCAGCACCTTGAAGCCGATCTCGCGAAGCTGGGCCGCGTCCAGGCAGTTGCGCGTGTCGAAGACG
>CAKUGW010000092.1 GCA_934654805.1 uncultured Kiritimatiellota bacterium
CCTGTCGCCTCGGTCTTCTCGCTTGCGGAAGCGCATCCTGCCGAGGGGAATGGCTTGCCACGCCCGATTGACTGACGTGTGGCGACAGGTGCGACTCCCGGAGCGCCGGGGCGGGCGAGCTGTCGGGCCGACGGGCCAAAATGCGGCCGACTGTCGCGCAGTGTGAATCTTCTTTTCGCGTTCGCGCTCATGGCCTGCGGCCTTTAGCGGATGCCGTCAATGGGGTACAGCTCCAGCCGGACGTCGATCTTCGAGAAGTCCCAGCCGCCGCGCGGCGGATCGCCGCAAGGCTTCAGCACGTTCTCCTCGCCAAAGCGCAGGATCGACGTGACGTCGACGTCGGTCACGTTCCCGAAGCGGTGATGGTGCCGGCGCATGTAGCGCCCGTTCTGCGTCTCGACGCCGAGCGGGACGGTCGCGCGCGCGCCGGGCTTCGGCTCCATGTGGACGAAGACACGGCACCTTCCTTCCCATTCCTTCGGGACGAACTGCCGCGTCGGCAGCTTCGCGAGCGCGAAGGACTCTTCGGCAAACGCGCGGTGGAAGAGGTAGACCGCACCGTTCACGCCCGTGAAGCGGCGGCCTTTCGTCGGCGCGTCGAACGCGAACGCGAGGACGTTCCCCGTCGGCTTGAGCAGGCTGGTCACGTCTTCGGCGACGCGCTCGTCCGTCGTCGTCTTCTCGCGCAGGACGACGCCGTTCAGCGTGATCTTGGCGGACGACAGGAAGTTCGGCCCCACCCACGCGCCGCAGACGAAGCGCACGCGCCCTCCCTGCAGCCATTTCGGGTCGTCGAGGTCGAACGTCTTCGTGATCGTCGCGGACGCGCCGTCGGCGAGGCCCCAGAACTGGAGCGCGTCGGCGACGCACGGCTTCCCGGAGTCTGCGAACGTCCAGCCTGCCTTGAGGTCCTGCGTCGGGTCCTTCCACTTGCCCTGCGCGTAGTTCGAGAAGTCGCGCGTCGGCTTCTTGAGTTCGCGCCAGGCGGACTGGCTCTCCTTCCACCAGTGTCCGACGGCATCCGCCGGCGCGTAGACGCGGGCGTTCACGACCATCGCCTCCTGCGCCGCGAGGTCCGCCGCGAACGTGCAGACGCCGTCGGCGAAGTCGAACGCGAGGCTTTCCTCGCCGCGCGCGCTCCACGCCGTCAGCGCGGCGGGCCGGCGCGGCACGCGCAGGGCGACGCGCGCCTTCTGCATGCCGTTCGTGTTGAAGTTGCAGAGGACGGTCACGGCGTCCAGCCCGTCACCGGAGCGGTAGGGCTGGGCCCAGACGAGCGGGTCGTCCGTCGTGCAGACGGCCGCGTCCGCGCCGACGTCGGCGAGAAGCTCCTTCCAGAACGCCGTCTCCCCCGCGCCCGGCCACCAGATGCCCATGACGTCGCGGCTGTCGCGCGCGAACGCGCTGCCGAGCCAGACGACCCGGCCCTTGCCGAGCCGGCGCACGGTGATCGCCGCCGCGCCGTTCTCGTACGTCGCGGCAATCTCGGTCGCGGCGTCCGTCGGCGCGAGCTCGACCGAATAGTCGTTCCGGTTGTTGCCGTTCGAGTCGACCGTCCGTCCCGTGTCGGGATACGCGCGCCCCTTCCACGTCACCGTGCCGCCGAGGGGCCGCAGCTTCGCCGCCTTCGCCCCCGCGAGCGCGGCGATCGGCCAGGCGTCGTTCGCCGTCGCGAGGGAACGCCCCGTGAACGGCCAGGCGATGAACGTGCCGCCCGCCTTCACCCAGTCGGCGATTTCCGCGAGGCGCGCCGGGTCGTGGATCTCGTTGCCGCTGTCGACCATGATCCTGAAGCCGCGCATCTTGCCCGCCGCGACGCCGTCGTCGTCGATGTAGAGCATGGACTGCCCGAGCGACTGCAGCGCGCCGCGCCCGATGTCCCAGTCCCACGGCGTGTTGACGTCATGCCCCTTCACACCGACAAGCGGCTCCGGCGCGGGGAAGCTGTCCATCGTCAGGAGCGAACGGCGGTAGATGAGGACCTGCGGCCCCGCGATGTCGATGTCATAGGTCCCCATCCGCTGCAGCAGGCCGCGATGCGCGAGCCACCACGCGCGCACGGGCGGATTGCGCGAATACGTCTGCGTCAGGAACACGGGCTCGTGCATGTCAAGGCCCGCAAGGAAGACGCGGAGCGTCGACCGCCGCGCGTCTTCGACGGTGGCATAGGGCCCGCCGAGCTCGCTCGTGCCCGGATAGCCCCAGAGCCGGCCGTACCGCTTGTACCAGGGGAAGTACCAGATGCCCTCGCCCGTGAAGTGGGCGAACCCGCCCCAGTCGCGCATCAGCTCGTCCGTGATCGGCGTGCCGAGCGTGATCGGCGCCATCATCTTGATCGGGGCGTCGGGATCGGCCTGGCGCATGGCCTCGAAGACGATCTCGAGCTTGCGCCGCTTCGCGTCGCGACGCCAGTCGTTCCAGAGCGCGTACATCCTGTTCCGCGCCGCGCCGAGGTTCGGGTAGACGGCCGGTTCCTGCGTCGAGAGGAAGACGCGCCCGTTCCAGAAGTGCCCGCGCATGAGGAACTCGAGCTCGTTCGCGCCCGTGCGCAGACGGTCCGTCACGTCCAGCGCGCACCACGTCCCGACGTCGGCGACCTTCTCGCCGTTGAGCGTGACCTCGTGGCGCACGTTGACCGGCGACATCGGGAAGAAGTAGAGGTAGACCTTCCTGCCGGCGGCGGCGGCCGGATCCCAGTCGAAGAACCGGCGCATCCGGCGCGGCGTCTTCGACTGACGGTCGTTTCCGGCCGAGTCGTAATACCTGAGGTAATCGAGGTTGCCGGGCATCGCGAGCGCCGTCCAGTCCGTGCGGTTCGACGACGAGAACCACGTGCCCGCGAGATCCTTCACCAGCCCCGGGAGCCCCGCGAACGTCGCGAATTCCGGCGGCTCGACCTGGTCCCAGCTGACAAATCCGTTCTCCCCGCGCGAATACATCTCGCTCGCCTCGGACAGCGTGACGCCGTTTCGCTTCAGGAAGGCGGTCCAGTCGGCCTTCGCGGCGGGCGAATAGTCGCCGTGCATGTCGTACCAGGGCTGATGGACGACTTCTCCGGCCGGATGCATCCACCCGCGCACGGCGGGCGTCTTGAACTTCCGCATCACGTCAGCGGTCTGCCGACCGATGTAGCTCCAGATGTCCGCGTCGTACCAGCTGATATGCGGCTGATGGGCCTGTTCGTAGCGCAGCCAGCCGTTCATCATCCACGGCGCGGGCTGTTCCATGTGGTCGGAGAACCGGCGGGCTATCCAGTCGAACCCATTGCACGGCATGTAGAGGCGGTAGGCGTAGGGAATGCCCTGATCCTCGGCGTACTTCGCCTTCCAGCGGACGCCGTTCGCCGCGACGATTCCGTCCGAGTCGTCCTGGCCCTCAAGCTCAAGCCAGTTGTCGAAGTGCATTCCGCCCATCTCCTTCAGGAAGGCGAAGTCCTCGCGCGGATCGAGCTGCTCGCCGCGCTTCGCGCCGGCCCGGTTCATCCAGTTGTGGACGTCCTCGAGCCCGCCCATGCCGTAGGTGCCCCAGGCGAACTGCAACATCCACTCGGGACACGCCGCCTTCGTGACCAGCCCGTCGCGCACGTCGGGGTGCACGCCCAGCCAGTCCGCCAGCGTCGCCGCGTCCGGCGCGGCGAGAATGACGGCCTCCGTTCCGCGCCGCGCCACGGCGAACGCGGCGCCGGGCGCTTCCAGCACGCCGTCCCTTTCCGCGACGCCCGCGCCTTTCCGCACGTCGTGCAGGAACTTGCCCGCGACCGTCTCGGCGTTCGTCGCCGAAGCCGTCGCGAACCGGAAGACGCCCACGCGCCGTGCGCCGTCCGTCATCGTCTCGCACGTCACGGCGCAACGCCCGAAGCCGCGCAGGTCCGCCGTCTCGGCCGTCTCCAGCCGGCTGACGACGCGCCACGCCGCCCCTTGCACGGCGTCTGCCGACGCCTCCTGCGCGGCAAGCGCCGCGACGCCCATGAAAAGAATTCCAACCTTCGTTCTCATTTTCATTTTCCAGATGTCCGTATTTTATCAAAATCTCCGAATGCGCGGCCTAAGGCAGCTCCAGCCACGCGCGCGGCACCGTCTTCGGCGGCTTCGTCCGCCAGTCCGGCTCGTCGCGACCGCATTGCGGCCACCAGCGCAGGACGTTCGGTCGTCCGTCCCGCCGCAGGAGGCCCGTCACGTCAACCGCCTCCATCGTCGGCGGAACCTGCAGCATCACGCCGTTGAGAAGAAGGTAGTTCATCTTCGCTTCCGAGGCCAGAAAGACGCGTCCGCCCGTCGCAGGCGTCGCGAAAGCCGTGCGGACGCAGCCGGCAAGGCCGGGCGCGAAGTCCTTCAGCGGAGCCGTCTCCGTCGGCTGCGGACGCGCCTCGGCGTAGAAGACGCCGTGGACGCCGCTCGGCAGATACCGCCGCGCGCCGGCCGGCAGCCGCCCGTCAATCGCGACTTCAAGCGTCACCTCGCCCGCGTCTGGAAGCGGCA
Source organism: uncultured Kiritimatiellota bacterium (assembly GCA_934654805.1). Lineage (GTDB taxonomy): Bacteria > Verrucomicrobiota > Kiritimatiellia > RFP12 > UBA1067 > UBA1067. Next base: position 4,479 of record CAKUGW010000092.1, read on the forward strand.
CGCGAAAGGACAGGTTGTCCGTGCGCGGCACGGCCACGCCGCCGACCTTCACCGTCGCGCGCGGATTCAGCCCCGTCACGTAGCCCTGCGACGCGAACTTCAGCATGACGCGACGGCCCTTCCAGGCGGGCGGGACGGCAAAACGCTTCACGAACGTCGCCTGCTCGGCCGGGTCGTCGATCCCCATCGTGACGTAGGAGCCGAGCGTCACGGCACGACCGCTCTCGACGTGCGTCCACCCCCCCTGCAGCGGCAGGAAGCGTCCCTCGGCGGCAGTGGCTACCGCCGGCTTCGGCGCCGGCGACACGGGGTCGAGCGCATACCAACGCCGCGCGAGGGACTTCAGCCAGTAGAGCGGCGCAAACCCGGCGTCCTCGCGAAGCGCCGCGTAGACGCGCGACTCGAATGGCTCCAGCGGGATGTCCGTCAGCGTCAGGCGGTTTTCCGCGTCCTGCGCGAACGGACGCTCGGGATGGCCCTCGGCGGACAGCTCGACAAGACGGCCGACCCGGCCCGAGACATGGAAGCGCGGCGAGGCCGAGACGCTGTTCGTGCCGCCCATCAGCGCGAGCAGGCAGAGGTCGTAGAGGCCGTTCTTCGAGCGCCAGACCTCGGCAAAGCAGTCGCGCATCCCCTTGAGCTGGGCGCCGCCCGACGTGCGCGGCACGCCCAGGCGGTCGAGCAGGTCGCCGAGCGCGGGGACCTGCGCGGGGTCCTCGAAGTTGAACTTGCGCCCGTCGTCGCGCGTGCGCCACCACGCGCCGCTCCACAGGCAGACAAGCCGCCCCTTCCCGATGGCGAACGTGCGGCAGTTGACGGGATCCGTCCCGCCGCGCAGGACGGCTTGCGCCGGGAGGCCAAGCGCGGCGAACAGCGGCCAGACGTTCCGCTTCAGGTGCGTGTGCGTCCCCGTGTGCTCGTTGGCGATGAACGTTCCGCCCGCCCGGACGAAGCGCGCGACGGCCTCGGCCTCCTCAGGCGTCAGGATCGTCGTCGCGGCGTCCATGATGAACTTCACGCGCGTCCACGGCCGGTCGGCCACCAGGTCTGAGGGGTCGATCAGCCCCGGCACGCGCCCTGCCGCCTGAAGGACGCCACGGGACGGATCGAGCCGCCACGGGTTCGGGTCGCGCAGGCGCGAGGCGTTCCGGATCGAGCGCATCACGCAGATGTCGAATTCGTCGCGGTCGTGCTTGCCGAGGCAGTCGAGCCACGCCCGGTGGCTCTTGATCCACGCGCCCTTGCCGTTCGCGCGGAACATGTCGGGGTCGAACAGCAGGTTCACCGCGTCGTTGCCGAGCATCAGGTACTGCGTGAACATCTGGCGCAGACGCGTGACGTCCGGCGGCACGCCGCCGTTCTCGCAGGAGACGGGGTCGCCGCGCGTCTTCCAGTAGCGCGAACACCAGGGCGCCCAGCAGGCCTGCGTCTGTCCGGTGTCGTGCTGGTAGCCGCCGTAGCGGCGCAGGATGTCGAAGCTCAGGTCGCCGATCGCCGTCTGGCACATCATGAACTGGGGCCGCCCGGCGGGATCGCCGGCCCGGTGGGCCCGCAGCCGTCGTGCGTCATACGCGATGACCCTCTTCGCGGCCGTCTCGGAAAGCGCAAAGAACGCGCGATTCTTCCGCTCGTCGTCGCTCGGATAGGCGAAGCGCCCGTCCGCGCCGAGAAAGGCATAGTACGAGACCGGCGCCCGAAGGCCCTTGAGCGCAATCTCGTTCGTGCCGACGCGGAGAAGCCCCGCGAGATCATAGCAGATGTCAAGGTCGCCCGTCAGCGGCACGCGGCGCGTGAGGTCCTTTGCGGCGCGGCCGTTCACGGTCACCTCGCCGACTTCCGAAATCCCTCCGTGCCAGTTGCCGCAGGAGAGGTGCAGGTAGCGCGCCTTGCCGAGGTCGCCCGCGAGATCGAACGTGCGCGTCAGCGTGAAGCCGTCCTCCTTGGAGGCGTAGGCAAGCAGGACCGGATCTCCCGCATCGACCGGCTGAGGCGGATTCGCCCCATCGTCCAGCGTCCACGTGCCGCGCAGATCGACCGAGACGCCCGGCTCCCAGCCGACGATCTCGCGCATCGTGACGATGTCCTCGTCGCCGACAAAGCCCGGCAGGCTGGCCGCCTGGCCCGACCCCTTCTCGACCGAGCCGAAATGAGCGATGAAATGGTCGTCCCTCGCGTAGTGACGGGCGCACGCCTGGTTGTCGTAGTCAATCAGGTCCGCGATCTTCGGCATCGGCCAGTCGCTGCCGTGCGCGGCATACTTGAAATAGTAAAGGCTCGTCGGCCCGATCGCGCCGTCCTTCCCCGTCGCGTAAGGAAGCGGGACCTCGTTCCAGAACCAGGCGGGATTCTCCGCGTGCGCCATGAGCGGATAGTCGAGATAGCCGACGCCAAGCCTCTTCGCGTACGCGGCGATCGCGTCGCCGAGCGCATGGTTCCAGACGCCGGGCGCAACCCAGGCGGGAGCGCCGTAATTGGCCCCGAAGAGGCCGAAGCCCTGCCGTGCGCTCCATTCGACGCCCGCGATGAAGTTCGTGGGGAGATGGCCCCAGCCGCCCTGCCCCATGACGACCGGACGGTTGTCGAAGCGGTCGAACCAGAGCGGATAGGCGTTCGTCACGGCGGGCGAGAAGCCGTCCGGCAGCGCCGGCGCGCCCTTCCGCGAGAAGACCGCCACCGCGCGGCAGCCACGATGCCCGACGGCGAAGAGCCCCGCGTCGTCGCCGAAGCGCGAGATGTCCGTCAGGAACTTGGAAGCCGCCATCCGCGCCTGTTCGGGCGTCTCGCAGTCCAGAAGCGTCGTGACCGAGCCGTCCGGCGCGGCCAGGGCCTCGGCCGAGACCTTGCCGAGCAGCCGCAAGTCAGCCTCGACCGTCTGTCGACCGAACGACACGGAGGTCGTCAGCATCAGCCCCGTCAGGACAACGATCCGAGCCCTCTTCAAGGACGTCTTCATTTTCGGGGCCTTTATCTCAGGATCATCAGGAACGCTTCGCGCGGCACGCGGAGGCTGACCGTCCGCCGGTCGTCCGAGAGCGAGACCCGCGCGCGGGAGGCGTGTCGGCGCGCGGCGTCCTGGATCCTTTCCAGCGTCTTCTGCGAAATGCGGATGCGCCAGTCGGTGTTTCCGCCGGAATAGCGGAAAAGCGTCGTCTTCACGCCCGTCCAGCGCACGGCCGAGAAATCGAAGTCGAAGGCCGTGTCGTCGCACAAGTGGAGCGCCTGGTTGGACGACTCGACAGGCGCGGACGCGTAACCGCCCTCCGGGACCGTGAACGCGAACGTGCACCGGTTCGTGAAGTCGCCGCTGTTGCCGCCCGTGAGCATCAGCTTCGCTCTCGGCCCGAAGAACGAGAAGCGCGAGCCGCCATCCGTCTCCGGATCGTTCTGGTAATTGGGCTGAAGCGCGTTCGAGACGTGCAGCGTGCCGTTTGAGAGGACAAGTTCAGAATCCAGACCCGACAGCCGGACGATGGAGCAGGAGACCGATGAGCCCGTGCCGACCCACAGGCGGTTGCCGGCATTCCCCGACGAGCCGATCTCGATCCGGCTCGTCGCATTCGTGAAGGAACAGCCGTCCAGCCTGACCCAGTTGTTCGAGGCGCGCGCGTCCTCGCGCCCAATCAGGATGTCTCCCAACACCTTGAGCGAGGCGCCGTCCGTCACCTCGACATGGTTTCCCCGCGATCCCATGTGTCCGACGACAAGGGAGCCGCCCGACCCCGACCCAACCGTCACAACGGCCTCGCGTCCGCGCACGACGAGGGCATTGTCGAAGCTCGGGTAGAGCGCGCCGCACGTAATGCGATTGCCGCACTGGAGCGTGCCGCCCGCCAGAACCTCAAAGACGTTTGAGGCCACGAGGCTCGTCAGGTAGAGCGGCATCTCCCTGTCGTCCGGATGGCGCGCCGCCAGAAACACGTTCGTCGCCGCGAGCGTCGCCCCGCCGTCGACCGTGACGCGGTTCCAGAGCGACGTCACGCAGCTGTCGCCATATCCCTTGGCCTGGCCGCCCGCCGCGATCGTGTCCACGAAGGACACCGAATTGCTCGTGAAGTGAATCCGGTTGAAGAGGCCGTTCTGGCCGGCGGTCAGCGGACGGTCAAAGCCCGAGTAGAAGTTGGAGAACGTCGTCCCCTCGCCCGCGACATACAGGAGATTCGAATGCGAATAGCCGTCGCCCACGGCGAGAAGGATGTGGCCGCCCGCGGCATATGCGCCGTTCACGCCGCCCGCAAGGAACCGGGCGCCGTCGACCACGTCCATGCGGTTGCCGTGGTTGGCGGATCCGTTCCCGCAACAGCCGATGTAAAACTGCTCCTGGGTCCCGTTCGGGCACATCGAAAGCGTCGCGTTCGAGACGCACAGATACGCGGCGCCGCCATCGCGGTAGGCACTGAGACCGCCGACGCCGAGGTAACTCACGTTGGAGACGACCGCGCCATCCGTGACGTACGCCTGCGACCGAAAGCCCTGTCCGCCGACAAGAAGCTCGCTTTTGTTCGCGTCAAGCGACGACCCCTCGCCGCGGATGAAGACGCGGCAGTCGTTGCCGCGGCTGTGGAGACGACCGCGCATCGAACCGCATTCCTCAATCGTCAAATGACGCGTGCCGCCATCCTGGAAGTTCAGGTTGCCGACGAAGCGACCGCCGTTTTCAATGGACATCGTGCAGCGCCGATCGCCGTTCCAGAACGTCACATCCAGCGGATTGCCGTTCGTGTCCTCAAACGCGACCGTGCCGTTGCGGATGACGTTTGTGACGTTGTCGTGATAAGGGTTGATGTAGGGATTCCGGAACGTCAGCGTGTGCCCGCCGAGGTCGAACGTGTGCCGACCGGCATTATCCACAAACCACCACGTGCCGGGGAAGTCGAGGTCGTCCGTCAGCGTCAGCGTGTAATCCGCCGACGGCTGCGCCTTGAAGCCCATCGCCTCGGACGCCTGCGTCGGACGCTTCCCGCCCTCCCAGTTCGCGTCCGCCGACAGGTCAGTCGAGGCGGCCCCCGTCCACCAGACGACCGTCGGATCGTCCGCCAGGCCCGTCAGGGCACCCAGCACGACGCAACAAACCGTTTCAATCATTTTTCTCATGTTCTTCTCTCCTTTTGCTTTACTTTGTTTCTGCAGGCCGTTGTTGACGACACCGTCATTTGCACGTGATGGTCTTCTTGCGCTTGTAGTCATAGCAAAGACAGTTCTTTTGTCGCAAGTACCGATCTGAATTGTTTCCGACCCGGACGATCTTTATCAGCTTGGAGTTCGTGTCAAACGTAACGAAGTTGAAGCTGTCCTGACTTTTCGAGCCTCTGATTCGGACGGAGTCATTCCATTTCGAATTGAGACTGGCGTTCTCAAAGGCGATGCAATACTGGGCCGGATGCCCCTTGAGGACGCCTTGATAGTCATAATGCGAATCTCCGTGCATCCAGCAGATGAAATCTCCTCCAGACGAAATAAAGGCATCCACCTCTTGAACGAACTTCACCATGCTGTGACCGCCATTGTAAGGCTTCATGTCAATGCTGTTGAAGGTGTTGTTCTCCGAATCCTGAATCACTTCAAACGGAAAATGCTTTGCGGCGACAACGGAGAGCCCTTTCTCCTTCGCGTCCGAAAGCGCCTGTGAAAACCAATGAAGCTGCTCGTCGCCCGTGTCTTTGGGAACGAACATGCAGTCAAGGACGATGAGCCTCACCTTGGCCTCCGCATAGTCTTTGTAATACCAGCAAAAGCCCTTTTCCTCGGCATCGACGGGCTGGACGACGCCCCAGCTTCCTATATGGGGCTGAAAGTACCTGACGTACGACTCCTTCCCGGAATGATACGACCAGTCCGCCTCGCTCAGGCTGCTATTGAGGGTGTCGTGGTTCCCGATGGTCTTCAGGATCTTTTCCGTGCCTTCTATGCCGTCCCAGAAGTCCATGGGGTCTGCAAACGAAGATGGAACCATATCGCCAAGGCAGAGCATGTCGTCGATGTAGCGCCCGTACTCACGCGAGAAGTCGACGTATCTCTTCAGGTTTTCCTTGCAGCCATGAATGTCCGTGAAGACAGACAGGGTGCAAAGCCGATGGGACAGGACCATGTTGCTTGAATAGGGCCTTGTCGACTGCAGGATGAGGTTCCCCACGGTCTGCCTGTCATTTAAGTGGAAGACGGAAGATTTCCCGTCGGCAAGATCGCCCGACTGGCCCGCCAGAGACGGCGGCTTTCCGTCCGAAGCCCCAAGCGGCGCGGCGGCGAACGACGCCGTGCCGAAGATAAACGACTTTCTCGTGACCTCACTCATCATTTTCCTCCTATTTGGAATGTCCTTGGAATTGTCCGGCAAAGTTGCACGGCGCGTCCGCCATCTCGAAGACCAGCTCGCCGCCCTTCACGAGATCCGCGTGCGACAGCGCGCGCGCGGTGACGCGGCGCCCGTTCAGCGTAACGCGACGCACGTACTTCGCCCGATCCGAAAGCCCCTCCGCGCGGACGGTCAGCGTCTTGCCCCCCGCGAGCGCGAGCCGCATCTCCTCCGCCTGCGGCGCACCGATCACGTACTCGCCGCCGCATGGGTTGAACGGGTAGAGTCCCATCATGGAGAAGAGATACCATGCGCTCATCTGCCCGCAGTCGTCGTTGCCGCAGAGCCCATCCGGGCGTGGACGGTAGGCGTCGCGGCAGATGTCCCGCACGAGCTCCGCCGTCCGGGACGGGCGGCCCAGCATCGCCGGGAAGTAGGCGATGTGGTGGCTCGGCTCGTTGCCGTGCCAGTACTGCCCGATCTGCCCGTCTTTCACGCGGCCGTCCGCGTCCGCGCCGCCTTCGTCGTTGTTTTCGCTCGGACGCGCCTGCAGGGGCGGCGTCGCGAAGAAGGCGTCCAGCTTGGCGAGCGCCTTCTCGCGCCCGCCCATCGCCTCGGCGAGGCCGAACGGATCCTGGAAGACGTGCCACGTGTAGATCCAGGCGTTCGCCTCCGTGTAGTCGCCCCAGAATTCGCCGGGCGCGCGGTTCCGGCGCGGGTCGAACGGCTCGCGCCAGCCGCCGCCCGCCGTCTTCGGCGCGCGGGCGCGCGCGAAACCCGTCTTTTCGTCGAAGACGTTGCGCCAGTACCCGGCGTACCTGCGCGCCTCGGCCGCCGTCTTCGCGTGCCCGGTCCGTTCCGCGAAGTCCGCGATGCACCACCAGTCGTAGGCGAACTCCAGCGTGCGCGAGACGGAGCCGCCCGGCCTGAGGTCCGTGTCGAACGCGCCGGGGAAGTGCGGGAAATACCCGTTCTCCCAGTAGGCGTTCCAGCAGTTGACCGGGTTCTCCCCGTCGTTTCCGACCATGGACTTCACCATGAGCCGGAGGGCCTCCTCCGCGTCGAAGTCGCGGAAGCCCTTCGCCCAGGCGTCTGCAATGACGGGGATCGAGTGAATGCCGATCATGTCGTGCCCGTCGTCCGCCCACATCGTCCACATGGGCAGGTGCCCGTGATGACGGCCGAAGGAGAGCATGGAGTCGACGAAGCCCGGCACGCGCTCGGGGACGAGCAGCGTGTAGAGCGGATGCGCCGCGCGGAAGGTGTCCCAGAGCGAGAGGGTCGAGTAGTGTCCGCGCGCCGCCGTCGCGACGCGGTCGTCCGCCGTGCGGTAGCGCCCGTCCACGTCCGCCTGGTCGTTCGGCTGGATGCAGAGGTGATAGAGGGCCGTGTACCAGCTCGTCTTCTGTTCATCGGATCCCTTCACGAGTTGCATCCGGGCGAAAAGTTCATTCCACGCCGTGCGGTTCGACGCGCGCACGGTCTCGAAGGTCTGCCCCGCCGTCTCGACCTCGCGGTTCCGCCGCGCGCCCTCCTCCGACACGCCCGAGAGCGCAACCTGCACGACGAGCGGGCCTCCCGACGCCGGGAACTCCACGACGAACCGGTCGCCCGCCCCGTCGAAGGCGTCGGTCGGCAGGCGGCGGATCGACGTCCACGGGCGGTCGAACTTCACGGAGTAGAAGAGCCGGTAGAGCGTCCATCCCCGCGCCCGCTTGCCGCCGGAGATCTCCGTCCGGTCGGGGGCGAGCGCGTAGGTCGACTCGGGGACGCGCGGCCCGAACTTCATGTTGAACGGCTGCATCAGCATCGCCGCCGCGTCCACGAGGAGCCTCGGCCGCTCGCCCTCGGGGAACGTGAAGCGCCACCACGCGACGCGCGGCGAGGTCGTCGCCTCCGCGCGGACGCCGCCCCTGTCGAGCGTGACGGCGTAATGGTCGGGCGCGCAGGACTGCGTCTCCTTGCGGAACGGCGAGGCGAGGCCCGTCTCGTCGAAGTCGCCGACGAACGGCATGAGCGAGAGGTCGCCCATCGCCG
>CAKUGW010000093.1 GCA_934654805.1 uncultured Kiritimatiellota bacterium
CGCGAACCGCTACCCCTGGGAGATGGCGCTCAAGCTCTTCGGCGCGCTGCCGGGCAAGGGCGCGCAGGCGATCAAGTAGGCGGCGTCGGATGATGGCTGTGGTTTTAACGCGAAAGCAAGGTGAGAGGTGAAAATGAAGAAACTTGTGATGTTAGGCATGGTTGCCGTCTCTGCGGCGGCGTTTGCCGGCGGAAGCAATCTCCGCTACTCGATTCAGGTCGCGAAGTTCGAGAACAAGGCTAACTGGCGCGGTCAGTGGGAGCTCGGACACGCATGGGGCACGATCTTCACCGACCAGCTCGTCTAGAGCGGACGGTTCATCGTCCTCGGCGAGGCCGACATGCGCGGCGCGGCAATGCAGGAGCAGGACCTGGCGGCGACGGGTCGCATGGCGGGGGGAAAGAAAGCCCCGAAGATGGGGCGCATGACGCCGGCCCAGCTGCTCGTCAAGGGCGCGATCACCCATGTTCAGGAGACGAAGGGCGGCGGCGGCGGATTCGGCTTCAGGGGCATCACGGTCGGCGGCGATGCCGGCTCGGCGGAAATCAACGTCACGATCTATCTTGTGGACACGTCGACAGGGCAGGTCAAGGCGTCGAAGACGGTGATCGGCACGAGCGGCAGGCGCGGGCTGCGCCTCGGCTATCACGGCTCGAAGCTCGGCGGGCTCACGGGTGACCTCGGCGGATTCGAGAAGGACAACATGGGCAAGGCGACGATGGATGCCTGCAACCAGGCACTGGAGTTTCTCGTCGCCCAGCTGGACTCGATTCCGTGGGAGGGGTCGGTTGCGCTCGCGAAGCCTGATCGGCTCATCGTCAATCGAGGTTCGCGTGACGGTGTCGCGGTCGGCATGCGCTTCGACGTCGGCAAGGTCGAGGAGGTCGTCGACGAAGACACGGGCGAGGTGATCGACAGCTCCATGACGAAGCTTGGCACGGTCTCGGTGACGGAGGTTAAGGAGAAGGTCTCCTACACGACGCCGCTTGCCGGAGCAGAGAAGGGCATGGGCGTCCATCCGGCTCAGTAGCCGGAAGTAAAGCTCAAATGGGCATAAACGCAAGGAGGTAGACTATGGCAGTGACGGAAACGACGACGGAATCGTGGGGCTCGCGCCTCGGCAACTCGATCAAGGGCGTGGTCGTGGGGCTCGGCCTCTTCGTGCTGGGCTTCCCCGTCCTCTTCTGGAACGAGGGCAACTCGGTGAAGACGGCGAAGGCCCTCGACGAGGGCGAGGGGGCCTGCGTGGCCCTCGAGTCCGCAGAGAAGGTCGATCCCGGGATGGACGGCCGGCTCGTGCACGTCTCGGGCAAGGCCGACACGAAGGACGTCCTCGCGGACGAGGAGTTCGGCGTCTCGGCGACGGCGATCGCGCTCACCCGCAAGGTCGAGATGTACCAGTGGCGGGAGGACTGCAAGACGGAGGAGAAGAAGAACGCCGGCGGCAGCGTCACGACGACGAAGACCTACACCTACTCGAAGGTCTGGAGCGGCAAGGCGATCGACTCGTCCGAGTTCAAGGAGTCCGGCCACGACAACCCCGGCGAGCTGGAGTTCCCGTCGCGGACGCAGCGCGCGGCGGACGTGCGCTTCGGCGCCTTCCGCCTGAGCGCGGACCAGGTGTCGCGCATCGGCGCGGCCCAGGACTATGCGTTCCCGGCCGACTTCACCTGCCGCGTCGCGCGCGTCCAGGTGAAGGGCACGACGATCTACGTGCCGAACCGCGAGACGCGCCTCAACGAGAAGAACGAGCGGGACGTCGCGTCGCAGCCGCGCATCGGCGACATGCGCGTCGTCTTCAGCGTCGTCTACCCGCACGAGATCTCCGTCGTCTCCAAGCAGCACGGCGACACCTTCGTCCCCTACGTGGCGAAGACGGGCAAGCGCGTCGACCTCCTCAAGGACGGCGTCGCCGACGCGGCGGAGATGTTCGCCGACGCGCGCGACGCGAACGCGCTCTTCACGTGGGGCCTCCGCCTCGGCGGGTTCCTGATGATGTTCATCGGCCTGTCGATGCTCCTCAAGCCGCTGTCGGTGCTGGCGGACGTCCTGCCGTTCCTCGGTAACGTCGTCGAGATGGGCATCGCCGTCGTGGCCGGCCTCGTCTCGCTCGTCTGCGCGCTCGTGACGATCGGCGTCGCCTGGCTCTTCTACCGTCCCGTCCTCGGCGTCGCGCTCCTCGCAGCCGCCGGCTTCTTCGCCTGGAAGCTCGTCCAGGTGCGCAAGGCCGCCAAGGCGAAGAAAGCGGCCGCCGCCGGCGCACCGTCCGCGGCGAAGGGCGTCGCGGCCGTCGCCTTCGCGCTCCTCTCGCTCGCGGCGTTCGCCGAGAAGCGCGTCACGCGCAGCGGCGTCACCCTCAAGGGCGCGGACGCGGCCGAGGTCGCCGCCGCCGCCGAGGAATTCAAGGCCCTCGGCGGTTCGCCCTCCGTCTCGCTGACGCTGGAGAAGTGCGACGCCGGCGCGCTCGCGGCCGCCGCGCAGGCCTGGCCGGGCGCGTCGTCCGTCTCCATTTCCGACAAGGCCGCCGACCGCAAGATCGCCGACCTCGCGCCCGTCGCGGCGTTCACGGCGGCGCGCCGGGTCTCGATTGACGGCGTCAAGGCCGACTTCGCCCCGCTCGCCAAGCTCGCGGCCGTCCGCACCCTGTCCCTGAAGTACTGCGAGATCGCCGACCTCGCGCCCGTCGCCGCCCTGCCCGCCCTCGCGGAGCTCGACCTCTACGCCTCGAAGGTGAAGGACTTCTCCCCGCTCGCGGCGGCGAAGGGCCTCAGGAAGGTCGGTTTCTACGCCGTCAACCCGCTTGTCCCGGGCGAGGACTGCTACCGCTCGCTGGGTACGCTCAAGCAGGTGACGGCCTTCCACGGCGGGCTCACGAAGATGACGTCGCTCGCCTGGCTGAAGGAGGTCCCGCAGGCCGAGGAGGTCAAGGTCTTCGCCGAGAAGATCGACGACTTCACGCCGCTCGCGAGCCTGCCGAACCTCCGCTACCTGCGGGCCTGGAACATGGACGGCGGCAACCTCGCCACGGCTTTCGGATCGCTGAAGGTGCTGGCGAACGCGACGAAGCTCGAGCGCCTCGAGCTTCCCGGCTCGGTCGTCACGGACTTCGACGCCCTCGCCGCCCTGACGGCGCTGAAGACGCTCGACCTCACCGTCAAGTGCGACGTCGACCTCGCGTTCGCCAAGGGCCTCAAGAGCCTCAAGAAGCTCACGCTCCCGAACGACCGGAAGACGGCGCACAAGGTGTCGAACTTCGACGCGCTCGCGGGGCTGCCCGCGCTGGAAGTCGTCTCGATGCCCAACGTCTCCGGCGTCGCCTCGCTCGCGCCGCTCCTCTCCTGCCCCCGGCTGAAGACGGTGACGTGCGCGAAGAAGGCGTTCCCGGAAGAGGAGGTCGCCGCGCTGGAGGCCGCGCTCAAGGCGCGCGGCAAGAACAACCGCGTGAACCTGCGCTGAGCCGCGGACGCGACACGGCGCAGGCCTGCGGCGGCCCCGCGATGCGGGGCATGGTCGAGCAGGGAGGTTCAGGTAGGCGTTGATGCCGGCGGCGGCGCGTCGGCCCTCGCCCATTGCGAGGATGACCGTCGCGGCGCCGAGCACGATGTCGCTGCCCGGAATCGCGACGTGGCTGCGGCGCCCGGAGGCGTCCGGCTCGCCGAGTTCGTACTTGAGGCATTCGAGCCCCGCGACAGCGCCCTGCCCGTTTCCGAGGACGCGCTTCGCGTTCGCCAGCAGGTGGAACTCGACGCCTTCCTCCTTCGCGTGGTGGATTTCCTCGCGGCGGGCGGGCATTTCGGCGGAATAAGGGTCAGACATGAGTGATACAGTTCGAGTGATACAGTCTCGCCGTGAAGAATTCAATGCGGGAAAAGCAGTTGAAAATCGTATGTCTCACACGGAGGCACGGAGACGCGGATAAAAGAGCTGATTTCAAGCCGAATTGAGCAACTGACTCGTCCCGTCTGCGGGCCTGCCTGTTCACCCGACGGGTGAAAGCGCGCACTGCGCCACGACGTGTGATGTCTTGGAGAACTCCGTGTCTCCGTTCCTCCGTGTGCGCTTACAAAGATTCGGGTGATCTTCAACTGCGATTTTTAGGATAAGCAAAGGCTGTTGCTGTTTTCGCGTCGTCTCGCGGTTGCGCGTAGCGTCCTGGCGTTGTCAAAAAGCGCAACTTTTGTCAAAATGAGGCATTGATTCCCCGGTGCGCGGTGTGATAGAATACGCGCCATGAAACTTGGAAGTGGTCTATCTGTCCGCTGCCGCGCGCTTGTCGCGCTCGCCTGCACGTTCACCGCGTTCGCGGCGTTCGCCGCCGAAGCCTCCCTGCGCATCCCGCGCCGCAAGCCGCTCACGGCCAACGTCGGCATCGTCTCCGTCGGCCTCGACACCTACTGGAAGCAGTGCCCCGGCCTCCTCGAAGACATGGTGAAGAAGGAGGATGTCTTCGTCCGCAAGGTTGCGGCCCACCAGGTGAAGGTGTCGCGCTTCGGCATGAGCGACAACCCCGCCGCCGCGAAGGCGATGGTCCCCGCGATGAAGGCGGCCGACCTCGACATCCTCTTCGTGGACATGGTGACGTACGCGACGAGCTCGACGTTCGCGCCGTTCGTGCGCGAGCTGAACGTGCCGATCGTCCTCTTCGCGCTCCAGCCCGACGACCGGCTCGACTACGAACACGCGACGATCTACAGGCAGCTGCTGAACGACGACCTCTGCTCCGTGCCGGAGTTCACGGGCGTCGCCATCCGCTACGGGCGACCCGTCGCGGACGCGGTCATCGGCAAGCTCGAAGGCGACGCGCGGGCGGACGAGGAGATCCGCCAGTGGTGCGCCGTCGCGCACGTCCTGCATGACCTCAAGCGCGCGCGCATCGGCCTGATGGGCCATGTGCTGGAGGCGATGTACGACATGCAGGTCGACCCGACGGCCGTCTCGCGCACGTTCGGCTGCCACGTCGCCCTGTGCGAGCCGGACGAGATCCTGCCCTACTACCGCGAACCCGTCGCGGCGGACGTCGACGCCATGAAGAAGCGCATTCTCGCGTTCTTCGACACGCCCGACCCGGTGAGCGACCCGTGGACGGAGAAGCTGTCCGAGAGGGATCTCGACATCGCGGCGAAGGCGGCGTGCGCGCTGGAGAAGTTCATCGCGAAACGCAATCTCGACGGCTTCGCCTACTACTACGAAGGCGAGGAGGGGTCGCTCACGCGCGAGCTCGTGACGAACTTCATCGTCGGCAATTCGCTCCTCACGGCGGCGGGCTTCCCGATGTGCGGCGAGTTCGACCTCAAGAACTGCCTCGCGATGATGATCTTCGACCGCCTCGACATCGGCGGCAGCTTCGCGGAATTCCATCCGATCGACTTCGAGCGCGACACGGTGCTCGTGGGCCACGACGGGCCGCATCACCTCAACATCGCGCAGGCGAAGCCCGTCTTGCGCTCGCTCAGGAAGTACCACGGCAAGCCAGGCAAGGGCGCGGGCGTCGAGTTCAACATCAAGGAAGGCCCGATTACGATGATGTCGCTCGGACTCAAGGCGGACGGCTCGTTCAAGTTCGTCGTCGCCGAGGGCGAGTCGCTGAAGGGGCCGATCCCGCCGACAGGGAACACGAACACGCACGGCCGGTTCCTGCCGGACGTGCGCACGTTCCTGCGTCGCTGGTCGCTCGCGGGGCCGACGCACCACTTCGCGCTTGGCGTGGGCCACCATGCGGCGGAACTGAAAAAGCTCGGCAAGGCCCTCGGCGTCGAGGTCGAGGTCGTCACGCCGGAGAAAGAGGTCGTGTCAGAATGATGCCATTGTCTCTACTTGCTATTGTCTTGCCGCTGGGTGCAGGGGACTTGCATCTGCCAAAGAATGTGACGAAGGACACGCCTTGTCTGTTGCTGATCCACGGCGGCGGCTGGACAGAGATGAATCGTCGTGACGTCGTGGGCGTTGCCGATTATTTCTCGAGAGACTTGGGCTTCGCCGTCTACAACATTGACTACCGGCTGGCGACGCAGGAGCATCCGTGGCCGGCTTGTGGCGAGGACTGCGTAGCGTCTGCCAAGTTCATGTTCACTGAGGCGTTTGCACACACGGCAGGCGTCCGGCCTCAAAAGATTTGGATTGCCGGAGCCAGCGCGGGCGGGCATTTGGCGTTGTGGACGGGGCTTTCCCTGCCGTCCGACTGGGTTGCTGGCATCGTGTCCATCTCGGGCATTGTCGATCCGATGCCTGACTTTTCTCGGAATCCGGAACGCTATCGTGCGCTCTTCGGTGGACAGGACCCGACAGCGGCGCGGCTCGACGCGATGAACCCGTTGCGGTTGATCCGCCCGAATGGCCCGCCCGTGCTCTTAACGCACGCGACGGGCGACAAGGTCGTCCCGATTGCTTCGGCCCGGAATTTCGAGAAGGCGTATCGCGACGCCGGCAATCCCGTTGAATTCTACGAATATCCTAGCGAAATCGAGTTGGGACTTTCCGGGCATAGCATCTGGCGGTCGAACGGGAAGCCGCGCCGTCTGATCACCGCGCTGGAGCGGACGATTGCCGATTTTGTCCTGCCGCCGCGCGTGCCGACGCCGCAGCCTGTCAAGGGCGCGGTCGAGGTGCATGCATTCTACTACCCCGGCACGGAACAGCGGTGGGAATGGGATCTCCTCGAACGGACACGGCCGCATCTCAAGCCACTGCTCGGTTGGTACGATGAGACGGATCCCGAAGTCGTCGATTGGCAGATTAAGTGGGCGGTCGAGCATGGCATCTCGGCGTTTTGCGTGGACTGGTATTGGAATCGCGGCGAGCGGCGACTGGAGCACTGGGTGCGGGCGTATGATCGTGCCAAGCACCGACGTTTCCTCAAGTGGTACATGATGTACGCGAACCACAACGAGCCTGGCGCCCATGACGAGGCGGACACACGGCGGCTCGTGCAGTACTGGATCGAGAACTACTTCCGTACGCCCGGCTACTACCGCATCGAAGGAAAGCCCGTCGTCGTGATCTGGGCGTCCGACCGGTTCGGCGAAGATTTCGCGGAGGAGGCGGCCCGACGCGGCGAGAAGATCACGGTCGAAGAGGGGTTGCGGCGGGCGATTGCGCTCATGCAGTCGTTGGTGCGCGCGGCGGGATTCCCCGGCATCCATTTCATCGATATGTACCATGGCGGATCGTATGATCCGCGTTTGGTGAATGTGCCGCGCGAGGCCGGCTATTCGGCACAGATGATCTACAACTTCGACACGATCGCGTGGAACCTCGCGCCCGAGGCGCGGCAACCAGGTGACCGCAAGGACAACTTCGGCTATTCCCTGATCCGTCCGGCTGTCAACCGCTGGTGGGCGATGACAAGCCGTGATCCGGCGTTCCCGTTCTGGCCCATCGTCCCCACGGGATGGAACGACCAGCCGCGCTCGTTCGAGAAGGCCCGCGTCATCCGCAACCGGACGCCAGAGGTGTTCCGCGAGATCCTCTCCGACTGCCGCGCGTTCTGCGAGACGAACGGCTTCACGCGTTGCATCATCGCCCCGATCAACGAGTGGCAGGAAGGCAGCTACATCGAGCCGAACGAGGAATACGGGTTCGCGATGTATGACGCGATCCGGGAAGTCTTCTGCGAGAAGCCGACTGGCGGGTGGCCGAAGAACGTGCGTCCGCAGGACGTTGGGTGCGGCCCTTACGATTTCCCGGAGATTGTTCGCCCGTCCGTGACGTCGTGGAACTTCGATGCGGGTGTTCAGGGGTGGTGCCGAAATCCCTATGCAACGGCCTCGGTGCGGAACGAGGCTGGCGCACTTCACTATTTCCGTAGCGAGAGCGGTCTTCCGGCCGTCTGCACGAAGGTCGCGCCGTTCAACGCGCAGACGCACGCGCGGTTACGCTTTCGTGCGCGTATCTTGCCTGACCCGCGCGGCGTGCCCTCATGGTTTACGCACAAGTATCCTGACCGCAAGCGCGGGGGCTCGCTGATCTGGTCGACCCCAGGAAACCCCATCATCCATGTGAATGCCGCGAAGGACGAGATTTCGGTGACGAAGACGAATCGGTTGTCGTTCGAGACGATTCCCGATGGCGCGTGGCACTCGTATGACATCGACCTCTCGTCCGCATCTGGCTGGCGGGGGGCAGTGGACGAGATTTGGTTCGACGTGGATAATTTCGTCTACACCAAGGTGTGGATTGATAATCTTGAATTTGTAAGTACGGACAAGTAAGGACATCAACAGGTGTCTGTAGAACATCACAAGCTGACATGTCAGCAAGAAAGGCAAAAAACCATGAAGAACTGCAAGATCGGAGTGTTTTTCCTCTGCACGGGCTTGGCGCTGAGTACGCAGGCGGTAATTGACTCGGTCGAGAAGCTTGTTGAGGCCGTTCAGAAAGGAGAGCGTTGGGTAGACATTTGGCCCGGAACCTACGATCTTAGCGGCCAAGAGCCGATGACGGCGCCGGACGGAACCAAGGCTTACCTCGTCATTACGGCGGCGAATTGCATATTCCGCAACAATTGGTACACGGATGAACACTGGAGCGCACGCGACCCGGCGCATGAACTCGTCATCAAGGGTGGTACAGCCGCGCGGCTCGTCTATTGCTATGGCAGCGGGCGCGGCACGCAGTTTCAGCACGTCACGTTCGAGGGCGGCGATGCGGGTGAAAACGGCAACGGCGGCGTTGTTGCGTTCTCTGGCATAGGCAAGGGTTTTGCCACGAACTGCGTCTTCCGTGGCGCGGCGGCGGCGAACGGCGGCGCAACCTATGGATTGACGGCCTACGACTGCCTGTTCACGAACAATACGGCGCGCGCGAACGGCGGCGGCGCCTTCGGGTTCGCGGCGGAAGGTTTGACGAACGTCTTCGTGAAATGCGTCTTTTTCGACAACCATGCGGCAAACGGCGGCGGACTCTACTGTCAGCACTATTTTCAGAGCGTCAAAGACTGCGTCTTCATGGACAATGCTACGACGGCGAACGGCGGCGGCCTTTATGCCTTAGCGACGATCGACGTGATAGAGGGGACGACTTTTGACGGAAATCGCGCCGTCGAAAAGGGCGGATGCCTGTATGCGGAATCGGGGCTGGAGACGGCCATGGGCTGCACATTCAAGAACGGCGTCAGCGACGGAGAATTCGGAGGTGTCTACTTGAGAAGTTACGGCGGCGCGTTCAAAGGTTGCCTCTTTGAGAGCAACACCAACAAGACGGCGACGGTGAACGGCTCGCACGTCAACAACGCGCAGTCCGCCACGGACTGCATCTTCCGGGGCTGGGGCGACCTGCGCGTTCAGCGGTTCAGCCGCTGCACGTTTGACCGTTGCGTCTACTTCGCGGGCGAGGGATCTGCCGAGGACGGACTCATCACGTTCGTCAGCTGGCGCGAATCCGGTTCGATCGAGAACTGCCTGTTCGCCGGCTGCTCGACAAGCGTGCTCATCTACAACAAGTCCAACAAGACGGTGCCGATCGTCAACTGCACATTTGCCGACAACACGCTGCGCCACTGGGGCAAGCATGACGGCTTCCTGTTCTTCGCGCACCGCGCCGATGCGGGGTTGCCGTCCACCAACGTCATCGTCAACAGCATCTTCTCGGGCAACAGGGTCGCGACGGAAGCGAGCGCCGCGTCCGGCGAGTCCGTCCCCTGTGACTTCATGGCGAACGCCACGACCTACAAGGTCGAGTCAAGCCCGTGCCTGAATCTCGTCAGCAATGCGGTCTATGTGACATACGATGCCGTATACAGCAAGAACAATCCGACGCAGTTCAGCAAGTTCCGGAAAGTCGCAGACGTCGGTTTTGTCGGCGAGTCAGATCCGGCGCTCCCGCCGTACGCGCTGCGGAAGGACTCGCGCGCCATCAATCGCGGACTGAACGCCGGCTGGACGGCGGAGGACACGGATCTGGCGGGAAGTTCGCGCGTTCAGGGGCGGGCCGTTGACCTCGGCTGCTATGAAAGCCCGTTTGACCGGGGGCTTGTGCTGGTTGTGCGCTGACGGAATTGCCTTTGGGAAAAGAGCTTGATTGATGACACTGGCTGCATTAGGAGTGTTGGTCGCCGCCGCAACGCTGTTCGATTTCGACGGCGTTCCCAGCGACTATCGGGTGGGGCGTGGCCGCTATCTGGACGAGGCGGCGGCGCGTGAGCAGGTCACGGTCGAGCTGGACGGCGTGCACGTGCGGCTCGACGCCGAGAAGATGAGTCCGAAAGAGTCGTTCTGGTGGACGTCGCTGACGCTGCCGGAGCGCTTCCGTTCGGCGAGTCCGTGGCTCGGCCGCCGCATGGCGCTCGTCGTTCGCCGCGAGCCGTTCATTCGCGTCCGCAAGTCCTGCTACCTGCAGTTCACCGACCGTGACGGCGAGTGCTTCCAGTACCGCGTCAGCCGCATCCGGGAAGACGCCTCGAACGCGGTCGTCCGCTTCGAGTTCGACCTGAAGGCCGACGGCTATTCGGGCAAGTGGGGCACGTCGGCGAACGGCGTCATCGACGCGCCGCTGCGGCTGACGGCCCTCTCCTTCGAGTACAGCGCGAATACGGGGCCGGGCGAATACGTCCTCGTGCGGATGGAGGACGACACGCCGCCGCCGGCGGTCGCGCCGACGGTCGTTTCCCTCGAACGGATCTCGACAGATGTCACGTTCCCCGGTGCGCGGCCGTTTCCGCCCGCGCGACGCCTGGCGTTCAGGCTGGATCGTCCGCTTGCTGGCGAGATGTCGCTCGCGTTGACGTGCAACCCGGACAACCTCTCGCGCAAGGGCTTCTCGACAAATCTGACGGCCGTGGCCACGAATGGCCTCGTGCGCTTCACGGACCCCTTGCCGGCGGGCCAGAGCTACCAGTTCCAGAAGCTGGCGTTCACGGGCGTGGCACCCGCTGAGGAATGGAAGGTCGTCGAGGCCGCCGGCGAGTTCGTGCAGACGTCGGCGGAGGCGTTCCGCTTTGACGTCGAGACGGGGAACAGGTTCCATGTCGTGCGTTCGGAACGCGCGGAGGAGCGTCCTGTCGCGGTCATCCGCAACCCGTCTTCGGACGCGCGGACCTGGCGGGCGATCCTGCGGTTCCGCGATGTCTTCGGCCATGCGTTCGAGATGTCGTTCGACCGCGCGGTGCAGCCGGGCGAAACGGTGCGTCTGCCGATCGCGTGGCCGCTTCCGGCGAAGGGCCTATGGTTCGCCGAGGCCGAAGTCCAGGGCGAGGACGGTTCCGTGGCGACCAAGTCTTCGCGCTTCGCGTGGATTGACCTCCACGAGGCCGGGCTGCGCCTGGAGAAGCCGAAGTTCCGCATGGGCATCAATTTCCACGGACAGCGCTACCAGCCGAATTGGCTGAAGCCCGCGTTCGAGGCGCTGGTCGCGTCCGGCGCCAAGTTCTGCCGCGTGGACGGCGGCTTCATGCTGGGCTCGGTTCGCCCGTCTGAGGGCACATGGAACTGGACATACGCTGACGCATTCATCCGCATGACACAGGAGGCGGGAATTGCCGTGGACGCGATCATTCAGGGGACGCCGGAGTGGGCCATCGACAAGGAGATCCTGAAGACGGTCAATCCGACGCGCCATCGCTACAAGATGGCGGCCACGCCGGGGGTGTTCCGCGATTTCTGCCGTGCGCTCGCGTCGCGCTACGGCACGAAGATCGACTACTACGAGATCGGCAACGAATGGGATCTCACGCCCGCGCACACGCTCAGTTTTGAACAGGCGGAGCGGACGTTGCGCGAAGGGTACGAGGGCGTTCACGCCGGCTGTCCGACGGCCACGGTCACGACCTGCGGCTGGGCGACGATGACGAGCCGGACGCTGTTCGACTGGCCGAAGCCGCTTGTGCATGAGGGCGTCATCGAGCATTTTGCCGGGAAGCCCGAACTTTATGACGTCTGGGCGCTTCACGGGCACGGCCTGTTCGAGGCGTATGTCGAGCGTCTGCAGGGGGACTTCTTGCCGTTGCATGAAAAGACCGCGCTGGCGGCACGGCCGTGGTCGAGCCACGAGACGGGGCTGAGCTGCTGGTGGAGCGGCGAACAGGACGTCGCGCGGACGGTGTGGGCGAAGATCCTCTACGCCTGGTCGTGGGGCGCGCGGGACTACATCTGGTACAACCTGCGCGCGACCGGCTGGCGAGACGGCGAGGAGTCAGGCTACGGGCTGCTGACCGCCGACCTGCATCCGCGCGCCGGCTATGCCGCCTTCGCCGCGCTGACGGCGATCTTTTCCGGCCTCGACGCGGATGGGCGGCTCATCTCCGAACACCCACGCCACCTCTACCGCTTCAAGGGCGCGAAGCCCGGCTTCCGCGGCCTTGTGCTGGCGGGCTGGAACTGGCATCGGACGGAGCGGACACCGGTTCGGATTCGGACGGATGCCGCCCGGGCGGAGCTCGCCGACCACATGGGCAACCGAGTCCCCGTGCGGATCGCGGGCGGCGTGGTCGAGTTTCCGCTGTCACCGACGCCGCGCGCGCTGATCCTTCACGCCGCGACGAAGGCCGACCTTGCGGCGGAGGACCTCACGTCCTACGTTGGATTGATAGGAGATTGTGTGAAATGGTAAAACTGACAAGACGGAACTTTGTTGTCGGGGCCGCGTGCGTGGCCGGGACGGCGGGACTGCCTGCCTTCGCGTCGAAGCGCCCCAACCTGCGCGTCGGCGTTCTCTCGGACATCCACGTCAAGCGCGACCACTCCGCCGAGATCTGGCGCAGGGCGCTGGAATTCTACCGCGACCGGAAGGTCGACGCGGT
>CAKUGW010000094.1 GCA_934654805.1 uncultured Kiritimatiellota bacterium
GCCAACTTCTGGTCGGCCCTCCCGCAGGGGAACGCCAACACGGTCGACCTGGACGCCGCGACGGCGAGCCACCCGTTCACGGGGCTCGGGGTCTCGATCCCGGAGTCCTCGTGCTACCTGCTCTCCCGCCTGCCGGCGGAGCGCCGCGCGGAGATCCTGCGCGCCATCTGGACGGCGGACGGCGCGGGGCTCTCCGTCGCCCGTTTGCAAATTGGCTCGAGCGACTACTCCATGCGCGCCTACACCTACGACGACGTGGCGGGCGACACGGAACTGGGGCATTTCTCGATCGACCCCGACCGCCAGCATATCCTGCCGGTCGTGAAGGAGATCCAGAAGATCAGCTCGGACGTGACGTTCTTCGCGTCCCCGTGGTCGCCGCCGGCGTGGATGAAGGATAACGGCAACATCGCGGGCGGGCGCATGCTCGACGAGTGTTTTGGCACGTATGCCAACTATCTCGTGAAGTATGTGCAGGCGTATGGGAAGGAGGGCATTCGGATTGCGGCGCTGACCGTGCAGAACGAGCCGAACTCGGATCAGTTCGGCATGTCGCCTACCTGTCTCTGGACGGGCGAGCAGGAGACGGACTTCATCGTCAACCACCTCGCGCCCGCGCTGAAGGCGGCCGGACTGGAGACGAAGCCCTGGCTGTGGGACCACAACTTCGACGGGACAAACCGTGTCGCGCAGTCTTTGGCGCGCGCGGGCGTCCTGGAGAGCGTCGGCGCGGTCGCGTGGCATCCGTATGCCGGCGAGCCCGAATGGATCCAGCCCCTCCGCGCGAAGTACCCGGACCTGCCGATGGTCATGACGGAGATGGGGCCGCACGTGGACCGCTACGCCCGCGACCTGCTCTGGTGGGGCGGCCTGATGCTGCGCACGTTCAACAGCGGGTGCGGCGGCTTCACGAGCTGGTGCATGGTCCTGGACGAGCACGGCCAGCCGAACATCTCGGGCGGCTTCCCGTGCGCGGGCTTCGTCGAGCTCAATTCCGTCACGGGCGAGGCCGTGCCGAGCGAGCAGTTCAAGGCGTTCCGCCACGTCGGTCGCTTCGTGCGGCGCGGCTCGGACATCCTGAAGGGCTGCTGGAAGGTCGGCGACTCGGACTGGGCGCGGCGGAACGACCATCGCACGGTCTGCTCGGCGTTCCGCAGCCCGGACGGCTCGCACGTCGTCGTCATCGCCTGCAAGCCGGATAAGAAGGGCGACCGGTTCTTGCCCGTGCAGGTGCAGGTCAAGCACAGGAACCGCTACCTGATCGTCCAGGCCCTGCCGGGTTCGCTCACCACGGTGACGATTTCACGTTAATGCACAGGAAACGCCTGTAACGATACGAATCAAGGCAAATCGCCAGAAAGGAAGCACCATGACAAAAGCAAGACGAATCATGCTCGTGTTCGCGACGGCGATACGGGCGGCTACGGCGGGCGAAGCGCCAGACTTCGCCGAGACGACGGTGATTGACGCGCCGGCCGGCGAAACCGCCACCGTCGGCGACCTGATCGCCGGCGACCGCGCGAAAGTCTACAAAACGGGCGCGGGCACGCTCGCCGTCGAGGCGAACCGCCACGTGCGGACGACGGATGGGCGTTTCACCGTGCTTGAAGGCGCCGTCGCCGTCACGCCTGGCGCGTCGGCCGACTTCACGGAGCCGCCCGCCGCATGTCAGAAGGCCGCGTTCTGGGTGAACGAGACGAGCGTCGTCACGACGAACGGCGTGGCCGCCGCCGAAGGGGGCCCCGCCTATGCCGCGCGCTGGTGCGACGTGCGCGAGACGGATCGCGCCTCGCCGACGCGGCTCTACGCCGTGCCGAAGTGGTTCGGCAACGCGAAATACCCCGCCGGCTTGAACGGTATCGACCCCGTCAAGTCGACGTTCGACGGACATGCGGGCGTCTATTTCGGCGGGGCTTCGAGCGGACAGTACATGGGCTGGAAGCGGGCCGGCCAAACGGCGACGCTCTCGGACATCCACCACCTCTTCATCGTCCACGCCGTCACGAACTGCGTCGGGCATCCCGTCGGATGGGAGACGGGCAGTCGGAACGGGCCGTTCCTCAACACGCTTGGGGCGGTGACGCGGGCCTTCGTCCCGAACAGCCCAGACCCGATGCTCGTCAACCGCGGCGACGTGTGCGCTCCGCAGATGAGCGCGCGTTTCTTCCTCGACGGCGAGCAGATTGATCCGCGCACGACGCCGTCGCGGGCAGGCTGGCAGCTCTTCGCGTGCGACTACATGGAAATCCTGCCGGGCGCGGACAACTTCTTCCGCAGCGGCTTCACCGAGACGCTGAAAGGCGCGCAGGGCGGCGACTGGCTCGGCGAAGTGCTCGTCTTCACGAACCGGCTGCAGGAGACGGAACGTGCCGCCGTGGAACGCTACCTGCTCGCGAAGTGGAACCTTCCGCAGCTGAAGGGACCGGTGCCGCGCGTGAAGGGGACGGAATTTGCGCTTGCCGCCGGAACGGACGTAATGGTGGATGGCGCGGCGGAGACGGTGACGCCGCCCCTCTCCTTCGCGGGTGCGGGCGACGTGACGAAGAAGGGCGCGGGCGTCCTCGCCCTTGGCCCGACGGACGGCCTCGCCTTCACGGGCGACTTCGCCTGGGAGGGCGGCGCGCTGCGTCTCCAGGGCGGGCGTCTTCCCGCCCTCGCCGTCGCGGGCGGCGAGACCTATGCCTTTACGAGCCACATGGGGTCGGAGAAGCCGAGTGCGGCGGGCGACGCCGCTTCGGGCCTCACCTGCGAGAAATCGACGGGCGGCACGGACAACATTGTCGCGACGACTGGGAACGGCTGGCTGCGCGTCCACACGGTGAAGCCCGGCGTACGGTGGCTGAAAGTCGGCATTGCGGACGCCCAGCGCGGCGCCGTCCTCCAGCTGGAGGGGCGCGTCCGCGCGACAGCCGCGCCGACGGGCGGCGCCGTGGAGGCCGTTTTCCCGAACCCCGACGTCGAACAGCCGTTCACGGTCGCAGACGCGAACTTTGACACGACGGTCATTCCCCGCGGCACCACGCTCAACGGCTGGACGGCGCACGAGGGCAGCCCGCAGTTCATCTGCACGCAGGCGCCGCAGACGCAGAAGTGGACGTGGCGGCACTGGTTCCAGGATGGCGATCCCGCGCCGCGCGGCGGCACGAACCTTCTCCTCCTGGCGCAGAGAGCGGTCGTCTCCACGAAGATTTCCGTGCCGACGGGCGGCGTCTACGAACTGAGCTTTGACGCGAAAAGCCGCTACGGCTACGCGAACAGGGGAATCGAAAATGGCTATCCCTATTCCAACATGCAGCCGCAGGTCAAGATCAGGCTCGGACGCACGTGGGACGCGGCGTCTGACGTGGCGACGCTGCCGGTCGGCTGCCGCCTGTTCAACCGCTTCCGTTTCCGCGTGGCGGTGGCCGAGGCCGGCGACTGGGTGCTGGGCTTCAAGCCGACCGACAGCGGGCGCGACGCCAGCGTGTTCCTTGACAACTTCCGCATGGTGCGCATCGCCGAGCCGGCGGAGGAAACGTGCGCGATCCCGAACGGGTGCTTCGACGACCTCGTGCGCCCGGCGGAAGCCTACATCCACGCGCGCTACAGCACGCTGAACATTCCGAAGAATTGGACGCTCTCCGTCCAGCCGGGTTCCGCGTATGCGGACGTCGTCACGAACGGCGTCATCGGCGCGATCACCAGCGGAACGGCCATCAATGAGGGTTACGACACACTGCATCCCTTCCCGTTCGCCGAGGCGACGTGCGGTGCGGCGGCGCTTGGCTTTACCGCGAAGGGCGGCGTCGCCGCAACCACCTTCAAGGTCCCGGCTGGAACGTGGCGTCTGCGCGGACTCGTCCAGCGTCTCGCCTCGTTCATGGACATGTCGCCTGCCAACCCTCTGGCGAACATGACGGGCGAGGCCCCCGCATTCCGCGCCACGCTCACCCGGGCGGACGGCTCGACGGTCGTGCTGGGCGAAGTCACGGCAGGGACGCAGCGCCTCGTGTCGGCGCTCTGGCCCGAATCCTTCACCGTGGCGGCGGACGATGGCGAGGAAGTCACGCTGACGCTGGCGCAGACGAAGGCGATGGCCATGGGGATCCTCGACGAACTCGCGCTCGTGCGCGACGAGACGGCCGACTTCGGCAACCTGATCGCCGAACCGGGCTTCGAGACGATGACGCGCTGGACGGCGTACGCCGTGCCCGACATGCCCCCCACGCAGTACTACGCCGCGCAGAATGAGCCCTACGCGAACGGACTCCAGAACCACTGGGGCTACAGCGCCTACGAGGGGGCGCGCCGCCTGCGTCTCAACAACCGGATGGGCGTCCGGCAGGACATCACGGTTCCTCAGGCGGGACGCTATCGCTTCACGATGCACGTGCGCGCCCGCGCCGATTCGGACTTCTACGCGAACAACCCCGTCCGCGTCTGGCTCGCGAAGGGCGGCGTCACGAACGTGCTGGCGACGACGCCCACGCTCTACACGCGGCAGTGGATGGAGGTCTCCTATCTCGTGGACGTCGCGGAAGCGGGCGACTGGCGCCTCGGCATCGAGGGCCGCGGCTGGCTGAACGACGGCGACACGCCGTATCCGGCCGACCTCGACGCGCAGATCGACTCTGTTTCGCTCGTGCGCGACCGCGACGAGCGGGACGAGGCGCCGTCGCTGCCGCGCGACCTGCGGATTGACGTCGCAAAGGGCGCGACGCTGCTCCTGGACTATCCGGGCGTCGTGCGCGTGAGGAGGGTCGTCTACGACGGCAAGTCCTACCGGGGGACCGTCAACGCGAAGACGTGTCCCGACTTCGTGACGGGGCCGGGCACGCTGGAGGCGGTGTCCGACAGCGGGGCGCTCCTCATTGTCCGTTGACAGGGATTTTGGTATCCTACGGTCATGAGCATGAAGCGAATTGAGACGGTTTTGGCGGCGGCCTTCGCCGTCGGAGCCTCCTTGGCGGCAGACGTGTCGATCCGACCCGGTCTGGACGTCCGTTGCGATGCGGCATTCCGGGCGCAGCCGCTGGGCGAGACGATGATTCTCGTCAAGAACCGCGAGTATCTGCTGCGCTACGACCGTGAAGACGGGGCAATGGCTGGCGCGTTCCGCTTCTGGGTGTGGCTCGACGGCGGATGGCAGCCGAGCGCCGGCGTCACGGCGAACGTCGAGACGGGGCGCCTCTACCGCCTCTCAGCACACTGGGACGGCCGCATGGTTGCGCTGGACGTCGAGGGAATCGGAAAGGCTGAGTGTCGGAGTCGCGGACGGTGCGCGGCGAATCCGTCCGCGCGTCTCGTGCGCGGCACGCCGTCGATCGTGGACGTCACGAACATCTCGATTCGGATTGCGCCGCAGGTCGTAGTCGAGCTCGGGGACTTCCGCACGCGCGAGCTGCTGCCGCGCATGGGCCGACCGGCAACGCTGTGCGGCATCCTGAGCAACATCGGCGAGGCGGTCGGCCCCTGCACGGTCACGGCCATGGCGCGCGGCGGCGCGAAGGTCGTGCCGGGGGCAATCGCGCTTCCGGAATTGTCGGCGGGAAACGCGACGTCGTTGACTTGGACGGTCGATGCCGATGCGGGCGGCTTCGCGACAGTCGATTTCTCCGTGGAGTCGTTGGGGTCGGCGAAAAACGCCGCCCCGCTCTGCCGCGTGTCCAAGCGCATCGCCTTCATGCCGGCGCGCGAGCCGGCCCTGACGGCGAAGGACTGGACGCCGCCGATCCGCGAGACGCGCGCGTTCTACGTCGATGCGGACGCGGGCGACGACGCAGGCGACGGCCTGACGCCGCAGACGGCGTGGCGCACGTTTGCGAATGTGAAAGGCCGCGTCCTGGGGCCGGGCGAACGGCTGCTCCTGAAGCGCGGGTGCGTCTTCCGCGACGAGCTCGAAGTCGCGGCGGCGGGCTCGGCGGACAACTGGGCCGAGATCGGGACGTACGGCGAGGGCGGGCGTCCGCAGATCCGGCGGACGCGCCACCTCCGCGAGCGGTGCGTCCATGTTCCGCGCGCGTCGCATCTCGCCGTGCGCGACCTCATCGTCTGCAACGCGGGCAGCGGAATTTCGGTCGTCGGCGGGGCGCCGGCGCGTGGACACGTCCTCGTCGAGCGCTGTCTCGCGCACCACATCGAGGGAAAGTACCGCGCAAATGCGCACGGCATCCCCGAATGGCGGGACGTCCGGACGGCGAACTGCGCGGAGGGGCTGGCCGTCCTCAACGCCCATGACGTCGTGCTGCGCGACTGCGAGGCGTACCAGTGTACGAGCGGGTTCTACGTCAACGGCACGGACACGTTCGTGAACCGCGTGTTCTGCCACGACAACTACGCCCCCAACACCTCGCCGCATCCGTACGACGTCGCCAGCCGGTCGTGGCTGACGGACTCCGTCTTCGACGCATCCGGCTTTCAGGCCTCCGCCGGCACGATGGGGCTCATGCTCGCCCACAACAATGGCCTTGTCATTCGCGGCTGCCACTTCCTGAACCAGCCAGACACCGGCTCCCCTGATCAGGGCGGCGTCGATTTCGAGGCCTGGGAGGAGAACTGTCTCATCGACCGCTGCACGTTCCGGAACAACGCGGGCGCGGCGATCGAGATCCTCGGTTTGCACCGTCCGCAGGCGCGCAATGTGGAGATCCGGGGCTGCCGGTTCGACCGCAACAACTGGGCGCACAAGAACGGACCGGCCGAAATCGCCGTCCATGGACGACCTAATACGTCTGCCGATGTCGCCTGCTCGAGCGGACGCATCGCCGGCAACGGCTACGTGCTTCTGCCCGGCGTGTCGTTCTACGCGAACGAGACGCGCGCGACAAACGACTGGGTCCTTGCGGACAACCGCGCGTTCGACTTCGCGGAAGACCTCGACGCGGCGTTTCCCTACCCGGAGCCGCCGGCGGTGACGGCGTGCGGCGAGGTGTGGACGGACGAGCCGACGGCGGCTCTTTCGGCGACGGTCGATGATCCGAAGTCCGTCGTGCGGTGGGAGGCGGTCGAGGGGCCGCCCGGCGTCGTCTTCGCGGATGCCGCCGTCGCGCGCACACGGGCGACGTTCCCCGGCGAGGGCGACTGGCGCCTGAACGTGACGGCGGACAACGGGATGCTTTGGCGCGCGGCGCGGACGGCGGTGCACGTCTTGCCGCCGGGCGCGCGCACCTTCGGCGCGTGGGACTTCGCGCGCAATCTCGACGCGCAGGGCTGGACGGCCGAGGCGACGGGCACGGCCTACGAGTTTCTGCCCGCGAAAGACCCGTTCTGGAGTACGGAGTCCTTCCCCGTGGCGCACGTCTGCGGCGACTACTACGTCATTGCCGTGAGGGGGAGCGCCGAGGCCGCGCTCGTCTCGCCGCGCGACCGGCACCTGGGCGTGACGTTCAGCGCGGCACGCGCGAACGCCCTGCGCATTCGGATGCAGAACCGCACCGCGTCGCGGCGCATGCGCGTCTGGTGGCAGACGGCGCGGCAGCCGACGTGGGACATTGCGCGGAGCGTCGCCTTCGACGTCGTGCCCATGGATGGCGACGACCGCGTCTACGCCGTGCCGATGCCGGCGGTCGGCGGCGTGAAGCAGCTGAAGGTCGCGTTCGCGGACGGCGAACCGGTCACTGGCACGGTACGCCTCGACTACATCTGGGCAGGGCGTCTCCCCTTGTCTGGAGGTTGAACCGGGAGACTTAGACGACTCCCGAACACCTATACAACTGTTGAGCCTTATTCGATTAGACAAGACCCCATTGACGAAGGAAGGAGCGATGAACATGGCTGAAACGATGAACGAGAATGCGCGAGGTTGGACGAGGGGCCGGATGAGCCTTCTGGTGGGGCTGCTGGCCGCGGCCGTCTGCGCGGCGGACGGCGACTGCCGGATGCCCGCGAACGCCGTCGTCGTGCAGGACGCGCCGGGCTACAACGCCTGGCCCATGATCCAGGCGTTCGGCACGAACCTCGTCTGCACCTACAGCCGCGACCGCGCGCGGCCGGCGGACGGACACGGCATCGGCGCGGGCAGCCGCGACGTCTACGCGAAGGTCTCGGCGGACGGCGGGCGCACCTGGTCGCCGGAGCGCGTCGTCGCGGCGGACCCTGTCGTCGGGGAGGTGAACGAGGGCATCGGCCTCGACTCGACGGGCGCCGTCCTCGCTTGGGTGCGCTGCTGGGGCGCGCCGGAGCGGCGCCGGCACGAGCTCTACCGCACGGCGGACGGCGTCACGTTCGAGCGGCTCGCCGTGCCGCGACTCGACCCGATGCCCATGCAGGTCACGGACATCGTGCGCGTGTCGGGCCTCGGGCTCGTCTCGCCGTGGTTCGCCGGTGAGTACCGCAAGGACGGCAGGAACAGCTGGGGCCTCCTCGTGAGCGCGGACGAGGGGCGCACGTGGGAGCAGCGGACGGTCGAGTCGGGCCTGTCCGTGAAGGAGTGGGTGACGGAGCCGTCCCTCGTCTCGCTCGGCGGCGGGCGGCTGCTGGTCGTCGGACGCTGCGAGCAGGGCCTCGGCACGCAGTTCCAGGTCACGAGCGCGGACGGCGGGCGGACGTGGACGAAGGCGCGGACGAACATCGGCGACGTCTGGGAGTCGACGCCGAGCCTCGTCTACGACGCGCAGTCGGGGCTTGTCGCGAACTACTACTACCAGCGCGGCGCGCGCCGGCTCAAGCGGCGCGTCGCGAAGGCCGACTTCATCTTCTCCCATCCGACGGCCTGGCCGGAGCCGGAGGTCCTCGCCGAGGGCTTCGAGCCGCGCGCGTGGGACGCCGGCAACGTCAACGCGACGCGCTTTTCGGGGACGACCGACCTCTGCGCGTGGTACACGGGCACGCCGTCGAACGCGACCGTCGTCGTCACGTCCGCGCCCGTCCCGGCTTCCGGACGCGCGGCGCGGCCGGCGGAGATCCGCCCCGGCGCGCTCTGGTACGACACGGCCGGGCACGTCATCAACGCGCACGGGGGCGGCGTCCTGTTCGACGGCGGCACCTACTGGTGGTACGGCGAGCACAAGGTCTACGGGCGCGCCGGGAACAGGGCGCACGTCGGCGTCCACGCCTACTCGTCGCGCGACCTCGTGAACTGGGACGACCGGGGCGTCGCGCTCGCCGTCTCGGACGACCCGCAGAGCGACATCGCCGACGGCTGCATCCTCGAGCGCCCGAAGGTCCTGCGCTCGCGGAAGACGAGCCAGTACGTCATGTACTTCCACCTGGAGCTGAAGGGGCGGGGGTACGGTTCGGCGCGCACGGGCATCGCCGTCGCCGACCGCCCGGAGGGGCCGTTCCGCTTCCTGCGCTCGTTCCGCCCGACGGCCGGGGCGTGGCCGGAGGACGCGCGCGCGGAGGAGCGGACGCCCGAGGCGATGCGCGCGTCGAAGGAGCTCGGGGACGAGTCGGGCGGGCCGAGCGAGCGGGTGAAGGCGCGCGTGCCCTACCTCGGGCACATCGACGGGGGGCAGATGTCGAGGGACATGACGCTCTTCGCCGACGACGACGGGCGGTGCTACCACGTCTTCGCCTCGGAATACAACGCCACGCTCCACATCGCCGAGCTGACGGACGACCTGCTCGGCTACACGGGCCGCTGGTTCCGCGTGGCCGAGAAGCACTGGACGGAGGCCCCGGCGCTCGTGAAGCACGGCGGCTGGTACTTCCTCCTCGGGTCGGGCTGCACGGGCTGGCGTCCGAACGCGGCGCGGCTCTACCGCGCGAAGTCGCTGCGCGGGCCGTGGGAACGGCTTGGGAACCCCTGCCGAGGCGTCCGCCCGGAGACGGGGCTGGGGCCAGCGCTCACCTGGGGCGCACAGTCCACGTTCCTCCTGCCCGTCGCGGGGCGTCCCGGCGAGGTCATCGCGCTGTTCGACATCTGGCACCCGGCGAACCACGAGGAGAGCCGCTACGTGTGGCTCCCCGTCACGTTCGAGGACGACCGCCTCCGGATCGACTGGACGTCGTCGTGGCGACCGTAGCCGGGCGGATTCGCAAGGCAAGACGCGGCGGAGACCGTGACCGTCCGTTCGTCCCCCACGGGGTGAAGGCTCTGGCGGCGCCAGTCGCGCATGGACAGCCCGGTCGTGCGCTTGAAGAGGTTCTTGAGGGCGTTCTCGCTCTTGAAGCCGCAGAGTTCCGTGACCTGCGCGATGGAGGCCGTCGTCTGGGCGAGCAGGCGCTTGACTTCGGCGAGCTTCCGCCGGGTGATGAGCGCCCCGACCGTGTCCGTGCCGGATTCGCGGAAGCGCAGGTCGAGCAGCTGCCGCGAGACGTGCAGGTGGCTGGCGACATCCTGCGGCGTGAGCCCCCGCGTCGCGTGGGCGTTGACGAACTCCTTCGCGCGGTCGACCAGCGCCTGTGCGGACAGGAGGCGCGCGGTCGATTCGCGCGGGATGACGCGCCTGACGTCGATCTCGACGTGGCGCGTCGACATCGGCGTGCGCGCGCGCATCATCCGGTCGAGGAAGCGCGCGGCCGCCTGGCCTTCGGCGAAGAAGTCCGGCTCGACGGATGAGATGCTCGGCCGGACGCGCGTGCAGACGAAGGGGTCGTTGTCGACGCCGAGCACCGAGAGCTCGCTGGGGACCTTGAGCTTCAGCTCCGCCGCCGCCGCGAGGACGTCCGCCGCGCGGGCGTCGTTTGCGGCGAGGACGGCGGTTGGCCGCGCCAGCCGCCGGAGGAACGCGGCGATCTCCTGCCGGTCCTCGGCCGTCCCGGTCGGCGGAAGGACGTGGATTGCGCGCGGCGTCTGCTTCGCGAAGGCCTGCTCGCGCAGCGTCGACCAGCCGATGCGCTGGCGGTTGTGGACGTAGGCGAACGCCGCGAAGCGTCCGGCCTCCGCGAAGTGGCGAAGCGCCTTGCGCGCGATGTCGGCCGGGTTGTCGTGGATGACGACGAGGTTCGTCCTGCGGCTTCGGAGCTCGGCGGGGTCCAGCCCCATGACGATGAGCGGACAGCGGAGCGCGGCGAGGCGCCGGAAGATGGCCGCGTCGTGGGCGATCGAGACGAGGGCGCCGTCCAGCCCCTGCGCCTCGGCGGCGTCCAGGGCGGCGGCAGTCAGTTCGTCCTGGGTGCGCAGCAGCCGGATGTCCCACTCGTTCTGCGCGCCCAGGTGGGAGAGCAGGCCCGCGAGCTTCTGCTGGCTGGCGGTCTCGAACAGGCGCAGCGCGACGAGGACGCGGAATCGCCGTCCGTCGTGCGACGCGCGGAGGGGGCTCTTCTTTCTGTCGGGCATGGAGTTGGCACGCATGGAACGGAAGTATAGCATAAGGCGGACGTGTCCTCAAGGCAGCCGCCAACAACGACCGAAGGCCGCCGGAGCCGCCGTTTTTTTGGTATACTGCAAGGAAAAGCAGAACAAAAAGGAGAATGATGAAAACGAAGACGAACCGGCACGGCTTTTCTCAAGCCGGGTTGGTGTTCATGGCCGTAGTTGGATTGGCCTTCCCAGCGTGCGCGATGCGGACGTGCGAGCGTCCCGTCGAGCATGACCTTGTCATCTACGGATCGTCGCCCGCCGCGCTGACGGCGGCCATCGAGGCGCAGCGGCACGGACGGACGGCCGTCATCGTCAGCCCGGAGACGCGCATCGGCGGCCTCACGACGGGCGGGCTCGGCCAGACGGACATCGGCAACAAGTCCGCGTTCGGCGGCCTCGCGCGCCAGTTCTACCGTGACGTCGCGTCCTACTACAAGGACTCCAAGAACTGGAAATACGAAAAGCGCGTCGACTACCTGCCGGACGGACAGTGTACGGGAACGCAGGGGGACGAGTCGATGTGGACGTTCGAGCCGTCGGCGGCCCTCGCGATCCTCGAACGCTGGGAGCGGGAGAACGGGCTGGAGATCGTGCGCGGCGAGTACCTCGATCGCGAGAAGGGCGGCGTGACGGTCGCGGACGGGCGCATCGCCGCGTTCCGGACGCTCTCGGGGCGCGTCTTCCGCGGCAAGGCGTTCGTCGACGCGACCTACGAGGGCGACCTGATGGCGGCGGCGGGCGTCTCCTACGCCGTCGGACGCGAGGCGAACGCGACGTATGGCGAGACGATCAGCGGCATCCAGCGGCAGCATTCGACTGGCCACCAGATGAATCCGGGGGTGAGCGCCTACGTCAGGGCTGGCGACCCGTCGAGCGGGCTGCTGCCGGGCGTCGAGCCGGACGACGCGGCCCCCGACGGCAGCGGCGACCGCCGCGTGCAGGCGTACTGCTTCCGCATGTGCCTGACGGACGCGCCGGAGAACCGCATTCCCTTCGTGAAGCCCGCGAACTACGATCCGCTCGCCTACGAACTTCTCCTGCGCAACCTGGAGGCGCTGGACCCGAAGGTGCTTGCGGCGGGCGAGAAGGACTTCTGGCGGGCCCTGCCGTGGATCAACTCGCGCATGCCGAACCGCAAGACGGACACGAACAACCGCACGGGCTTCTCCACTGACTTCATCGGCGGGAACTGGGGCTGGCCGGAGGCGTCCTACGCCGAGCGCGAGCGCATCCTCAAGCGCCACCTCGACTACCAGATGGGCCTCATGTGGACGCTTGCGAACGATCCGCGCGTCCCCGCGCCGATCCGCACGCGCGTCGCGCGGTGGGGCACGTGCCGCGACGAGTTCGCGGACGGGCTCGGCCACGG
>CAKUGW010000095.1 GCA_934654805.1 uncultured Kiritimatiellota bacterium
CCAGAGAAATCGCGGAGGACCGCAAATTCGACAACATCTCCGAGGTCTGGCTCGGCGGCGACCACTACAAGTGGCGCCAGATGCGCTCGAACGGCGTCGACGAGCGCTACTGCACGGGCGACGCGCCGTGGCACGACAAGTTCGTCAAGTTCGCCGAGACGATGGAGCGCCTCGTCAAGAACCCGCTCTTCGACTGGTCGCACCTGGAGCTCTCGCGCTACTTCGGCGTGAACGAGCGGCTGTGCGGCGCCTCGGCCGAGCGCATCTGGAAGAAGTGCAACGCGAAGCTGAAGCAGAAGGGCTTCTCCGCGCGCGGCCTCATGAGGAAGTCGAACGTCGCCGTCGTCTGCACGACGGACGATCCGGCCGACTCGCTCGAGCACCACCTCGCGATCGCGAAGGACCCGTTCGGCACGCGGATCCTGCCGGCGTGGCGCTCCGACAAGGCGTCGAAGATCGACAGCCTGCCCGACTGGAACGCCTGGATGGACCGGCTCGCGGCGGCGGCGAAGACGCCCGTGAAGACGTACGAGGACTTCCTCGGCGCGATGGACAGGCGCCACGCCTTCTTCGCGAAGGCCGGGTGCGTCATCTCCGACTACGGCATCACCGAGGTCTTCGCCGCGCCGTACACGGACGCGGAGGTCGCGAAGATCTTCCGGAAGGCGCGCGCGGGGCGAGCGGTCACGGCCGAGGAGGCGCTGAAGTTCAAGAGCGCGTGGCTCTACGAGGGGATGAAGGCCGACGCGGCGGCGAACTGGACGGCGCAGCTGCACTGCAACTGCCTGCGTGACAACAACTCGGCGATGTTCGAGAGGCTGGGGCCCGACACGGGCTTCGACTGCATCGGCGACTGGCGCATGGCCGAGCCGCTCGCGCGCCTCTTCGACCGGCTGGAGCGGGCGGACGCGCTGCCGCGCACGATCCTCTACTCGCTCAACCCGAAGGACAGTGAGATGCTCGCGACGCTGATGGGCTGCTTCCAGAAGGGCCCGGCGCGCGGCAAGCTGCAGCTCGGCTCGGGCTGGTGGTTCCTCGACCAGAAGGACGGCATGAAGAAGCAGATCGAGGCCCTCTCGGCGCTCGGCTGCCTCGGCAACTTCGTCGGCATGCTCACCGACTCGCGCAGCTTCCTCAGCTACACGCGCCACGAGTACTTCCGCCGCATCCTCTGCCAGAAGCTCGGCCAGGAGGTCGAGAAGGGCGAGATTCCGGACGACCTCGGCTGGCTCGGCGGCCTCGTCGAGGACATCTCGTACAACAACGCGAAGCGGTACTTCGGGTTCTGATAGAGGAGGATTCCTGATAGAAGATGGTGTCGTTTCCAGATTTCAGATTCAGGATCTCAGATCTCAAATCTCAGATTCAGGTACTGGTTTCAGATTTAGGTACTGGTTTCAGATTCAGGTACAGGTTTCAGATTTAGGATTTTAGATTTTAGATTCCAGATTCAGGTACAGGTCTCGTTTAGGTTTCGGGTTTCAAGCACTAACTTCAAGTCTAACCAAAAGGAAAATCCATGCAAAGAAGAGAGTTCATCAAGAGCGCGGCGGCCGCCGGTGCGGCGCCGCTCCTGTTCAACGGCTGCGCGACGGGCTTCGTCGCGAACCGCAAGGTCAACGTCGGCGTCATCGGCTTCGGCCGCATCGCCTCGACATTCGAGGTCCCGCACGTCCTCAGGCGTCCGGACCTCGCGCGCATCGTCGCGGTCTGCGACCTTGACCGCAAGCGCGCGCACTTCGGGCGGCTCACCGTCGAGCACGCCTACAACGACGGCGCGAAGGTCGCCGTCTACACGGACTACAAGGAGCTCTGCGCGCGCGAGGACATCGACGCGGTCATGATCTGCCTGCCGGACTTCTGGCACGCGCTCGTCGCGACGACGGCGATCTGCTCGGGCAAGGCCGTCTGGCTGCAGAAGCCGTTCACGCAGACGATCACGGAGGGGCGCCTGCTCGCGAACCTCGCGAAGAAGTACGGCACGGTCATGCAGGTCGGCTCGCAGCAGCGCAGCTGGAACCAGTTCCAGGCCGTCTGCGCGGCGGTGCAGGCCGGCGCGCTCGGCGACGTGAAGCGCGTGGAGGTCGGCATCGGCCTCGACAAGGCGGGCGGCAACCGCTGGGCGGAGCCCGTGCCGGCGACGTTCGACTACGAGACGTGGCTGGGGCCGACGAACCACGACGTGCCGTACAACTGGACGCGCTGCCACAACGACGACCTCCGCCACATCGCCGACCGTCCGGGCTGGATCCAGCTCGCGCCGTACGGCTGGGGCATGATCACGAACTGGGGCGCGCATCACCTCGACATCGCGCGCTGGGGCCTCGGCGCGGTCGGGCCGGAGGGCGTGACCGGCACGTGCCAGTGGATGGACCTTTCGGGCGACAGGCTCTGGAACGTCCACACGACCTACGACCTGCACTACTCGTTCAACGGCGGCAAGACCGACGTCCACGTCTGCGACAGGTACCAGAACGGCGTCAAGTTCGTCGGCGAGAACGGCGACTGGCTCTGGTGCACGCGCGGCGCGGCCAAGGTCACGCCGTCCGACCCCGAGCCGCAGGTGCGGCCGGGCGACCTCGGCCCGATCGCGGCGTCGCGCGACGCGCTGCTGCCGAAGCTTGCGCCCATGCCGTGCGGCGTGCTCCAGCGGCACGTCGACAACTGGCTGGAGGCCGTCCAGGCCAAGGACCCGGCGAAGACCGTGACGAACGCCGAGGAGGCGCACCGCTCGACGTCGGTCTGCTCGGTCGGCCAGATGTGCATGGAGCTCGGCCGCGGCAAGCGCGCCTTCACGCTCGACTGGGACGCGAAGGCCGAGTCGACCGGCAACGCCGACTACGACAGGCTCATGAAGCCGTTCGCGAACGGCCGGTTCGACCTCAAGGTCAACCTCGCCGAGTTCGGCCTCAAGCTCGAAGACCTCATCTAACGACCCGAAGAAATCTGCCAGAAATGAAAAAGCTACTCCTTTCGCTCGTCCTGGCGGCCGCGTCCGCCGCGTCCGCCCAGGTTCCGTTCAAGCTCGGCATCGCGCGCTACACGATGCACAAGGCCGGCCTCTACAAGGCCCTCGACATCATGCAGACGCTCGACACGCACTACCTCGGCCTCATCGAGGGGTCGATCCGGTACGACGCGTCCGAGGCGGAGATCGCCGCGTACAAGGCGCACTGCGCGAAGTACGGCGTCGAGGTCGTCTCGGCGGGCCCGCTCTACTACTCGACCGAGTCCGAGCTCAAGGCCTGCTGCGAGTTCGCCAGGCGCTACGGCATGAAGTACATCTCGGTCGTGCCGTTCGAGTGGAACCCGAAGATCGCGCACATCGCGGGCGACGATCCGGCGAAGGTCAACGCCGAGCGCCGCAAGGTCCTGCCGCCGTCCGAGTGGCGCGTCGAGTCCGACCGGATGATGGACCTCCTGGAGGAGTACTGCCGGAAGTACGACCTGCGCGCGGCGGTGCACAACCACGGGCCGGACATGCCCGACCTCTATCCGACGGGCGAGGCGTCGCTGAAGCGCATCGGCCGCCGCGACCGCCGGATCGGCGTCTGCCTGGACGTCGGGCACGAGCGCCGCGCGGGGCTTGACCCAGTCGCGTTCATCCGCCGGCACGGCGACCGCATCGTCGAGGTCCACATGAAGAACATCAAGATCGACCCCGTCAGGAACTTCGCGCGGATCGGCTCGCGCGGCGAGCTGGACATCCCCGGGATCATGCAGGCCCTCGCCGACGTCGGGTTCGACGGCTACTGCCTCGTCGAGTACGAGACCGACTTCGACGACAACCTCGTGCCGCTCGCCGAGTCGATCGGCTACTATCGCGGCTGCATGGACGCCGTGAAGGCGAAGGCCGTCCTCCAGCCCGTCCCGGCGGGCGCAAACACGCTCACGGCGGCGGAGCGGGCCGAGGGCTACGAGCTGCTGTTCGACGGCGTGAACCTGCCGACGGACACGTTCGTCGGCGTCAAGGAGGCGTTCAAGGCCTTCCCGAAGAAGGGCTGGTTCGTCAAGGACGGGTGCCTCACGATGCGGCCGGTGAGCGGCATCTCCAACGGCACGTGGTTCTCCCTGCCGCCCGAAGACCAGAAGCTCGGCGGCGGGGGCGACATCGCGACGGTGAAGAAGTACCGCGACTTCGCGTTCAAGTTCGACTTCCGCCTCACGGCGGCGGCGAACTCCGGCGTCAAGTACTTCCTCGACGAGACGCAGAACGGCGGCACGTGCGAAGAGTACCAGATCCTCGAAAACGGCCATCCCGACGCCTCGAAGGGCGTGGACGGCAACCGCAAGGCCGCGTCGCTCTACGACATCTATCCGGCGCACGCGGACGCCCTCCTCCGGGGCGTCGGCCAGTGGAACAGCGGCATGGTCGTCGCGAAGGGCGGCAAGGTCGAGCACTGGCTCAACGGCGTGAAGGTCCTTGAGTACACGCGCGGCACGCCCGCGTTCAAGGCGGCCGTGCGGGCGTCGAAGTACGCGACGTGGGGCAAGACGACGGACGGCAAGCCGCAGGATTGGGGCGAGATCCCCGAAGGGCGCCTGCTCCTCCAGGACCACTCGGACTCGACCGTCTCGTTCTGCAACCTGAAGGTCAAGGAACTCTAGTCCGCGGTTGAAAACGAAAGGTCAGGACGCATGAACAGAAGAAACTTCTTGAAGATGCTGGCGGCGGCGGGCGCGGCGCCGCTCGTCCCCGGCTGCCTCTCGGCGAAGACGTACCGGGCGAACGGCAAGGTGCGCCTCGCCGCGATCGGCATCGGCCAGCAGGCGTGGTATGACCTGCGGCAGTTCTTCGGCAAGCGGCCGGACGTCGGCGGCTGCGACTTCCCGCAGGACGCCGGCGACATCTGCGAGCTGGTCGCGCTCTGCGACACCGACATGGGCTCGGAGGCGACGCTTCCCGCGCTGAAGGCGTTCCCGTGCCTGCCGCGCTACCGGGACTTCCGCAAGATGTTCGACGAGATGGCGGACGAGATCGACGCCGTGCTCGTCGCGATTCCCGACCATTCGCACTTCCCCGCCTGCATCCACGCGATGCGGCTCGGCAAGGCCGTCTACTGCGAGAAGCCGCTCGCCCACACGTTCGAGGAATGCCGCCTCCTGATGGAGGCCGAGCGGAAATGCGGCGTCGTCACGCAGATGGGCAACCAGGGCCACTCCTCCGACAAGTACTACCAGCACCGGGAATATTTCGCGAAGGGCGTCGTCAAGGACGTCTACAAGGTCAACGTCCACATGAACAACGCCCGTCGCTGGCACAAGTACGGCGGCAACATCTTCGAGTTCCCCGTCGGCGAGGACATTCCCGCGACGCTCGACTACGACACGTGGCTTGCGGCGGCGCGCTATCACGAGTACTCGGACGCCTACATGCGCGGCGAGTGGCGCTGCTGGTACGACTTCGGCAGCGGCTGCCTTGGCGACTGGGGCGCGCACACGATGGACTGCGTTCACGAGTTCCTGCTGAAGGGCGACATGCCGACGAAGGTCGAGCTGCTGAAGTGCGAGGGCTGGAACCAGTTCTGCTTCCCGTGCGCGGTCACGCTGCGGTTCTCGTTCCCGAAGAACGCCCTGCACGACGCGGTGGAGCTCAACTGGTACGACGGCGTCGACAACCGTCCCGAACTGCCGAAGGGCTACACCTATGACGTGCCGGACGGCATTCCGAAGAACTCGGCCAACGCCGAGGAGAAGGCCGAGGCGCGCAAGCTCTATCCCGGCAAGGAGGTTTACCAGAAGGACGGCACGGTCTGGCAGTCGCTCTCCCACAAGCATCCGCTGCACCTCGTGGGCGACTACGGGGCGAAGCTGCCGGACTTCCCGCACGAGACGGACTCCCATTACCGGGCGTTCATCCGCGCGGTGAAGGGCGAGGTGAAGACGACGAGCCCGTTCTCGGTCGCCGCGCCGCTCTCGCAGCTCTTCTGCCTCGGCAACGTCGCCCAGCGCGTCCGTCGCGGCTTCGTCTTCGACCCCGCGAAGGGCGTGGTCGTCGGCGACGACTACGCGAACTATTTCCTCAAGGGTCCCGCGCCGCGCAAGGGCTGGGAAGAGTACTACAAGGCGTAACGAAAATGACAACGCAATCCAAAATGACCAACTTCCGGTGGATGATCTGCTCGCTGCTCTTCTTCGCGACGACGGTGAACTACCTCGACCGACAGGTCCTCTCCCTCACGTGGAAGGACTTCATCGCGCCGGAGTTCCACTGGACGGACGCCGACTACGGCATCATCACGGGCTACTTCTCGCTCATCTACGCCTTCTGCAACCTGTTCGCCGGCAAGTTCGTCGACTGGATGGGCACGAAGAGGGGCTACGCCTGGGCGATCTTCGTCTGGTCTCTCGCGGCCTGCCTGCACGCGTTCTGCGGCTGGGGCACGTACCACCTCGTCGACGGCGTCGACTCGATCGCCGCGATGAAGACGCTCCAGGCCGGCAGCGCCGTCGCGCTCTCCGTCGCGTCCGTCTCGGTCTGGCTCTTCCTCGGCTGCCGGTGCCTCCTGGCGCTCGGCGAGGCGGGGAACTTCCCGGCGGCGATCAAGGTGACGGCCGAGTACTTCCCGCCGAAGGACCGCGCGTTCGCGACGTCGATCTTCAACGCCGGCTCGTCCGTCGGCGCGCTCGCCGCGCCCGCGACGATTCCGCTCATCGCCGAATGGTGCGGCTGGGAAATGGCGTTCATCATCATCGGCGCGCTCGGCTTCGTCTGGATGGGCTTCTGGCAGTTCCTCTACAGGAAGCCGGCGGAGAACCCGCGCGTCAACGCGGCGGAGCTCGCGTATATCAGCGAGGAGGCGGAGGCGGAAGGAAAAGGGAAGAAGGAAGAGGGAAGAAGTGAGGACGGCAAGGGAATCTCCTACCTGAAGGCCTTCTCGCTGCGTCAGACGTGGTCGCTCATCTGCGGGCGCGTGCTGACGGATGGCGTGTGGTGGTTCTTCCTCTTCTGGACGCCGGGCTACCTCTCCGACCAGTTCGGCTACAAGAGCTCGTCGGGGATGGGCATGGCGCTCATCGTCACGCTCTACGCGATCGTCACCTTCGCCTCGATCTACCTCTGCAGGCTGCCGACGTACATGGTCGAGAAGAAGGGCATGAACCCGTATGAGGGCCGCATGGTCGCGATGTTCCTCTTCGCGTGTCTGCCGCTTCTCGCGCTCGGCGCACAGCCGCTTGGCGCCGTGAGCGCGTGGTTCCCGGCAATCCTGATCGGCTTCGCGTGCGCGGGGCACCAGGCCTGGAGCGCGAACATCTATTCGTGCGTCTCGGACATGTTCCCGAAGAGCTGCATCGGCACGCTCACGGGCATCGCGCAGTGCGCGGCGGGCCTCGGCTCGTTCGCGATCAACATCTGCGCCGGCGAGCTCTTCACCTACGCGGCCGCGCGCGGCGACGCCTTCGCCTTCTGCGGCTACACCGGGAAGCCCGCCGGCTACATGATCGTCTTCTGCTACTGCGCCGTCGCCTACCTCCTCGGCTGGGCCTGCATGAAGGGCCTCGTGCCGAAGTACAGGAAGGTTGAGCTGTAGGGCGGGTGACATGAGGGGCGGCCCGGCCTTACGGCCGGGCAGAAGGGCGCGGACAGGAAAGATGACGGGCTTCAGGCGTGCCGCTCGTCGGCCTCTGCGCGCCACTGGCTCGGCGAGCAGCCGGTATGCCGCCGGAAACTGGCGATGAAGTACTGCGGCGAGGCGAAGCCCGTCTCCTCGGCGATGCGCGCGATCGGCAGGTCTGTCGCGCGCTGTTTCCTCTGGGCCTGGCGGATGCGGTAGCGGCCGAGCCAGTCTGACGGCGTCAGCCCCGTATGCTCCTTGAAGAGCGTGAAGAAGCGCGACTTCGAGTAGCCCATGTAGGCGACGAGACGGTCGATGCGGACGCGCTCGGCGTGATGGGCCTTCAGCCAGGCGACTGCTTCCGCCATCAGGCGCGTCGAGCCCTTGGCGACCGGCATCCGGCAGGGATCGGCCGCGCGGAGCAGGATCAGCGTCGCCAGCGTGCGCACGAGCGCGAGGTCGGCCTCGGAGAGGCCGCGCGCGGCGCGCTCGGCAAAGCCGTCCAGCTCGGCAAAGTGCGCGGCCAGATCCTTCGAGACGGGCAGCGGCCGGCAGCGGCGCGCCAGCAGCTGCGCGAGCCGGTCGCGGTAGACGCGCGCGGTGAGCCCGGCGCAGGGCGTCCGCCGCGCGCGCGGATGGTCAAGCAGCAGCTCGACGCGGTGCCCGGCCGGGTCGATCGCCTGGACGTGCCGATGGGGAAGCCCGGCGGGGATGACGATGAAGTTCCCGGCGGGCAGGATCACGCTTGCGCGGTCTCCGAACTCGTAGCCGAACTCGCCCTTGATGCAGTAGAGAAGCTGGACGGCGTCGTGCGTGTGCCAGAACGAGCCGGTCGCGGAGAGCGACTTGAGGTGGCGCACGCCTTTCAGCCAGCCGAGCTTCAGGTGGCGGTCGTCGAGATCCGAGGGCTGTTGTCCGTAACGTTCCATGTCAGGCGCGTATTCTACCATAATTCGCCGACGGCCTGCACGGCAGGTTTTCCGAGAATTTGATATAATTCGCCCAAAGCAAACTCAACTTAACTTGAAAAGGATACGACCAATGATGACACCTGAGGAGTTTCTGGCGGCAAACGGGTTCGAGACGGCGGACCGGATCGACCGGCAGGCGATGATTTCGACGTTTCTCTCCGAAATGGAGAAAGGGCTCAAGGGCGCGCCGTCGTCCCTGCGCATGATCCCGGCCTACGTGGGCGTGCACGGCAAGATCCCGCAGGGGGCGAAGGCGGCCGTCCTCGACGCGGGCGGCACGAACTTCCGCTCGGCAATCGTCTCGATTCCGCCGAAGATCGAGGACCGCCAGAACCAGTCGATGCCGGGCGCGAAGGCGCCGGTGACGGGCGACGAGTTCTATGCGGCGTTCGCGAACGAGCTGCGGCGCGTCGCGCCGAAGGCGACGGTGAAGAAGTACGGCTGGTGCTTCTCGTACAATGCGGACGTCACGCCGGACCTTGACGCGCGCCTCAACTGCTGGACGAAGGGCATCCAGGCCCCGTCGGTCGTCGGCCAGTACGTCGGCAAGGAGCTGCTGCGGCGCATGGGCGGCGGCGAGATCGCAATCGTGAACGACACGGTCGCGACGCTGCTCGCGGCGAAGGCGACGGAAGGCGACAAGACCTACTCCTCCTACATCGGCTTCATCCTCGGCACGGGCACGAACGCGGCCTACGTCGAGAGGAACGTGAACATCACGAAGGTCGCGGACCTCGACCCGGAGGGCTCGATGATCATCAACGCCGAGTCGGGCAGCTTCGACAAGTACCCGCAGTCGCGCTTCGACGCGGCGATGGACGCGAAGCAGGGCGACACGGGCCACAACCCGTTCGAGAAGATGATCTCGGGCGGCTACCTCGGCGGCGTCGGCCTCGAGGTCTACAAGGCGGCGGCGAAGGCCGGCCTCTTCTCGCAGAAGGCGGCGGCGGCCCTGCGCGGCCTCGGCTCGCTGGAGACGATGGACTTCGACAACTTCTGCGCGGCCTACCACCGCGAAGACCGCGTCAACCTGCTGGAGGCGATCTTCGCGGACGCCGACGACGCGAAGATGGCGCGCCGCCTCGGCCTCCCCGTCTTCGAGCGCGCGGCCGTCCTGACGGCGATCCACCTCGCGGCGTTCTGCATCAAGACGGGCGAGGGCGTCGAGGCCGCCGCGCCGATCGCGATCAGCGTGGACGGCTCGACGTACTACAAGACGCGCGCGATCCCGTTCGACGCGACGGTGCGCCGCGAGCTGGACGAGATGCTCGTCAAGCGCCGCAACATCCACTACGCGATTCCGCCGCGCGTGGACGACGCGCCGATGGTGGGCGCGGCGATCGCGGCCATGATGTGAGAACGTCAGGTTGGAAAGTGGAAAAGTGGGAAAGTGGAAAGGTGGAAGGTGGAGGTGGAAAAGGTGAAAAGTGAAAAGGGCAGTCTGGGCCTTTGTCCCCTCTCCTTTGTCCACAGTTCTCCGGCCTCTGTCCTCCGTCCTTCGTCCTCAGTCCTGAACAACATGAAAA
Source organism: uncultured Kiritimatiellota bacterium (assembly GCA_934654805.1). GTDB lineage: Bacteria > Verrucomicrobiota > Kiritimatiellia > RFP12 > UBA1067 > UBA1067. The sequence continues at coordinate 10,054 of CAKUGW010000095.1, forward strand.
AGAACCTGTCCAACGTCCTCGCCCTCGCGGCGCTGGCGCTCCTCCTCCCGACGGCCGCGCAGGCCGTCGAGGTGGACGGCATCGCCGCGAAGGTCGGCTCCGAGACGATCCTCCGCAGCGAGGTCGCGAACGAGATGGCGCGCCTCGGCCTCCGCGACGCCTCGCGCTACGCGGAAGTCCTGGACGACATGATCGACCGCAAGCTCATGCTCAAGGCCGCGCGCGAGTCGAAGATGACCATGCAGGAGTGGGTCGTCGAGAACCGCATCCGCGAGATCATCCAGAAGGCCTTCGGCGGCGACCGCAACAAGCTGATCGAGACCCTGGGCCAGCAGCGCGTCTCGTATCCCGAGTGGTACGCCCGGATGAAGGAGGACATGATCGTCGGCGCGATGCGGTGGAACGTGATCAACAAGAACATCACCGCCTCGCCCGCCGAGATGCGCGCGGAGTTCGAGGCGCACCCCGAACGCTACACGGCCGACCACCGCGTGACCGTCTCGGTCATCCTCCTGAAGCCGGAGGAGCGCGTCCGCCGCGACGAGATCTCGGCCGCGCTCAAGGAGAAGAGCTTCGAGGATCTCGGCGGCAAGAAGTACACGGACGTGAAGCCGGAGGACGTCTTCAGGCCGGAGGTCTGCGCCGAGATCGCCGCAATGCCGAAGGGCACGATCAGCAAGTGGATCGAGATCGACGGCTGGAGCTTCCTCCTGCGCAAGGAGGACGAGCGCGAGGGCCGGAAGCTCTCCTTCGAGGAGGCGTTCGACGCGGTCGAGGCCAACGTGAAGGAGGCGAAGTCCAAGGCGGCCTACCTCGCCTGGATCGCGCGCCTGCGCGAAGAGACCTACGTCAAGGTCTTCTGACGGCGGCATGACGAAAGCCTGGAGCATCTTGCCGGACGAGTGGAAGCCGATTCTGAAGGAGCGGGGGCTTCGCCCGTTCCGCGCCGACCAGATCCTGCAGGCGCTCTACCGCGACTACATCACGGACTGGGACGCGGCGACGACGCTGCCGAAGGACTTCCGCGAGACGCTGAAGGCCGCGTTCCCGCTGACGCGCTATGAGATCCGCGACGTGTCCGAGTCGGCGGACGGCACGAAGAAGCTGCTGATCGGCTTTGCGGACGGCCAGGCCGTCGAGACCGTCCTCATCCCGGCGACGGGCCGCTTCACGCAGTGCATCTCGACGCAGGTCGGCTGCGCGATGGGCTGCGCGTTCTGCGCGAGCGGGTCGCGCGGCGTCGTGCGGTCGCTGACGGCGGACGAGATCGTCGCCGAGTACCTCGCGGGCCGCACGTTCGGCGAGATCACGAACATTGTCGTCATGGGCATGGGCGAGCCGTTCGCGAACTACGACGAGACGCTGCGCGCGCTGAAGCTCATCAACGCCGGGAAGGGCCCGAACCTCGGCGCGCGCCACATCACGCTCTCGACGTGCGGCGTCGTGCCGGGCTTCCGGCGGCTCGCGGCGGAAGGCATCCAGTTCGAGCTGTCCGTCTCGCTGCACGCGCCGAACGACGCGCTGCGCTCGCGGCTCATGCCCGTCAACCGCAAGTGGCCGATCGACGAGCTGCTCGCGGCCTGCGCCGACTACACGAACGCGACGAAGCGCATCATCACCTTCGAGTACACGGTCATCGCCGGCGTCAACGACTCGCGCGCCTGCGCCGAGGAGCTGGCGCGGCAGGTGCGCCGCGTGCCGATGGCGAAGGTGAACCTCATTCCGCTCTCGCCCGTCGCGCACCGGCCCGACTTCAGGACGCCGGACGACCAGACGATGCTCATGTTCCTCGACGTGCTCATGAAGAACCGCGTGCAGACGATGCTCCGCCGCTCGCGCGGCAAGGACGCGGACGCGGCCTGCGGCCAGCTGCGCCTGCGCCATCTCGACGGCTGATCGGGCGGGCGGCCTTGGACGCTTAAGGCGGACGGGACGGGCGCCTGACGCCCGTCGAATTCCGCTGCGTTCGTTCGCCTCATTGAGTCAGGGCAGGGATCTTTCGGCGTGGACTTGCCAAACGCGGGCGGGAATGGTACAATTCGCAGCCAGGAAAACAAAGCAAGTGAGGTAAGTAGAGATGTCTTCTGTTCTCGGCATGTTCGTCTTCGCGCTCGGCGGTCTCGCCGGCGCCACGTTCCTCCTCCCCGCGCGCGGCGTCCGGGGCTGGGCGTACGAGACGTGGTGGATGGTCTACGTCTTTCTGGGGCTCATCGTCTGCCCGGCAGCCATCTGCCTTTTCACGGTGCCGGACTTCTGGTCGGCCGTGACGTCCGCGCCCGCGCCCGTGCTCGCGAAGTGCGTCCTCTTCGGCGCGCTCTGGGGCGTCGGCGGCCTCACGTGGGGGCTGATGGTGCGC
>CAKUGW010000096.1 GCA_934654805.1 uncultured Kiritimatiellota bacterium
ATTCTCCACCTCTCCTACCCTCCCCGGGGAGGGACTTGCGTTTGCTTTGTCAAAGCGTCTTCGAGCGGGAGTCCGCCGCTTGGCTTGGTCCCTGTGCCCCCTCTGCGCCAGCGGCGAAGCCGCGCCTTGCGGCTAAGAACGAAGTGGCGGGGCGAATGAAGGGCACTTCAAGGGAATTTGAGCGGAGCTTCGTTTTCAAGTCTTAGCCGCAGAGGGGGCGCAAAGGGGGCGCAGAGAGACTTTCTCACGAATAGAGCCTTGCAGGGTATAGACCCGAATCTTGGGGACAGGCCCTGCAGGGGAACTTGGGGACGGGCCCTGCAAGATGGCACGGCCCGTCAGATTTTCTGTGCCCCCTCTGCGCCAGCGGCGGAGCCGCGCCTTGCGGCTGCCATAGAACTCGATCTCTTTCAGCGGAACTGCGGCGCAACGTCCGAGAACGGTTCTGGAATGCCGCACACGGCTGTCTCGACACCTTTGCGGGCACGACCGATGGCGCAGCCGTCCACGAACTCACGCAGGCGCTGGCGCTTCTGGCGGATGCCGTGCCGCCGTCAGCGCGCGGAACCTTGGCGGAGAAGCTGTCCGAGCCGTCCGACTGGATCGAGACGACGCTCAGCCAGTCGCTGCACAAGTATGAGGCTCTTGTGCGAATGGGGCCTCCGTTCCGCGCGAAGGCGATCCGTCACATGAACGCGACGTGGGGGCGGATGCTTGATGCGGGCGCGACGAGCTTCTGGGAGATGAAGGAGGGCTGGCGAGCCTTTGACGCGGCCGGCAGCCTGTGCCACGGCTGGTCAGCAATCCCCATCTACATTTATTCCCTGCCGTAATGTTGGTCGCTCTAAGACGTCGGCACAAGGGTTTGCCCCTCAGGCCTACGTTAGTCGGCTTCGCGCAGCGCCGAGAGGATCGCCTCCGGCGTGATCGGCTGGCCCTTCGCGCGCAGGACGACGAGGCGCGTGATGAGCGCCGACTCGAAATCCGAGAGGCACACGCCGTCCTTGCGGTCTTGCAAGATGCGCAGGAGGTCGTTCGCCGTCAGGCGCTCCCGCACGGCCTCCTTCTGCGGCACGAAGAGATCCGTGAACCGCAGCGCGAGCGCCGTCAGCGGCGACAGGGCCTTCGCCATGACCTCGTAGGCGCCCGCGAGCCGCAGGGTGCGCCGGAGCGGACGCGCCGCGCAGAGGAGCTTCGGCATGAACTCGGACGTGTAGAGCACCGTGAACGCCGCGAGGAAGCTCCAGACCGCGCGCCCCGTCGCGCTCTCGCCGAAGAGCCGCACCGACAGCGCCGCCGTCGCCGCCGAGTAGGTGACGTTCGCGAGGTTGTTGCCGATGAGGATCGTCGTCGTCGTGCGCCCCATGTCCTGCAGCGCGCGCTGCACCTTCTTCGCCTTGCGCCCGCCCTCGTGCGCGAGGTGCAGGATGCGCTCGCGGCTCACGGAGAGGAAGCCCGTCTCCGCGCCCGAGCAGAACGCCGACCCCGCGAGCGCGAGCAGCGCGACCACAACCAGCAGGAACACCGTCATGCGTCGTCCTCCTCCGTCCGCTCGACGGCCTCGTCGGTCTGCGCGAGAATCGCCGCGTCGTCGTCGTCCGCCTCGCGCGAGAGGACTTCGAGCCGCACGAGCGTGACGCGGCGGCGCCGGCGCTTCAGGACGGTCGCGCGGCAGCCGTCCGCCTCGATCTCCTGCCCGACGTGCGGGATGCGCTGGGCGTGGAACTGCACCCAGCCGGAGAGCCGGTCGGCGTCCTCCGCCTCCAGCTCGACGTCGAGCGCGCGGTTGATCTCGTCCAGCGACGCGCGCGCGTCGATCTCCCAGACGCTCGGGCCCCGCTTCACGATCTGCGGCTCCTCGTTCGCGGAGCGGCCGAAGACGCCGGGGCCGACGATCAGCTCGAGGATGTCGTTCGGCGTGATGATGCCGGCCGTGCCGCCGTACTCGTCCAGCACGACCGCAAGCGGCTTGCCGCTCTTCGCGAAGGTGACGAGCAGGTCGTCGAGCGTGACGGTCTCGGGCACGAAAAGCGCGTCCTCGACCACGCCCGTCTCGCGCACGAGCACGCCTTCAATCGCGTCGGGCGTCCGCCGATAGACGGGCAGGTAGTGGTGCTTCGCCGTGCGGGCGAACGCCGCGCGTTCCGCCTCGCCGCCGCGCGTCAGGTCGAAGCCCTCAATGTCCACGCGCGGCGTCATCTCGTCATTCGCGGAAAGCTCGGAAAGCCGCAGCACGCCCTCGACCATCTCGGAATCCTTGGCTGACACCTCGCCGCGCTCGACGGCCGACTCCAGGACGGAAATCAGCTCCTCGTCCGACAGGGCGCGGCGTTCGCGTTCGAGCGCCGGGCCGAACGCGCGCGAGGTGAAGCGCAGGACGACGCTGAACGGCGTCAGCACCCGCCGCCAGAACCCCAGCAGCACGGCATAGGGCTGCGCAAGCGGCTCGGCGAACCGGAGCGCGAGCCGCTTCGGCGTGATCTCGCCGAAGACGAGCAGGACGACCGTCATCGCCGGGACGGCGAGCCACGCCGCGCCGGGGATCCACCGCGCGAAGAGGCGGTAGCCGAGCGTCGCGATCGCGAAGTTGACGAACGTGTTGCCGACGAGCAGCGTGGAGAAGAGGATCGCCTTGTCGGCGAGCGCGCCGGCGATCAGGCTGTCGGCCTTCGCGCTCCGCGCCTTGATGCGCGCGCGCTGCGCGCCCGTCAGGGAGAACAGGACCGTCTCGGCGCTCGAGAAGAACGCCGAGAGGACCAGGAGGACGACAAGGGCGAGAATCATTGCCATACAGTATAGCAGACCGCGCGGACGAATTCAACGGCAGCCGGGCCGGGCCTTCAGGCCGACGCGGGCGCGGGCCGTCCGCGTCAGTTCCGGAAAATGCCCTTGAAGTTCACCTGCTCCGACGCGAGCGCGAAGGCGACGAGCGGGAGGGCGGCGGTGGCGTCGCGCAGCGACCGGAAGTAGGCCCAGTAGGACTCCGGCGTCTCGTCCGCGCACGGCATCCGGAGGCCGATGCACGTGGCGTCCGCCGCCGCCGAAAGCTCGGAGATCCGCGCCGCGAACGGGCGTCCGTCCCCCTCCACGACGCAGACCTCGGCCTCGAGGCGCGCCTGGCGCGCGAAGTCCTCCAGGACGCGCGTGCACGCCGCCGTCGAGGCGCCCGCCTCCGCGATCTGGCAGAGCCGTAGGCGCACCCGGCGCAGGGTGCCGCGCCGGACGAGGCAGGCGAGCGCGAGCATGAAGGCGCCGTTCGCGTTCTGCCCGCGCCACCACACGTCGAGGCGCAGGTCGCCCCGTCCGTCCGTCACGCCCGGCCCCGCCGGCGGCTCGCGGATCACCACGAGGTTGCGGCGGAGCCGCGCGAGATCGATGACGAACCCGCCGAAGGCCGCCGTCGCGTCGGCGTCGACGGGGGCGCCGACGAGAACCGTGTTCGGCACGAGCGGACCGAACCCGTAGGTGCGGACGAGCTCCCGCACGCCGCTCCACGTGTCCCCCGCCGGCTGCACGCGCGCCACCGCCCCCATGCGGAAGCGCTCGGCGCACCGCGTCAGCGCGTCGCGCAGCTCGTCCAGCCGCTCCGCCTGGCGCGCCAGCGCGCCCGGCACCACCGACGCGAGCGTCACGAGCCCCCGGTTGCAGGAGATCGCCCGCGCGAGGAGCAGCACGCACGGGCTCGACACCGGCAGCGGCGTGAGCGCCAGCACGTTCGGGCGCCAGTTGCGGCTGTCCGCCGCCGGACGGCGCTCCAGCCGCTGCACGCAGAGGCGCACGAGCGCCATCACGAGCCCCGTGCGCATATCGCCCCAGCGCGCGCGCAGCGCCCGCCGCTTGACGAGCCAGAAGATCGCCGCCTCGCACCCGAGCGCGACGAACGTCCACCCCGGACTGATCATGAGCATCGCCCCCGTGCAGCCCGCGAACCCCGCCAGCGACAGCCACGGCCGCACGCGGAAGGTCGGCCGCCAGGAGGGGTTCCCCATCAGCTCCTCCAGCGCGGCGGAGAGGTTCAGGAGCGCGTAGGTGGAGAGGTTGAACATCGTGAGCACCGGCGCGATCACGTTGAGGTCCCCCAGCCACAGCCCCGCCGCCGCGAGGGCGAAGCAGAGGAGCGCGGAGAGGCGCGGGTCGTCGTTCGCGCCGAAGCCGCGCCCGAACAGGCCCGGCAGCAGGCGGTCGCGCGCGAGCGCCTGGAAGACGCGCGGCGCGCAGAGGAAGCTCCCCACGGCGCTGGAGAGCGTCGCCGCCCACACGCCCAGCAGGATCGCGAACGGCCAGCGGGCGCACTTCTGGAGGATCATCGTGTCGGTGCGCAGGATCGCCGGGTCGGAGACGAACGCATGGAGCGCGATGGGCACGGACATGTAGACGAGGTAGCCCGTGAGGACGGCCGCGAGCGTGCCGCGCGGGATGGACGTGCCGGGGTCCTTCAGGTCGCCGGACATCCCGACGCCCGAGAGGATCCCCGTCACGGCGGGGAAGAACACCGCGAAGACGGGCCAGAACCCCAGCGGCGGCGGCACCCGGTCGGGCAGCGGCGGCACCAGCCCCGCCGGCGCGCCCCCCAGGAAGAACGCGACGAGCGAGAACGCGATCGCCGCCATGATGAAGTACTGGCTCTTGAGCGCCACGTTCGCGGAGAGCGTCGCGACGAGCGCAAGCGCCGTGAGCGTGGCGAGGCCCACGAGGCGCGGATCGCAGGCGGAGACGACGGGAAGGCCCGACTGGGTGAGCGCCTCCGCGAAGCCCGCCACGTAAAACGTCACGGCCACGGTCTGCGACAGCGCGAGCGGAATGCCCATCGCCGCCCCCGCCTCCGCGCCGAAGGAGCGCGACAGCATGAAGTAGGCCCCGCCGCCCTTCATGCGCATGTTCGTGGCGAGCGACGAGATGGAAAGGCCCGTCAGGAAGGTGATCGCGCTGCCGGCGGTGACGATGGCGAGCGAAGCCGCGAGCCCCACGTTCCCGAGCATCCAGCCGAAGCGGAGGTAGAGGATCACGCCGATGATGGTCAGGATGCTGGGCGTGAAGACGCCCTGGAACGTCCCGAAACCATAGCCTTTCGCCTCGCCGTCCCCTTCCGGCCTGTCGCGGCTGCGCGAAAGCAGCCCGACCGCGCCAAGCAGTCTCTTCATGCCGGACATTATACCACAACCGCCGCGCGTCACGCGCCCGCCTGCGCCGTCGCCTCGCGTTCGTACTTCTCGCGGATGCGCAGGAAGAGCCAGCCCGTCACGGGGACCGTGAAGATGTAGAGGATGCCGAGCGAGCCGATCGCGAGCCAGAAGTTCGAGACGAGGAACGCGACCATGAGCAGAAGCCCCGCGAGGACGAGCGGCAGCTTCCGCTTGGGGACGTGCAGGTGCTTGAGCGAGATCGTCGGCAGGCGCGAGGCCATGAGCGAGCCGACGAACAGCAGCATGAAGACGCCCGTCCACGGGTTCTGCAAGACCGTCGCCAGCGCCGGGGACAGGCCCTTCGCGTCGAGCGCGAGCGACAGGATCGCCGGCGAGAGGAGCATCCAGCAGCCGCCCGGCGCGGGCACGCCCGTGAAGAAGTGCGTCCAGTACGGCGCGGTCTCCTGCTCCAGCATCGTGTTGAAGCGCGCGAGCCGGAAGCAGTCGCACATCGCGTAGTAGAGCGCGCAGCCGAGCACGACGCGGATGAACGGCCGCGCGACGACCGAGCCGTCCGCCAGCGTGTGGTCCGGCCCGCCCGTCATCCAGAAGTACATGAACATCGCCGGCGCGACGCCGAAGTTCACGAAGTCCGCAAGCGAGTCAAGCTCCGCGCCGAGCTTGGAGCTCGCGTTCAGGAGCCGCGCGATCCGCCCGTCCATCCCGTCGCAGATGCAGGCGACGAGCAGCGCCCACAGGGCCGGCAGGAACCGGCCTTCGGACGACAGCGAGATCGACGTGATGCCCGCGCACGCCGCGAGCGACGTCACGAGGTTCGGGACGATCGCGCGCAGCGGCACGCGATCCGGCCGCGCCTCACGCGGACGGCGGCGGCGACCTCTCAAGCGGAAGCGGCTCATTTCCTGTTGGCGACCGAGATGCGGATGCCGCCCTCGGCGGCCGGCGCGGGCTTCGGCGGCGGTGGCTGCTGCTGGGCCTTCGCCGCGTTCTTGCGCGGCGGCCCGATCAGGCAGAAGTGGATGCGCCCGTCGGTCTTCGGCGCCTGCTCGACCGAGCACTCGCCCTGGATCATCGACAGGACTTCGGCGATCTTGTCCTCGCCGATGTCGCGGTGGGCGTTCTCGCGCCCGCGGAACTGGAGCGACAGGCGCACCTTGTTGCCGTCGGCGAGGAACTCGCGGATCTGCTTGAGCTTGTGCTGGATGTCGCCGACGTCGGTGCCGGGATGGAACTTGATCTCCTTCACCTGCGTCGCCTTCTGCGACTTGCGCTGCTGCTTCTCGCGGATGGACTGCTCGTACTTGAACTTGCCGTAGTCCATGATCTTGCAGACCGGCGGCTGGGCGTTCGGCGTGATCTCGACCAGGTCGAGCCCCCGGCTGTCGGCCAGCCGCTGCGCCTCGCGCGTCGCCATGACGCCGAGCATTTGACCCTGAGCATCAAGAACGCGAACCTGCGGCACGCGGATCTTGTAGTTGACACGAGTGAACTGTGCGATAACCCACCTCTTTTACTTGGTTAATGGTCTGTGTATTCTACCACATTTCGATGGCAAATGGCAAGTGCGCACGACCGCGCGCTCACCGGCGGCGGGACGTGACCTCGATCACGTTCACGCAGTTGCGGAGCTGGAGGATGATCTGGTCGACGACGCGCGCGGAGCCCAGGACGTCGATCTTCATGCGCGAGACCGTGCCGTCCTCCGTCGGCCCGACGTTCAGCGTCTGGATGTTGTAGCCGCGCCCCGAAATGAGCCCGACGATCCGCGCGAGGACGCCGGGCCTGTTCTCGACGAAGCAGTTCAGGCGGTAAATCGACTCCTTCTCCTTCATACGCACGCCTCCTTGGGAATGGCGGCCTCGACGAGCGTCGGCCCCGGCGCCCGCAGCGCGCGTCGGAGCGCCGGCTCGACCTGCGACGGCGCGGTGACGCGCACGCCCTTGAGGCCATAGGCCCCCGCGAGCTTCACGAAGTCGGGCGACCGCAAGTCCGTCGCGAAGTAGCGCGCCCCGTAGCTCTCCTTCTGCAGCTGGCGCACGAGGCCCAGCGCCTGGTTGGCGAAGACGACGAACGTCACGCGCAAGCCCAGCTCGACGGCGACGATCAGCTCCTCCGCCGTCATCTGCGCGCCGCCGTCCCCGACGAACGCGACGACCCGGCGCTCCGGCCGCGCGAGCGCCGCGCCGACGGCCGCCGGGATGCCGAAGCCCATCGCGCCCATGCCGCCCGACGTCAGGAAGTGGCGCGGATAGACGTGGCGGAACTCCCGCGCCGCCCAGATCTGGTGCTGGCCGACGTCCGTCACGACAATCGCCTCGCCGCGCGTCAGCGCCGCGACGGTGCGGATGACGGCCGCAGGGTCGATCGCCTGCGCCGCCGCGCGCGCCGGGCGCGCGTCCGGGCGCGAGAGCGACGCGCACCACGTCGCGTGGGTCGCCGGACGGATCCGCGAGTTGACGGTCGTCAGCAGGTCCTTGATGTCCGCGACGATGCCGAGGTGGGCCGTCACGTTCTTGTCGATGGAGCTGGGGTCGCAGTCGACGTGGACGATCTTCGCCTGCCGCGCGAACGTGCGGACGTCGCCCGTCGTGCGGTCGTTGAAGCGCACGCCAAGCGCGAGGATGACGTCCGCCGCGCGGATCGCCCGGTTCGCCGCGTCCGTCCCGTACAGGCCGGAGAGGCCGAGCGCAAGCGGATCGCGCTCGTCGATCGAGCCGATGCCCATGAGCGTCGTCGCGACGGGAACCTGGGCCTTGTGCGCGAGCGCCGCCACGTCCGCCGCCGCCTCGGCGGCGAGGACGCCGCCGCCCGCGAGAATGAGCGGACGCTTCGCCTCGTTGAGGAGCTTCGCGAGCCGGTTCACCTCGCGCGGCGCGGCATAGACTTCGGGATGGTAGGCCCTGAGGCAGACGCGCTCCGGGAATCTCGCCGCCGTCCGCGCCTCCTGGCAGTCGCGCGGCACGTCGATGACGACGACGCCGGGCTTGCCGTGCGTCGCGATGTAGAAGGCCTGCGCGACCGTCTCGGGGATCTCGTCCGCCGACTTCACGAGGAAGTTGTGCTTCGAGACGGCGCGCGTGAGGCCCGTCGTGTCCGCCTCCTGGAAGGCGTCCGTGCCGATCTGGGCGAGCGGCACCTGCCCGCAGACGAGGACGAGCGGCACGCCGTCCATGTTCGCGCAGCCGAGGCCGGTGATCGTGTTTGTGAGGCCGGGGCCGCTCGTCACGAGCGCGACGCCCGGACGGCCGAGCGCGCGCGCATAGCCGTCCGCCATGTGCACGCACCCCTGCTCGTGCCGGCCCAGGACGAAGCGGAACTTCGCCGTGCGCACGGCGTCGAAGATGTCGATGACGTTTCCGCCGGGATAGCCGAAGACGACCTCGGTTCCGGCGCGCGCCAACGCATCGACAAGGGCCTGCGCGCCCGTGCGCAGCCCCTTCCTCGACGACGTGAGACTGTTGGCCCGCATCCCCGTTTCAGCGCGCGTCGGTCGCCTTGATGCGATCCCACGCCTTGTTGTAGAGCTCCATCACCTCCGGCTGCGCGTCGAAGCCCTTGAGGACCTGGCCGCGCCGGATCGTCTCGGCGTCGAGGACGATCAGCGCGCGGTAGTCGGGGTCAAGCGTCTCGATGCCCGGCTTGACGGGATTCGGGCCGCAGATGTACTCCATGTTCGCCTTGGCGACCTCGCCGTCGTAGACGTAGTTGATGAAGGCGTACGCGAGATCGCGGCGCGGCGCGTTCTTCGCGACGACCATCTCGTCGAACGCGATCGTGTAGCCCTCCTTCGGCAGCGCGAAGCCGATGTCCTCGCGCGCGGCCTCGCCCGCCTCCTCGTCGCCGACGATGACCTGCGTCGCGTCCGTCGAGTAGCCGTGGCCGAGCCAGGACGAGCCGTTGGCGACCTCCGTCTTGTAGCTCTCGCTGTCGAACTTGCGCGAGCCGGATTTCCACTTCAGTACCTGCTCGACCGCCGCGTCGATTTCCTTCGGATCGGTCGAGTTGATGGAGTGGCCAAGGTACATGAGCCCCGCGCCAATCACCTCGCGGATGTCGTCCAGCAGCGTGATGCGGCTCTTGAGGGCCGGGTTGCCGAGAATCGCCCAGCTCGCGACGTCCGCCCCTTCGGGGATCTTGTCCTTCTGGTACATGAAGCCCGTGTAGGTGACGGCGTACGGCACGTTGTAGGCGAACGTCGGGTCGATGATCTGCGCCTCGAACGCGCGGTCGAAGTTCTTGCGCACGTTCGGGATCTTCGTGTGGTCGAGCTTCTCGATGAGGCCGTCCTTCGCCATCTGCGCGACCTGGTAGGAGCTCGGCATCATGACGTCATAGCCCGTGCCGCCCGCCTTGAGCTTGGCGTACATCGCCTCGTTCGAGTCGAACGTGTCGACGATCACCTTCACGCCGAGCGCGCGCTCGAAGCTCGCGAGCACGTCCGGCGCGATGTAGTCGCACCACGTGTAGATGTGGAGCTCCCCCTTCTCGCCGCCGTTGGGGGGCACGTAGCCGCTCGCCTCGGCTGCCGCGCGCGCCTGGGCGGAGAGGTCGGTTCCTTCGGGATCGGCGGACTTGGAGCAGCCCGCGAGGAGCGCGGCAGCCGCACACGCGGCCGCTGCGGTTTTCATTTTCAGCGTCATAGTTCTTCTTTCGTCTGTACTGTTGATGTGGGCGTTCCCGGCACCACGCCGGGAACGCGCGCATTATACCAAAAACAGACGCGGCGAGCGGACGCCCCGCGCCCAGCCTACTGGACAACCACCGTCCGCTGCTCGTAATGGCCGGGCTGCCAGACGCGGAGGATCGTGCCGTTCGCCTGGACCTGGTCGATGTAGCGCCCTTCGACCCAGACGTTCTGCACCTGCGTGACGGGCGTGACGACGGCCGGCTGGACGACCACAGGCGTCGTGACAACCGTCGGCGTCGTCACCACCGTCGGCGTCGTGACGACGACCGGCGCCGGTTCGACGACCGCCCGCGAGAACACGCCGCCGACCACGCCGCCGACGAAGCCCGGCCAGAAGTTGCGTCCGCCGCGCCCCCAGAAGCCGTCGCACGGACGGTGATGCGGCGCGCCATGGCGCGGCGGCGGCGGGGCCGGACGACGCCAGCCACCGGGGCCGCCGGGGCCGCCTGGACCGCCTGGACCGCCGGGACGTGCGAAGCAGACGCCAGCACAGAGAATCGCGGAAACCGCGAGAACGAGCGTTCGAGCCTTGTTGTTCATGTTCCTGTTCCTTTCTTTTTTGTCTTGTTTTTCATTCTTTTGTGTCTTACAAGAGAGGCAGGAGAAATGCCGCTCCGTTTCTGACAGAAAAATTTCACCTCGTCCGCGTATTATACCATAATCCGCCTGCGGTCCCTTTCGCCAGCTCATATTGCTTCCGTCGGACAGCCGTGTTCGCGCACCATTTGGCTGGAGTCTTGCCCAGCGGCGCCTGTCCGCCCCGTTGGCGGCGGCAGCGCCGAACCGCGCCATCGTCCGGGCCCTGCCGCTTCAGACAGTCTTCCGGCTCGCTCGCCTCCGGGATCGTGACAGCCCTCTCCCAAGGCCTCCTGACGCCAGTGAACCGCCGATTAAGGCCTCGATCCGGCAGAGAACGTCCGCACGACGGCCGGTGCGGCCTGCGAGGGCTTGCGAATCCAGACGATCGCATTGCCCTCTTCGACCGGCACGGTCAGCGTCTCGGCTCCGGCGCCGACCACGACCTTGCCGTCCGCCGGACGCGCCACGCGCGCGACCAGCACCCGCTGCGGCAGCGCGCTCCAGCACCGCACGTCGACCGTCTGCGTCGCCGCGTTCCACGCCGTCACGCCCAAATTGACGAGGGCCGAGCCCGCCGCGACGATCGCCGCCGTCCGGGCATCGTCCTTCTTGCCTTTCGCGTCCTTGTACAGGGCGACCCCCAGCGCCACGTCCCGCGCCGCGCCGGACGCGATCTCCGTGCCGACTTGCGCAACGCGCTTCGCGACCTCTCGCGCCACGATGCCGTTGAGCCGCACGCGGAAATCGGCGCTCAAAGACGCGTCCACGTCCAGAAGCGGCGCAAACGCGCCGCCCGCGACCGAATAGGCCACGCCGCTCGCCGGCCGCGGCGTCAGGCGCGGCAGGTAGAACGCGGCGTCCGGCGCATATTGCCGCTGCAGGGGAATCACGTCCGGGAACGGGATCACCACCGCTTCCGGACGCGCGCACATCCCGTCCTCCACGTAGATCCAGACCTGGTTCTGCGGCCTCGTCCCCGCCACCGCCTCGGACCAGTCGTTCGCGACGACCGGATGGCGCGGCAGCAGACGCGCGGCATCCTTCAGGTGCGCCTCGCCGCCTGTGGACATCGTCAGGCGCTTCAGGACGCCCGCCAGATGGCACAGGTACGGATTCATGAAGCGGCTCTCCGCCAAGAAGGTCGAGCGGCCTCCGTCCATCGGATTGAATCCGTAGGCCGCATGCAGTCCGGACTTCAATTCGGCGGACGCCCAGACAGACGCGAAATGGCCCGTGAACGCCTGATCCTCCTGATTGGCGTAGCCCGCCACATCGGCATCGATCTTCGCCTGTTCCCGTGCCATGCGGTCGCGGCAGACGTCGAGCCACCGTTCCTGGCGCACCAGCGCACGGTTCAGCTCGACGTTCGCGGCCGCCCGGTTTCCCTGCGCCGTGTAGTTCTGCGCCTTGTAGATGTTGCAGAACGTCCGCTCCGTGCCGCCGCAGTCATAGTCCAGCGCCCAATCGTCCGACAAGAATGACAGGGCCTGGTTCGCGCCCCGGTAGACAGCGCCCGTCCTGTCGTTCTCCTCCAGGATGTCCTCGGCGCGGTCGAAGAGCCGAGTCGATTCCGGCAGGTCTCCCACGAGCGACTTCGCCGCAGCCGCGTCCAGCGTCCACATCAGCTGCGCCTGCGAGACCTCGTCCGCCCGCTCGACGACCGCTGCGCACACCATGTCCGCCCGGCCGGACGCCACGCCGTCCGCATACTGCGCCATCAGGTCCAAGTCAGCCGTGCGGCAGCCGCTCACGGCAACCGCACAGACCGACGCCATCCAACCGAATCGAGTCTTCATGTTTGATTTTCGCCAACGGATTAACCCAGATTTGCACGAATTACAGATACGGCAACGAAACATGGTGATTGACTCCGATGATCAGGGCTCTCGCTATCGGCGTTAGACGTCAGAAAGCAACGTTGAGGATCGGGAAGAAGCGCTGCGAGACGGCGAAGTTCAGGAGCCCGAC
>CAKUGW010000097.1 GCA_934654805.1 uncultured Kiritimatiellota bacterium
GAAATCCGCACGTCCGGTTTGATGAGGGGGAAGTCGCATCGGCGAAGCCGAGGCGTGGGTCTCTACTCTACAACAAGGTCAACAAGATCAAGAAATCACTGATGGCGATGTCGATTCTCGTGGGGACGTGCGTCGCGCCGATGGCAGCCCTCCAGTCGTTCGGGCAGGAAATCACCGATGCGTCGGGCAACGTGGTCGACACGAACGCGGCGAAGCCCCAGAGCTCCGGCGGCGGCTTCTACGACATCGTCTTCGGCTCGGGCATCGTCGGCATGCTGCTGTGGTTCGCGCTGTTCGGCGACGGCGCGCTCGCGATCTACTTCGCCCTTGACTCCTCGATCCTCATCAAGCCGGACAAGCTCATGCCGAAGAAGCTCATGGACGGCGTGCAGGGCGCGATGATGGAGGGCGACGTCGTCAAGGCGATGGAGGTCTGCGACCAGAACCCGTCCGCGATGGCGTCCATCGTCAAGGCGGCCTTCCAGCACATCGAGGAGGGCTTCGAGGCGATCCAGGAGGCCGTGACGGCGGCCTCCGACCTGGAGCAGGAGAAGATCCAGCAGCGGCTGAACTGGATTTCGGTGTGCGGCAACCTCGGCCCGTCCCTCGGCCTGCTCGGCACGGTGCAGGGCATGATCCTGACGTTCCAGGCGCTCGCCTCCGGCGGCGCCGGCGACGCGGCCGCGCTCGCGAACTCGATCGGCCAGGCGCTCTGGACGACGGCCGCCGGCCTGATCGTGTCCATCCCCTCGATCACCATCTTCTACTCGCTCCGCAACAAGGCCAACCGCCTCATCCTGAAGATGACCGCGATGACGATGGAGATCCTGAACGGGCTGCGCAACGTCGCCGTCGATCCGGGCGCGGAAGAGGCCCCGGCGGAGGCCTGAGGAAATAATCGAATAATCGAATAATCGAATTGCGGATTGGCGAATTGCGAATGTTCGGTTAGGCGAGACTTCGGATCGAGACTATGGCAAGGAAAGCACAGGAGAATCCGGCCCTCGACATGACGCCGATGATCGACGTCGTCTTCGAGCTCATCATCTTCTTCGTCGTCACGCTCACGGAAGCGCAGCGCAAGGACGAGACGATCGAGCTGGAGGACGGCAAGCACGGCATCGTGCTTGTGCCCGAGGAGCTGCCTCCGACGCACATGCAGATCGACATCGCGAGCCGCGACAAGCGCGGCAAGCGGCTGCCGCGCGGGCGCATCTCGATGGGCGACCGCGAGATCACGCCGGAGGAGATCGGCCGCCGCGTGAAGGAGAGGATGCGCAAGGTCGGGGAGTTCCCCGTCCTCATCCGCGCCGACTACGACGTGCGCCACGAGGTCGTCGCGCGCGTCATGAACGCCTGCACGGCGAACGGCATCTGGAAGATCTCGTTCATGGCGACGGCCGAGGACAAGCGCTCGAAGCCGGGGCATCCCGCCCGCCGGCATCTCGACGCGCTCAAGAGGAGGGGGAGGTAGGCCATGGCACGCAAGCCACAGGAGAACCCTGCGCTCGACATGACGCCGATGATCGACGTCGTCTTCGAGCTCATCATCTTCTTCGTCGTCACGATCAAGCAGGAGGACACGCTCTCGAAGCTGAACGCGAACCGGCCCGCCCCGGCGACCGGCTCGTCGAGTTCCAGCGAGTCCGACACGACCGTGACGATCGAGATCGGGCGCGGACACGACGCGAACGGCCTCCTCGTCTACAACAAGCGCGAGGTGCGCCGGTCGGAGCTCGACCAGAACCTGCGCGAGATCGCCCGCACGTCGACGAAGACGCCGATCATCATCAAGTGCGCGTCGGACTCGCCCCACAAGGCGCTGGTCGACGCGCTCGACATCTGCTACAAGAACAACCTGTTCAGCGTCAGCATCTTCACGATGTGAGGGGCTGGCCCGGAAGGTTTGGAAGGTTCGGGAAGCTTGGAGAGCCGTGAAAGTTTGGAGGTCTGAAAATGGCAGACGAATTCGTTGAAGACGAGATGCAGGAAGAGGAGGCCCCGCTGAGCGCGGAGGAGCTGTTCGAGCAGCACAAGGCCGAGATTGACGCGGCGTTCGAGGAGAAGGGCTTCTTTCGCCGCATGGCGGACATGGTGACCGGCCTCTCGAAGCCGCATTCATCCGCCGAGTTCAAGGTCGCGAAGACCGAGCTGCAGCGCCTGATCGCCCCGATCGCGGCGATCACCCTGCCGGCCCTCGGCGTCGCCGTCCTCATCGTCGTGACGGCGGTGCAGGGCCAGGTCGGCAAGAAGATCGAGGTCGAGGTCGCGCGCGCCCAGGAGGAGGAGGCCGAGCTCGAGGAGGAGCAGGAGCCGGAGGAGATCATCGAGCAGACGCCGCCGGAGGAGATGGTCGACGTCATGGTCGACACGCCGGTCGTCGGCCCGATCACGGACATCGTGACGCCGAGCGCGACGCCGACGGCCGAGCCCGTCTCGGTGAAGCCGGCCGCGCAGGACTCCGTCGTGCTCATCAAGTCGCCCGTCACGATGCGCTCGATGACGAGCTCCCGGACGCCCGGCTCCATCGGCAAGTACACGGGCGGCGGCAACATGTACGGCGACGCGACGACCGAGGGCGCCGTGCTGAAGGCCCTGCGCTGGCTCAAGAAGACGCAGCTGCCGAACGGCAGCTGGGGCAACGGCGGCACGCCGGTCTCCAACGCCGGTCTCGCGATTCTCGCGTTCCTCGCCCACGGCGAGACGCCGGCCTCGAAGGAGTTCGGCCCGACCGTCGAGAAGGCGATGCAGTTCCTGATCGACTCGCTCACCAAGAAGAAGGACAAGACCGGCAAGGAGGTCGTGACCTTCCGGGGAGCGGACGGCAACGAGTACGCGACGCTGATCGCGACCTACGCGCTCTGCGAGGCCTACGGCATGACGCGCAACCCGAACACGAAGATCGTCGCCATGCAGACGCTGCAGCGCATCGTCGACAACCAGTCGCCGACCGGCGGCTGGGACTACGGCATGGTCAGGACCTCGACGCGCGACGACATGTCCTTCGCGGGCTGGGCTTTGCAGGCTCTGAAGGCCGGCAAGATGGCGGGCATGCACCCGAAGGGGCTGGACGCCTGCATCAAGAAGGCGATCAAGTGCCTGAAGACGCGCAACTTCAAGAACGGCGGCTTCAACTACACGGCGGGCGGCGGCCCGACGGGGCTCACGGCGACCGGGTGCCTCGCGATGCAGCTGCTCGGCTACATGAACGAGCCGGAGGTCAAGGCCGCGCTCGACACGATGCGGCCCTGGCTGCCCTCGTTTGACGGCGTGAAGGGCAAGAAGCTCTCGGAGGCCCTGCCGCCGCAGAACCCGCAGTACTACTGCTACTACGCCTCGCAGTGCAAGTACCAGGCTGGCATGTGCCAGGGCGCGACGCCCGCGAACGTGAAGGCCTGGCAGGACTGGAACCTCGCGATGAAGGCCCTCTATCCGCGCACGATCAACACGCTCCCGGAGAAGATCCCCGGCCCGGACGGCAAGCCGCGCCCGATCGGCTACTGGAAGTTCAAGGACCAGACGTGCGGCGGCGAGAAGGCCACCACGATGGCGACGTGCTTCGCCGCGCTCCAGATGATGGTCTACTACCGCTACCTGCCGACGACCCAGACGAAGGCCGCCAAGGCCATCACGTCGGGCGAGGACGACGAGGATGCGGGCAAGAAGAAAAAGACGGACGAGCTCGACATTGAGGTCGACATCTAAGCGTTGAACTTTCCTCTCTTTCTCGCCCTCAAGTACCTGAAGCCGAAGCGCTCCGTCGCTTCGGTCATCACGCTCGTCTCGATTCTCGGCGTCATGCTCGGCGTGGCGGTCGTCATCATCGTGCGCAGCGTCATGACGGGCTTCGGCGACATCTGGGAGGAGAAGATCCTCGACTTCAAGCCGCACGTCTCGCTCGTGCCGCAGTCCGGCAACGTGATTCGCGGCGAAGAGGATCTGGCGGCGAAGCTGCGTCAGGTTCCCGGCGTGACGTGCGTGACGCCGGAGATCGACACGCGCGTCCTGCTGTCGCACAGGGGGCGCGTTCTTGCGCCGGTCATCCTTGGCGTGGACGGCGACGACTTCACGCGCGCCTACCGCATCGGCGCGCCGCGCGCCGGCACGTTCGACCTCTCCGGCGACTCGATCGTCCTCGGCGTCTCCGCCGCGCGGTCGCTCGGCGTCTGGGTTGGCGACGAGGTGACGGTCTACTCGCCGAAGACGCTCGTCGCGAAGGACGAAGTCTTCCTGCCGGTCAAGTGGAAGGTCGTCGGCATCTTCTCGTGCGGGCAGCACGAGTACGACTCCGGCTACGTCGTCGCCTCGCTCCCGAACGTCCGCGACCTGATGGGCATGGAGCACGGCGTGTTCGCGATCCACGTCAAGACGGACTGCCCGACGGACGCGTCGAAATTCAACGCCCTCGTCGACGAGGCCCTGCGCGTGACGGCGCCGTCCACGCTCCGTGCCATCACCTGGCGGGAGGCCGACCGCGAGATCTTCAACGCGCTGGCGGTCGAGAAGAACATGACGGCGCTTCTTCTCTCGCTCATCTCGCTCGTCGCGGTCTTCTGCGTCATGAACACGCTGCTCGTGCTGACCGTGCAGAAGACGCCGGAGATCGGGCTCTTGAAGGCGCTCGGCTTCCGCAAGCGCGAGATCATGAAGGTCTTCGTCGTTCACGGCATGATCCAGTGCGGGTTCGGCATCGTCCTTGGGCTCTTGGCCTCGTGGGCGGTGCTCGCGAACCTCCAGAACATCGTCGAGTGGCTGGCGAAGATGGGGCTGGAGGTGTTTCCGGCATCGGTGTACGGGCTCGCGGCGATTCCGCACCGCCTGATCGTCTCGGACATCTTCTGGGTTGTCGGCCTCGTCTTCGTCTTCGGGCTTCTCGCGTCGTTCATTCCGGCGCTCTTCGCCGCCGCGAAGGATCCCGTCAAGGCACTGAACCAATAGGGCGGCCGACTTGATGAAATACGTTCTTGCGCCGCTCGCCGGCTTCACCGATGCGCCGTTTCGGCGGCTGTGTTTCGAGGGCGGGGCGGATCTCACGTACACCGAGATGGTGTCCGCCGCCGGGCTCGCGCACGGCTCGTCGCCGACGCGGCACCTGATGGAGACGATGCCGGGCGAAGGGCCGGTCGGCTGCCAGGTCTTTGGCGCGAACGAGTCAGACCTTGCGCATGCCGCGCGCGCGGTCGAAGAGGTGAAGGAGCGGTTTGTCGAACTGAACCTCAATGCGGGCTGTCCGATGGCGAAAGTCACGCACGGCGGCGCGGGCGCGAAGCTCGCCGAGGATCCGGCGCGCGTCTACCGCCTTCTGAAGGCGATGTGCGAGAACACGTCGCTGCCCGTCACGCTCAAGACGCGTCTTGGGCCGAACCCGCAGCGGACGACGGTCTTCGAGCTGCTGGACGCGGCGGAACAGGCGGGGGCGCGCGGTTTCATCCTGCACGCGCGCTACACCTCGCAGCTGCACGGCGGCGCGGTGCACTTTGACACGCTCGCGGAAGTCGTCCGCCGCGCGCACGTCCCCGTGACGGGCAACGGATCCGTCACGGACGCGAAGTCGGCGGCGGCGATGGCGGCGACGGGCGTTTCGGCCCTCCTGATCGGGCGCGCCGCGCTGGCGAACCCCGCGATCTTCCGTGCGTTGAAGGAGGCGGCGAACGGACGCGAGGGACTTGAGGGGCGTGAGGGGGCTGATGTCGGCGCGTCTTGGGCGGACGTGAGATTTCGGGCCTTTCAGGATCATCTCGCGTACCTGCTCGCGTTTCGCGAACAGCTCGCGGCGCGCTTCCCCGACGACCACATCCCGTCCGTCGACGGTTTCGCGTCCGTGAAGATGCACACGCACCTTTTCCGCTATTTCGCGGGGCGTCCCGGCGCGGCCGCGCTGCGCGCGCGGCTCAATGCGGTTCGGACGCTTGCGGAGATTCGTCAGCTGCTTGCGCGCCTCGATCTTGTCCCGTCTGCGGGGGACGCGGACTATGGTATAATACGCAATCATGTCTGAAGTCATTTTTTTGAGCGTCCTGCAGGGCGTCGCGGAGTTCCTGCCGATCTCCAGTTCGGGGCATCTCGTCCTTGGCCGTACGTTGCTGGGGCTTGGCGAGGTCGGGATGCGTCTCGACATCTTCCTGCACGTCGGGACGCTGGTCGCCGTCTTCGCGTTTTACCGTGCGACGGTCATGCGGCTGGCGAAGGGCCTTGTCGACAGGGGGGCGTCCGCGAACCGTGCGGCGGCCTGGTCGTACGCGCTGAAGATCGTCCTTTCGGCCGTGCCGGCGGGCGTGGTCGGGCTCCTTTTCCTGAATCAGGTCGAGACGGCGTTCGCCTCGCCGAAGATGGTCGGCGGCGCGCTGCTCTTCACGGGGCTTGTGCTGTCGGCGACGCGGTTCCTGCCGAAGGGCGAGAAGGACGTCTCGTGCCTGCGTGCAGTCCTCATGGGCCTTGCGCAGGCGGTTGCGATCCTGCCGGGCGTCTCGCGCTCGGGCCTGACGCTTGCCGCCGCCCGCGCCGCGAAGGTCGATGCCGAGAAGGCCGCCGCGTTCTCGTTCCTGATGAGCGCGCCGCCGATTGCGGGCGCGGCGCTGCTGGAGGTGCTGAAGGCCGTCCGCGCGGCGGATGCGGCGGCGGTGCCGGAGGTCGGCTGGGGGCCGTGCGCCGTCGGCGCCGTCGTGGCGGCTGTCGTCGGCTATGCCTCGCTGAAGCTGCTCGTGAAGTCGCTGAAGGGCCGGTGGTTCTGGCTCTTCGGCCCCTATTGTCTGCTTGCCGGCGCGTTGGCGCTGGCATTCGCCTGACCGAAGCAAGGGAGATGTGAAAGATGTTTGTTGTGATTGGCTGTCTTGTCACGGCGATTCTCGTCGCCGCCGTCGCCTTCCTGTTCATGCAGACGCGAATCGCGGCGGAGCGGCGCTTCGCCGAGGAGAAGGAGCGGACGCTTGACGCGAAGCTGGAGGCGATCGTCGCGCAGGTCTCGGACGTGACGGCGCGTTCGCTGGCCGCGCGCGAGCGGGAACTGGCCGAACGGAACGCCGCGCAGGTGCGTCCGCTCTTCGACCGGATGAAGAGCGACATCGACGCCTTCCGCCAGACGGCCGCCGCCGCGCAGACGGAGAACGCGAAGCTCGGCGCGTCGCTGAAGGAGCAGATCGAGGAGGTCGGGCGAAAGGCCGAGGGGCTTGGTCGGCAGGCGGACGAGTTCGTGACGGCCCTGAAGGGCGGCAACAAGGTTCAGGGGAACTGGGGCGAAGGCATCCTCGCGAAGACGCTGGAGAACGCGGGGCTCGTGAAGGGCGAGAACTTCACGGAGCAGGAGGGGACGCGCGAAGACCGACCCGACGTCACGGTCTTCGACGGCGCGGGACACAAGGTCTTCATCGACGCGAAGGTCAACATCACCGACTTCATCGCGGCGGTCAACGCGGCGAACGAGGGGCGGGCGGACGAGGCGGCGGCGCGCATGAAGGCGCACGCCGCCAGCGTCCGCGAGCAGGTGAAGCGGCTGGCGGCGAAGGACTATCCGACGAGCCTCGGCGGCGCGGAGGTCGTCATCATGTTCCTGCCGAGCGAGGCGACCTATTCGGCGGCGGTCATGGCGGATCCGGCGCTCATCGGGTTTGCGAACGCGAGCCGGGTCGTGCTGGCGACGCCGCAGATGCTCCTCTCGTTCCTGATGCTCTTCCGCCTCGGCATTGTCCACCAGCAGGTCGAGCGGAACAACGCCGAGATCCGCCGCCGCGCCGAGCAGCTCCTCACGCGCATGGACACGGCGTTCGTGGCGTTCGAGAAGGTCGGCAAGTCGCTCGACGACGCGACGGCGAAGTATCACGAGTGCCTGCGCAAGCTCGGCCTCGAAGGCGGCGGGCAGAACGTCATCACGCCGGCCAAGGACCTGATCCGCCTGACGAACTCATCCGAACGGCGTAACGCCAAGGTCTTGCAGGACGCATGAAGAAGTACATTGACCTGGTCGTCGAGACGCTCGCGGCGAAGATCCGCACGGATCCGAGCGGCGCCCAGTCGCTTGCGCACGTCTGCGCCGTCGTGCCGACCGCCCAGTCGGGGCGGCGGCTTCGCCTCGCCCTCGCCGAGCGGTTCGGCGCGCTCGTGCCGCCATGCGTGAAGACGCCGCTCGAATTGCTGCTCGACCTGGACGATCCCGCCCTCGCGGGGCGCACGGACGAGATCGCGGCGTTTGCGGAGGCGGTCGGCACAAAGGACGGCGACCGTCGGACGGCGCTCGAAAAGGCGCGGCAGCTGGCGGACATTCGGACGATCCTGAGCGCCCGTGCCCTCTCCTTCGCGGATGTCGCGGAGGCGATCAAGGTCGATCTGCCCGACGAGGCGGAACGCTGGCGGGAACTTGCCGAGATCGAGACGAAGTACCTCGACGCGCTCGCCCGGCGCGGCAAGCGCGACCGCATCGAGACGATGAAGGAAAAAGGAAGCGGGGAGAAGGAAGAAGGAAGAAGGAAGAGGGAAGAGGGAAGAGGGAAGAAGGAAGAGGGAAGAGGGAAGAGGGAAGAAGGAGAGGAGAAATTCCCTTCTTTGTGCTTTGAAGACGAGAATGGTTTTGCGGAAGTCTTGAGGTTTGACGATTTTCAGGATTTCCCCGGCTCGCAAGAAAAGAAAAGCCATTCTGCACTTCTTCCTTCTTCCTTTTCCCTTCTTCCTTCTTCCCAGGTCTTCCCCTGCGCAACGCCGACGGACGAGGCGGCGCGGATTGCCGACTACTTTGCCGCCGTCGGGCCGGACGAGGCGTGGCCGGCCCTGTGCGTGGCCGATCCTGAACTCTTCCCCGAAATCGAGACGGCGTTCAAGGCGCGCGGCCTGAAGATCGTCAATCCGGCGAAGACGCGCCTCGTCACCTCGTCGCTCGGACACCTCGTGCGGCAGGTCGTTGAGCTTCAGCGCACGCAGTCCTATTCCGTCTTCTCCTCTTTCATTCGCGGCGGCGACGCCCGCCGCTGGATCTGCGGCGAGCTGCACCTGTCGGACGAGGACCTGACGGCCGCGCTCGTCGACCTCGACAACCGCCAGGCCGAGTACCTGCCCGAGAAGATCGACGACATCGCGCCGAAGACGGAGAAGAAGCTGCGCGCGATCTTCGAGTTCGTCAAGGTCCAGTTGCGCAAGAAGAGCCTGCGTTCGCTCCTCGGCGCGATCTTCCGGTCGCGTACGCTGGACGAGGCGGAGCCCGGCGACCGCGAGTTCGCGGCGGCGGCCGAGGTCGTCAGCACGCTCCTCGCCGAATGCGGCGATGACCGCGACCTGCTCGCGCTGCGGCTGGACGAGGCGACCTATTCGCTGGAGCCGGACGCGGGCGAGGTCATCGTGACGGACGGCTGGCTGGAACTGCCGTTTCTTGCGGCGGACGAGGTGGTCATTGCGGGCTTTCAGGAGGGGTGCGTGCCCGAATCCGTCGTGGGGCATCCGTTCGTGCCCGATTCGCTGCGCCGTCGGCTGGGCCTGCCCGACAACGCCGCCAAGGAGGCGCGCGATCGGGCGATCCTGCGGCTGACCGTCGGCGCGCGCGCGGCGGACGCGGTGAAGGTCTTCTTCCATGCGATTGACGCGAAGGGCGATGTCCTGAAGCCGTCGCGCCTCCTGTTCGAGACGGACGACGCCAAGGATCTCGTCGAGCGCGTGAAGGCGTTCTACGGACAGCGCGCGGGCACGCCCGAAGGCTCGGCGGCCGATCTGCCGAATGCCTGGAAGCTGCATCTGCCGATTCCGCCGGCGTTCCGCGAACTGACGAAGATTTCGCCGACGCGGCTTGACGGCTATCTGCGGTGTCCGTTCACCTACTACCTGCGCGACAAGGAGGTGCTGGGCGACAAGCGGATGGACGACCGCGCCGAGGAGCTTCAGAGCTGGGAGTACGGCAACCTCGCGCACGAGGCGCTGGAGGCGTTCGGCCTGTCGGAGCTGAAGGACTCGACGGACGCGGAGGCGATTCGCGCGTTCCTCGACGCGCGGGTCGACGCCCAGCTCGCCGCGCGTTTCGGCACGGCCGTCCCGGCGATCGTCTGGATGCAGGGCGAGTCCGTCAAGCGGCGGCTGCGGAACTTCGCGGCGCTGCAGGCGGCGCGTTGCGCGGCGGGCTGGCGCATCGTCGCCGTCGAACGCAAGCTGGAGCTCGAATATGCGTTTGCGCGTCCGGACGGTACGCAGGGCGCGACGCGCTTCCACGGCAAGTGCGACCGCATCGACTACAACGCGGCGACGGGCGACTGGTGCGTCATCGACTACAAGACGTGGGACAAGGCGGACAAGGCCAGGAGCTTCGAGATGAAGGGCGGCTCGTTCGTCTGGAAGAGCTTCCAGCTGCCGCTCTACTGCGCGATGCTCGATGCGGACGGCGAAGGGGAGTTTGCGGCGGCCCGGCGCGAGAAGATCTCGGCCTGCTACTGCGTGCTCGGCAAGACGGCGGACGACGTCGTCTTCTCGGAGCCGATGAACGGCGGCTACCTGCCGCAGGCCGAAGAGGAGATCCGGCGGCTGCTGCCGCGCATCGAGCGCGGCATCTTCTGGCCGCCGAGCGCGACGCGGGACTGGAAGTGGGATTACGAGGACTGGCTCGCGCCGTCGCCCGAGGAGACCGTGGACGAGGCGTGGATCGCCGACCAGAATGCGCGGCTGGCGGTTGCGCAGGCCGCAGGAGAAATGGTATAATCCGCGTCATCTTATCCGGGTGCCGGGCGCGCACGGTGCGTGCCCCGCTGAGAAAAGACCGGTCGAACCTGAACGGGGTCATCCCCGCGTAGGAAAGGAAGAAACAGTCATGGCAGAGAATGCCGTCATGGAAGAGGTCATCTCCGGCGCGATCGTGCGCCGGTATTTCGAGAAGCTGCAGGACAACCTGGCGATCGACGTCGCCATCGTGGGCGCGGGGCCGAGCGGGCTCGTCGCGGCGCACGATCTCGCGAAGGCGGGCTTCAAGGTCTGCATGTACGAGTCGAAGCTCGCGCCGGGCGGCGGCACGTGGGGCGGCGGCATGCTCATGAACGAGGTCACGGTGCAGAACGACGCGGCGGAGATCCTGCGCGAGTTCGGCATCACGACCGTGCCGTATGACGCGAACTACCACACCGTCGATTCCGTCGAGATGGCCTCCGGCCTCATCTTCGGCGCGCGCAAGGCGGGCGCGGTCATCTTCAACACCGTCAAGGTCGAGGACATCGTGATGCACGAGGGCGTCGTCTCGGGCGTCGTCATCAACTGGAACCCGGTCGCGCGGCTGGAGATGCACGTCGATCCGCTCGTCGTGACGACGCGCGCCCTCATCGACGGCACGGGGCATCCGAGCGAGATCATCAACAAGGCCGTGCACAAGGCCGGCGTCAAGGTCGACTCCCCGACGGGCGGCATCCTCGGCGAGAAGCCGATGTGGATGGCCGACGGCGAGCGCACGACGGTCGAGAACACGAAGCGCCTCTATCCGGGGCTCTACGCTTCCGGCATGGCCGCGAACAACGTGCAGGGCGGCTTCCGCATGGGCCCGATCTTCGGCGGCATGCTCAAGAGCGGCCGCAAGATCGCCGAGATCGTCGCGGCGGACCTGCGGAAGTGAGCAGGGCCGTCGAGAGCCGAGGGGGGCAGATGGAGGACTTTGGCCTTTACCTTGTCATGACCGATCCGGTCGTCGGCTACGCGCGCTGCTGCGAGGCGGCGGTGAAGGCCGGCGTCCGGATCGTCCAGCTGCGCATGAAGGACCGGTCGCGCGACGAGATCGTCGCGGTCGGCCGGGCGCTCCGCCGGATCACGGCGGGGTCGCAGACCCTCTTCATCGTGAACGACGATCCGTCGATCGCGGCGGAAGTCGAGGCGGA
Organism: uncultured Kiritimatiellota bacterium; assembly: GCA_934654805.1. GTDB lineage: Bacteria > Verrucomicrobiota > Kiritimatiellia > RFP12 > UBA1067 > UBA1067. The sequence continues at coordinate 11,820 of CAKUGW010000097.1, forward strand.
CGGCGTGCACGTCGGGCAGGGCGACATGCCCGTCCCGGACGTGCGCCGCCGCTATCCGTCGCTGCGGATCGTCGGGCTTTCGACGCACAGCCCCGAGCAGGCGCGGCGCGCGGTCGGCGTCCGGCCCGACTACATCGGCGTCGGGCCCGTCTTCGCGACGCCGACGAAGAAGATTCCCGACCCGACGCTCGGCGTCGAGACGGCGGGGCGCATGATCGCGTCCGTTCCGTTCCCGGCGGTGGCCATCGGCGGACTGAACCTCGACACGCTGCCGTCCGTCCTCGCGGCGGGCGCGCGCAGCTTCGCGGTCGTCCGCGCCGTCTGCGGCTCGTCCGACCCCTATGCGGCCATCCGCGCGATCCAGCGATTCGCCGAAAGCCGTGAACGGTAAAGGCCTTGTCCGCCGCGTCCGGAACTAAACTTGGATTCCAGAACTAAATCCTAACTTTGGGTGTTGAGCCGTTAGGGCTGTCCTC
>CAKUGW010000098.1 GCA_934654805.1 uncultured Kiritimatiellota bacterium
GTCAGTATGCCATTATCCTTACTGAGTAGATTCCTTTCATTCTACAAGTTCAGCCAAGCTTGCTTGGCGCACCATTGTTCTTTCCTTTCTAGAGCGCCGGGAAACCCTAGCCATTCCAGGGCTTCTCGCGCTTCTAGACCACGTGATCAGCCAATCACCGCCAAGACGTCGCCCGTCGCGACCTTGTCCGTCGCGGCGACCATGACCGTGACCGTGCCGTCGCACGGCGCCGTGACCGGCGTCTCCATCTTCATGACGTCCATGACGAGGAGCTCGTCGCCCTTGGCGACCTTCGCGCCGTTCGCCGCCGTGACGCGCAGGACCGTGCCGGGCACGGGGGCCTTGACCTCCTGGCCGCCCGCCGGGGCCGCCGCCGCGGCCGACGCCGCCTTGAGGCCGTCCTCGGCCTTGAAGTCGACCGGCTTGCCGTTCACGACTGCCTTGCCGTCGCCCTTGATCTCGACGCCGTAGGCCTTGCCGCCGATCGTCACCGTGACCGCGCCGCCCTTGCCGGACGCCTTGGGCGCGTCCTCCGCGAAGCGGCAGCCCATCGGGGCCTTGGACGGGTCCTTGAGGAAGAGGATGCCCTTCTCCTTGCAGGACGCCGCGATGAAGATGTTCTCGTCCGTCACGGGCAGCCCCGCGTCCTCGAGCGCCTTCTTCGCGACCGCGCCGCCCTTCTTCGGGTCGGCGTCGTTGAGCTCCAGCACCGTCTTCGTCGTCGGGGTCGAGTAGGCCTTCGTCAGCTCGTTGGAGGCCATGAACGCGGAAGCCTTCTTCACGATCTCCGGATCGGGCGCGACGGGCGTCTTGCCGAAGTAGCCCAGGACCATCTTCGCGTAGCCCGGCGCGAACTTCTTGAACTTGCCGAACATGACGTTCTGGATCGCCTGCTGGGCGTAGAACTGCGAGACCGGCGTCACGGACGTGCCGAAGCCGCCGAGGCGCACGCAGTCGTACATCTCCGCGATCATGTCGTCGTACTTGTCCATCATGCCGTTGTCGCGGAGCATCTGCGTGTTCGCCGTGAGCGCGCCGCCCGGCATCGGGCTCCACACGATCTGCGGGTTCACGTTCATCGCCTCCGGCGGGAGGAAGTACTTCTTCATCGCGTTCTTGAAGGCGTCCTCGGCCTTCTTGATCTTGTTGATGTCGAAGTCGAAGCCGAAGTCGGGGTCGCCGTCGAGGCAGTGCCACATCGTGATGATGTCGGGCTGGCAGGTGCCGCCGCTCATCGGGGCCATCGAGAGGTCAAGGCCGTCCGCGCCGCCCCTGAGCGCCGCGAGGTAGCAGGAGACGCCGTTGCCGGCCGTCTCGTGCGAGTGGAACTGGATGTGCACCTTGTCGCCGAGGAGCTTGCGCGCGAGCCTCATCGTGTTGTAGACGGTCGTCGGCGTCGACGTGCCCGAGGCGTCCTTGAAGCACACGCGGTCAAAGGGGATGCCCGCGTCCATGATCATCTTCAGGCGGTCGCGGTAGAACTCCGGCGTGTGCGTGCCCTGGTTGTCGATCCCGGGCGGCAGGCCCATCATCGTCACGACGACCTCGTGCTTGAGGCCCGCGTCGTGGATGCACTGGCCGGACCACTTGAGGTTGTTGACGTCGTTCAGGGCGTCGAAGTTGCGGATCGAGCTCATGCCGTGCTTCTTGAACATCTGGGCGTGGAGCTTGATCATGTCGCTCGACTGGCTCTCGAGGCCGACGACGTTCACGCCGCGCGAGAGCGTCTGGAGGTCCGCCTCCGGCGCCGCCTTGCGGAACTTGTCCATCACGTCGAAGGCGTCTTCCTGGCAGTAGAAGTAGCAGCTCTGGAAGCGCGCGCCGCCGCCCGCCTCGAACCAGCGGACGCCCGCCGCATACGCTTCCTCGACGCAGGGGAGGAAGTCCTTGGAGAGAACGCGCGCGCCGACGACGGACTGGAAGCCGTCCCGGAACGCAGTGAGCATGAACTTGACGTTTTTCTTGGCCATGATGTGTTGTGTTTGGTTTTGTGAGTTAGGTTGGAAATTCGAGAATCGGCCTCTTGTCGCCCTCGCCTCCCTTGTCTCGCTTGACTTGGTTGACGCGCGGGGCGCGAGCGACACGGGAAGCCTTACCCCCTGAGCGCGACCGCGATGGCGAGCGCGACGTTCGCGTCGTCGTTCGACGCCGCCGCGACCGGCTTCTTTTTCGGCGTCTCGTCGGGAAGGAGCGCGTTGAACCGCGCGACGCCGCCCATCGTGAACTTCGTCACGAAGATGAGGAGCGAGAGGAAGAAGTAGACGATGCCCATGCCGGCGATCATCAGGACGAGACCTTGTAGCAGTACTGCCATGTTTGAGTTCCTATGTTAGTTAAAAGGTGGAAGAGTGGAAAGGTTGAAGGGTGGAAGAGTGGAGAAGTGGAGATGTGGAAGAGTGGAAAGGTGGAAGGGTGGAAGGCGCGAGGGGGTGCGGGAGGCCGCCTGACCGCCTTCTCCGCACCGTTCCACCTTTCCCCCTGTTCCGCATTTCCACGGCTTCTCCTTCACGGATCGACGAACGTGAGCTTCAGCGTGTCGAAGTCGATCTTGCGGTAGTAGCAGTTGCGCGGCGCACCCGCCTTGTTCTTCGTGTGGCAGATGCCGCCGCGGCAGGGCCGCACGAGGTAGAGAAGCGAGTTCTGCTCGCAGTTGACGTATGCCTCCAGGAGGTCGAACGTCTCGCCGCTCGTCTCGCCCTTGAACCAGAGCTTGTTGCGGCTCGTGGACCAGAGGATCAGCTTGCGCTTCGCGAACGACTCCCTCATCGCGAACTCGTTCGTGTAGGCGACGAGGATGACCTCCTTCGTATCGGCGTTCTGGACGGCGACGGGGATGACGCCCGGATCGTGCGCGGCACCGCCCGCCGCGCGCGTGGCCGACACCTGCTGGCCGACCTTCTCCAATTTCGTGAAATCGAGCGTCAGTTCGGAAGATTCTTCAAGTTGTCCCATGTTTCGCGCCTTTTCAGCTGAAAAATTTCCGCATATTATACCAAAAAATCGCCGCGCGCGCCGATGGGGCTGGACATTCCTGTCGCGTTCTGGGACGTTCCTGCGACAGGATGGCCCAAACGGGGACGCTGCCGCCGCCCGCCCTGTCGTGGCACGGTTTTTGCACGAGGACAGGCGTTGGAAAAAGCAGAAAGGAAACAAAGACATGAACACATTGATGAATATGGATCCGTGGGGCTTTTTGGACGACCTTCTCGACACGGGAAGCCGGACGTTCAGGAACATGCGGGCGCGCGCCGCCGGTCGGTTTCCGCCCGTGAACGTGTTCTTGGACGATGACGCCGCACTGGTCGACGTCGAACTGCCGGGCAAGTCCGCGAAGGACATCGACCTGACGCTTGAGCCGCAGGCCGTCACCATCGCCGACAAGCCGGAAGAGGGCAAGGCCCACGCCTGGAGCCGCCGCCTGGAACTGCCGTTCCGCGTCAGCGTCGAAAAGGCGAATGCCAAGTTCACGGACGGCGTCCTGCGCATCGAGCTGCCGAAGGCCGAGGCGACGGGCGTCCACAAGATCGCGATCCAGTGAGACGCAATTTCGCAACCGAGTCTAAAGTAAGGAGGAAAGAAAATGAACGAAGAGAAATTTGTGGTCCCGACGGCGACGTTCGTCGAGAAGCCCGAAGAGTATGAGCTGAAGGTCGAGGTCCCCGGCGTCGGCAAGGAAGACGCCGAGCTTCACATGGACGGCAAGACCCTCACGCTGAAGACGCACGCGAAGTACCAGAACCCGGCCGGCTTCCGCGAAGTCGCGCACGAGTTCGACCGGACGAACTACGCGATCAGCGCGGAACTGCCCGAAATGGCGGATCCGAAGACCCTGACGGCCAAGCTGGAGAACGGCGTCCTCACGGTCGTCATCAAGAAGCGCGCCGAGTCCAAGCCGACGCAGATTCAGATCCAGTAAGGCCTCCGGCCTTCTCGCGCAAGCGAAGCGCCCTGTGCGGACGGGACCGACCGTCTGCACAGGGCGTCTTCTTGTGCGCGCAGGAACGCAAGGGCGCGCGAAAGGCCCCCGGCCGTCTCAAGGCCGCCCACGGCATCCGCCAGTTCCGAACGGGCGACCGAATACGCCGCGCCGCCCTTGCGGTGCGTGAAAACGAGTTCAAAGCCACTCGGGCCGCTGAAGAGCGCCGTCGCCAGCTCCGCCACGTCCCCCGTCGGCGGCAAGTCGATGTGCGTGGCGTTGAGCCGGAACGAGAGTGTCGTGCCGACGCCCGGCTTGGACGCCAGCGAACAGGCCCCGTCACAGGTCTCGCACAGCTGCTTCAGGAACGGGAGCCCCAACCCGACCTTGCGGCGGCCGTGCTTCCCGGCCTCGGTCACGAACGGGTCGAACGCCTTCTCGCGCCAAGCGGCATCCATGCCCTTGCCGTTGTCGGCGACCGCGACCGTGACCGCTTCGCCGCCCTCGGCCAACTCGACCGACACGCGACGCGCGTCGGCCTCGAGCGAATTCCGAACCAGGTCGGCGATGACGTCAGCAAGCGTCGCGTGCATGCGCGGACTCCTTCACCGCGCGTCCATCGCCTACAGGCTTCTCGGCAGCTCCTCCAGCGAGTAGCACTCGATCGTGTCGCCGACCTGGAAGCCCTCGTAGTTCGCGAAGCACACGCCGCATTCCTGCTGGCCCGTCACTTCCTTCACCTCGTCCTTGAAGTGGCGCAGCGTCTGCACCTTGCCGTCCCACACCTGCGCCTTGCTGCGGAGGATGCGGAAGCGCTCCTTGGCGACGAGCTTGCCGTCGAGCATCTGCGAGCCCGCGATCTTGCCGAGCTTGCCGATGTCGTAGATCGCCTTGATCTCGGCGTGGCCGAGGACGACCTCCTTGTACTCCGGCGGCAGCAGGTCGAGCATGCAGTTCTTGACGTGGTCCAGAAGCTCGTAGATGATGCGGAAGGAGTTGATCCGGACGCCGTCGTGGCGCGCCTGCTGCTGGACGCCCGCGTCGTTGCCGATGTCGAAGCCGACGAGGATCGCCTTGCCGGCGGCGGCGGACTTGACGTCCGTCAGCGAGACGTTGCCCGTGCCCGTGCCGATGATGTTGAGGCCGACCTTCTCGGACTTGATCTCGTTCAGCGCCTGGACGATCGCCTCCAGCGAGCCCTGCGTGTCGGACTTCACGATCACGTTGAGCTCGCGCTTGCCCTCGGCGGCCATCGCGCTCATGAGCGCGTCCAGCGTCGCGGCCTTCGAGGTCGAGAGGGCCTCCTCCTTCTTCTCCTGCGCGGTCTGCTCGGCGAGCGTGCGCGCGCGCTTCTCGTCCAGCATGACGCGGAACTCGCTGCCGGCCTCCGGCACGCCCGACAGGCCCGTGCACTTCACCGGCGTCGCCGGCGGGGCCTCCTTGATGCGGCGGCCGTGGTCGTCGATGAGCGCGCGCACCTTGCCGAAGTGCTCGCCGATGAGGATCGCGTCGCCGACCTTGAGCGTGCCGCCCGTGACGAGCAGCGTCGCGCACGGGCCGAGGCCCTGTTGCAGCTCGGACTCGATCACGAAGCCGTTCGCGCGGCGGTTCGGGTTCGCCTGGAGCTCCAGGACCTCCGCCTGCACGAGGATGTTCTCGAGGAGCGCGTCCACTCCGAGGCCCGTCACGCCCGAGACGGGGCAGCAGATGATGTCGCCGCCCCAGTCCTCCGGCGTCAGGCCCCGCTTCTGGAGCTGCTGCTTGACGCGGTCGACGTTCGCCGTCGGCTTGTCGGCCTTCGTGATCGCGACCATGATCTGCACGCCCGTCTGGCGGCAGACCCTGATGCACTCCTCGGTCTGCGGCATGATGCCGTCGTCGGCCGCCACGATGAGGACGGCGATGTCGGTGATCTGCGCGCCGCGCGCCCGCATCGCGCTGAACGCGGCGTGGCCGGGCGTGTCGAGGAACGTGATCTTCTTGCCCGCGATCTCGACCTGGTAGGCGGAGATCTGCTGGGTGATGCCGCCGGCCTCGCCCGCCGCGACGTGCTCCTTGCGGATGTAGTCCATCAGCGTCGTCTTGCCATGGTCAACGTGGCCGAGGAACGTGACGACCGGCGCGCGCGGCTTCAGCGTCTCGGGCGGATCCTCGGGGATGAGGTCGTCCGCGTCGATCGCCTTCAGCACGGGCTTCGCCGCCGCCTTGTCGCGGGCGTGCTCGATCGTCACCTTGAAGCCGTACTTCTCGGCGACCTTCGTCGCGACGTCCGGCTCGACGCGCTGGTTGATGGACGCGAGGACCTTCAGCCCCATCAGGTCGGCGATCAGGCGGTTCGGCTTGATGTTGAGCTTCGCCGCGAGATCCTTCACGATCACCGCGCCGCGAATCGAGATCTCCTTGTTCGCCTCGTCCACGGAAATGCGGCTGCCCTGCTCCATCACCTTCGGCGCCACCACGCGCGGCGCGCCACGGTCAAGGCCCTTGCCGCCCTCGCGGTCCTTCCGGCCCTTGCCGCCGTCGCGCCCGGCGACGCCCACGGAAATCACGGGCTTCGGCGGCTTCGGCTTCGGGGCGGCCGCGACGGAAATCGAGATCGTCGCCGCCGGCCGCGCGTGCTGGAGCGGACGGAACCCGGCCGCCGTCAAGCCCGTCTTCGCGGCGGAGATCGCCGGAACGACCTTCGGCTTCACGCCCGGCGCCATGCGGATCTTGGGTGGCTGAGCGGGTGTGGGGGGGAGAAGTGAGGGCTGAGCGGCGAGAGATGAGGGGGAAGGGGCGGAATTCGAGGAGGAAGCCGCCTCGCGCGTCCCTCGCGCCTCTTCCGCCGCACGCGCCTGGGCCTCCGTCGCCGCCGCCGAAGCCGCGCCCGCCGTCGCCGCGGCCTTGAACGCCTTGCCTTCCGCCGCGTCCTTCGCGATCTTCAGGTGCTCGGCGAGCTTCGCCCTCTGCGCGGCGAAGAACGCGGCGTTCAGCTCGGCCGCGCGCTTCGTCTTCGCGGCGCGCGCCGCCGCGACGTCGGCCTTCGGCGCGTTCGCGAGCGCCAGCCTGAGCGCGGCGAGCTCGCCTTCCTCGACCGCGCTGATCGCGCTCGTGACCTCGACGCCGGCCTTCTCGGCCACACGCAGGACTTCGGCGCTCGTGACGCCCGCCTCCTTGGCAATTTCACAGACTCTCATGGGTTCAGCCTTCCTCTCCCTCGCGCGCCTCCGCCGTCATCGCGGCCACGGCCTTCGCCGCCGCGTAGACGCCCTTCGCCGTCACCTCGTCGAGGCCCGTCGCCGCGATGAAGCTCGCCTCGTCCTCCTCCGCGATGCCGTCCACCGTGAGGTAGCCCGCGTCGGCCATCTGCGTCGCGACCGCCGTGGAGACCGAGAACATCTCGGCAAGCTCCTTGATCGCCTCGGCCTTCTGGTCCTCGAACGAGGCCGTCGCCATCGACTTCTTCACCTCGACGTGCCAGCCCGTGAGCTTCGTCGCGAGGCGCACGTTCTGGCCGCGCTTGCCGATCGCGAGCGAATACTGGTCGGCCGCCGCGACGCAGCGCACCGTGTTCGGCACCGACGGGTCGATCTCGATGGACTCCAGCTTCGCCGGCGCGAGCGCCTGGGCGACGTACTGGCGGATGTCCTCGTTCCAGCGCACGATGTCGATCTTCTCGCCGGAAAGCTCGTTGACGATCGTCCGCACCCGGCTGCCGCGCTGGCCGACGCACGCGCCGACCGGATCGACCGACTCGTTCGACGTGCGCACCGCGATCTTCGCCCGGTAGCCGGGGTCGCGGCTCACGCCCATGATCTCCACGACGCCGTCGGCGATCTCGCTCACCTCCAGCCGGAACAGCGCCTCGACGAACTTGCCGTCGGCGCGCGACAGCGTCACGGACGGCCCCTTCGCGTCGGGATCGACGCGCTTGATGATCGCGCGGATCGGGTCGCCGACCTGGTAGTCCTCCGTCGGGATGCGCTCCTTCGCCGGCAGCACCATCTCGGTCTTGCCGACCGTCACGTACGTGTCGCGGTGGGAGATCGCCGAGACCGTGCCGGAGACGATGTCGCCGATGCGGTCGCGGTATTCACTGAAGGTGTTCGTGCGCTCGGCCTCTCGGATCTTCAGCATGATCATCTGCCGCGAGGTCTGCGCCGCGATGCGGCCGAGGCGCGACGCCGGCATCTCGACCTCGATCGTCTCGCCCGCCGCCACGGGGTTGCCGTGGTTGCAGCGCGCCGCGCGCGCCGTCGAGATGAAGCCGACGCCCGTGTCCTCGTCGGACACGACCAGCGTGTCGTAGACGTGGAGTGAAAGGTCCTTGCGGTCAATGGCGACGCGCAAGTCGTTCGTCACGGTTGAATTCTTCCGTGCCGCCTGCGCAATCGCCTGCTCGATCGCCGTCAGGACAATCTCGCGGCTCACGCCACGCTCGCTCTCGATATGCTGCACGACCGCGAGCAGCTGACTGTTCATCGCCATCTTTCACTCCTTTTTTCTGTCAAAAATCAAAACGAACCCCTCGGTTCGACCCGCTGGATCGCCGAAAGATGCGTGTAGAATACCTTTTTCTGGCGCAAAAGTCAACCGTGCGGCGTCCTTCACGTGCGCTTCAGCACGACGGCCGTGCGCGCGGGCAGGTAGAGCCTCACCTGCTGGACGAACTCGTGGCGCGCCGCGTCGAGGACGAGCGCGGGCGCGTAGGTGACGCCGGGCTGGACGCGGCCCTGCCCGCCGAAGCGCGGCTCGTCCGTGTCGAGGAGGTGCCGCCAGTCGGACGCCGGCGGCACGAGGACGCCGTAGTCCTCGAAGCTCCGCGACGGATGGAAGTTGAAGACGAAGAGGAGGTCGCCGCGCACGAACGCGAGCACCTTGTCCGCCTCGTTGCAGACGAGCCTCGCCGGCGTCGCGCCGAGAGCCCCGCGCCTCCCGAAGAGGGCCTTGCCGGACTTCAGCGCGGCGACCATCGCCGCGTCGAAGTCGCCAAGCGCCTTGAAGCGCAGGCCCGGATCGTCCCGGAGCGACCACTGACGGCGGCAGTGGCTGTAGTCCCAGCCGTTCTCCGCGCGCGGGAAGTCGATCCACTCCGGGTGCCCGAACTCGTTGCCCATGAAGTTGAGGTAGGCCCCGCCCGACAGGGCCGCCGTCGCGAGCCGCGCCATCTTGTGGAGCGCGACCGCGCGGTCGACCGCGAGGCCGTGCTGGTCCCGGCCCATGCCCCAGTAGACCGCCGCGTCCGCCATCGTGAAGAAGAACGTCTTGCCGCCGACGAGAGCCTGGTCGTGGCTCTCGACATACGAGACGACCCTCTCCTCCGCGCGGCGGTCCGTGAGCGCATGGTAGAGGCCGCCCATCGACCAGTCCTCGTCGCGCACCTTCTCCGCAAGGCGGAACCAGTAGTCCGGCTCGCCCATCGCCATGCGGTAGTCGAAGCCGATGCCGCAGTCCGCCGCCGGCGCGGCGACGCCCGGCAGGCCCGAGACGTCCTCCGCGACCGTGATGGCGCGCGGGTTCGTCTCGTGGATGACGCGGTTCGCGAGCGCGAGGTAGCACCAGGCGTCGTCGTCCATCGAGCCGTTGAAGTACTGCCCGTAGTCGGTGAACGCCGCACCGAGCCCGTGGTCCCAGAAGAGCATCGACGTCACGCCGTCGAAGCGGTAGCCGTCGAAGCCGTATTCCTGCAGCCAGAACTTGCAGTTCGAGAGCAGGAAGTGCAGGACTTCCGTCTTGCCGTAGTCGAAGCAGCGGCTGCCCCACGCCGAATGCCAGCCCTTCGCGCCCGAATGGAAATACTGGTAATCCGTCCCGTCGAAGCGCGAGAGGCCGTCCCGCTCGTTCGCGACCGCGTGGGAATGGACGAGATCCATGATGACGCGAAGCCCCATCCCGTGCGCCGTGTCGACGAGGCTCTTGAGGTCGTCCGGCGTGCCGAAGCGCGACGAGGCGGCAAAGAAGCTCGACACGTGGTAGCCGAAGCTGCCGTAGTACGGATGCTCCATGACGGCCATCAGCTGCACGGTGTCGTAGCCGGCGGCCTTGATGCGCGGCAGCATCTCGTCGCGGAACTCGGCGTATGTATGGACGCGCGGCTCCTCGCCCGCCATGCCGACATGGGCCTCGTAGATGAAAGGATGAGGGAAGAAGGATGAAGGAAGAAGTCTTGCGGCCGTCTGTCCTTCGTCCTTTGTCCCTTGTCCGCCCCTCGCGCCCGCGTCGACGCCCGCGTTCTTCCAGCGGTAGGGGCGCGGCGGATGCCAGACGCAGGCGGAGAAGAGTTTCGTCTCCGAATCCTGCACGACGTAGCGCGCGTAGGCGGGAATGCGTTCGCCGCGCCCGCCCTCCCAGCGCATCTCCAGATGATACTTGTCGAGGTGGCGAATCTTCGCCGCCGGGATGCGCCGCTCCCAGACGTCCGTCCCCGGCTTGCGGAAGACCTCGAAGGCCGGGTCGATCTTCCAGCCGTTGAAGTCGCCGACGAGCCACATCGACGTCGCGTGGGGCGCCCACTCGCGGAACACCCAGCCGCGCCGGTCGCGGTGGAGGCCGAAGTAGTTGTGCGCGTTCGCCCAGTCGGCGAGCGAGGTCTGGCCCTGCGTCAGCTCCGCCGCGCGCGCACAGGCATGCGCCGCGCGTCCGCGCACGGCGGCTTCAAAGGGCTTCAGGTAGGGGTCGTCGAGTAGATGTGCCATCGTGTCCTCCGTTTCAGTTGGAGGACATTATACCACAAGTCCGCGCTCACGTACACCGGTGCGGACACCCCGCGCAGCCATGTGCGCACGAGGCCGGCATCGACGGATCCTCGCCCGTCCAGCAGTACGTGCAGAGCCGATCCTTCGGCAGCCCGATCGCCGCGACGAGGTCGTCGACGGTCTGGAACTTGAGCGTCGTGAGGTTCAGCTTCCGGCGGATGTAGTCGACCATCGCCGCGTACGGCGCGCCGTTCGGGTCGCTGTACTTCGAGACGTCCGCATTCTCGCCCTCCTGCTCGCGGATGAACCGCCGCGTGATGAGGTCGTAGACGCTCTTCGAGCGCGAGAAGTTGATGAACCGGCACGGGTAGAGGAGCGGCGGGCACGCGATGCGCACGTGCGTCTCCCGGCAGCCCTCGCCGTAAAGGCGGTTCGCCTGCTGGCCGAGCTGCGTGCCGCGCACGATCGAGTCGTCGCAGAAGACGAGGCGGCGATCCTTGATGAGGCCGGGAATCGGGATGAGCTTCATCGACGCGACGCGCTCGCGCTGCTTCTGGTCGGACGGCATGAACGACCGCGCCCACGTCGGCGTGTACTTCACGAACGGACGGCAGTACTTGATCGCCCGCTCGTGCGCATAGCCGAGCGCATGGGACGTGCCCGAATCGGGGATGCCGCACGCCGCGTCGGCCGCGATGTCCGCATCGCGCTTCGCGAGCGCCGCGCCACAGCGGTAGCGCGCCATCTCGACGTTGCGCCCCTCGTAGGACGAGGCCGGGTAGCCGTAGTAGACCCAGAGGAACGAGCAGATCGCCATCTTCTCCTGCGGCGCAAGAAGCGTCGTCTCGCCCTCCGGCGTCAGCTCGACCATCTCGCCGGGGCCGAGATCGCGCAGGTACGCGTAGCCGAGGTTCGCGAGCGCGCACGACTCCATGAGGGCAATCGTCGCGCCATCCTTGCGGCCGAGGACGACCGGGGTGCGGCCGAAGCGGTCGCGCGCGGCGAAGAGGCGCCCGTCGCCCGTCACGATGAGGAGCGAGCAGCTGCCCTTCACCTTCCGCTGCACGTACTTCACGCCCTCGACGAACGACGCCTGCGTCGCGAGCAGGGCCGAGACGACCTCCGTCGGGCCCACCATGCCGCTCGTCGTCGAGTACTGGAGCTGGGCGGAGTTCGTCCGGAACAGCTCGCCCTTCAGCTCCTCGATGTTGGAGATGAGCCCGACGGTCACGATCGCGAACGTGCCGAGGCGCGAGCACATGACGAGCGGCTGCGGGTCGGTGTCGGAGATGACGCCGAGGCCGACGCGCCCGGCGAAGCGGCCGACGTCATGCTCGAACTTCGAGCGGAACGGCGCGTTCTGGATGTTGTGGATCGCGCGCTGGAAGCCCCCCGCCCCGCAGACGGCCATGCCGCCGCGATGCGTGCCGAGGTGCGAATGGTAGTCCGTGCCGAAGAAAAGGTCGCTGACGCAGTCCTGTTTCGAGATGACGCCGCAGAAGCCGCCCATGAAAACTCCTTAGATGTGGTTTGTTGTTCGTGTCACGAAAGGCGTAGATTATACCAAATTCGCCGCGACGACGGAGGCCGCGCGCCCTTTCGCGAAGCGCGTGACGGGCCGTGCCGCTTCCAGAGGTAAAGTTGATTTCGTTGATGGTTTACCCCCTGTAAAGATTGGCTGTTGTTGAAGGATGGA
>CAKUGW010000099.1 GCA_934654805.1 uncultured Kiritimatiellota bacterium
CATTGATTTTATTGAGGTTTCTTATCGCGGGCAATTCCGCGAAGCGTCAACGAAGTGGCAAAGTCGGGTTATACCATGTTTCCGATGACGAGGGCCGGCCCTGTCTCGTCAGCGCCGCGTCCTGTTTCGGTAGCGGAAATACAGCGTCAGGTCCGTCGAGACGAGGGCCATGTCCAGCACGTAGACGAAGACCAGCCAGTCATTCTCGGGGATTGCGTCCAGAAGCCGCGCGCAGATGCCGCAGACATAGCCCAAGAGGACAATCAGCATGAAGGCCGGGCTTTTCCCGTCCACGCGCTTCGCGCGATACGTCCGAAGAATCGCGAACGGCCACGAGAAGCCGAACGTGAACAGCATGAGGAATTCACAGAGCTGAGCCGTTTCCATGCGCGGTATTATACCACATCGCGCCCGGCAGCCGTCACGCGCGACGTGACCTGCCCCTCGGGCGGGAGGTCGGCGCGGGAGCGCCCGCAGGCGGCGAGCACCTTGTCCGTCGTCTGGAAGTGCGCCTTGCAGTGGTTCATGAGCCACGTCGGGCCGTGCGTACGCACCATCTCCTCGGCGAGGCTGCGCACGCGCGGGTCAGACGACCCCATCGGGATCTTCGGCGCGGCTTTCGCGTCGCCCGCCGCCTGCGCCGCGCCGCCGAACGCCTCGTCGGACATCCGCTGGATGTCGCGGATGAAGAGCTCGCGCGCGATGACGGACGCCGCCGCGACGGCGATGTCGCTTTCGGCCTTGTGCCGCTGCTCGACCGCCGCCTTCCGTCCGCGCTCCTTCAGCGCGCGGCGGATCGTCGCCTCGGTCGGCGCGAACTGGTCGACGACGACGCGCGTGCAGCCCGTGCGCTTCGTCAGCAGCTCCTCGATGGCCGTGCTGTGCGCCCACGCGAGCATGCGGTTGATGTTCCGGATCTTCGCGTAAAGCCGGTTGTAGGCGGCGGGGCCGAGCTTCACGACCGCATAGCCGTCCGGCCCCAGCAGATGGCGCAGCGCCGCGCCGACCGTCAGCACGGCCTTGTCCGTCATCTGCTTGCAGTCCTTGACGCCGAGGCGGACCATCTCGTCCGACAGCCGCTCGTCCGTATACGCGCAGCAGACGACGAGCGGGCCGAAGTAGTCGCCCTTGCCCGACTCGTCGCTGCCCGCATGGGCGGAGAAGAGCTCCGGCGACAGCACCTTCTCGTAGCCGAGCGAGACGGGCACGACGCCCTTCGGCTCAAGCTGGAACTCGACGAAGTCCTGCGCCCCAGACCCCTGCACGCAGAGCTTGCGCTTGCCGTGCTTCTCCTTCTCGTAGAGCGTCGCGTTGAACTTCGCGCCCTCGATGGAGTAGAGCGAATAGGGAACTTCGCGCCTGCGGTAGTTCCCCGTCACGAAAATGCCGAGCAGGATCTCCTGCTGGTCGTTCGTGAGCTCGAACGTGAAGCACGTCTTCTTCTGGGGCGCGTCGTCCGTCACGGGCCGGTCACTTCGCCGAGAAGCGGAATTCCGTCGTGGACGAGTAGGTTTCGCCGGGCTTCACGAAGACGGACGGCCACTTCGGCTTGTTGGGCGAGTCGGGCGCGTGCTGGGTCTCCAGCGCGCAGCCGCAGCGGAACGAGAGGTGCTCGCCGCCCTTCGCCGTCTGGTCATAGGACGCCCAGTTCGCCGTGTAGACCTGAATGCACGGCTCGGTCGTCCAGACCGAGACCTGCCGCCCGTTCAGCGGACACGACAGCTCCGCCGCGAGATTGAGCCGCTTCGACTTCTTCTTCGTCGCCATTTCGCCGCGGTCGAGAATCCAGCAGTGGTCATAGCCCTTGCCGATCTCCAGGTCGCGGTCAGGCGCATTGATCCGCTCGCCGATGCGCATGCCCTTCGTGAAGTCGAACGGCGTGCCCTTGACGGGCTTGATCTTCCCGGTCGGGATCTGGCCGAGGTCGGTCGGCAGGTAGTTCTTCGCGGGGATGCGGAGAACGTGGTCTTCGATCGAGCCGCCGGCCTCGCCCTTGAAGTTGAAGTAGACGTGCTGCGTCATGTTGATGGGCGTGAGCGCATCCGGCACGGCCTCGTAGTCGACGCGCCAGACGTTCTTCGCCGTCAGCGTGTACGTGACCTTCACCTCGACGCGGCCGGGGAAGCCCTCGTCGCCATCGGGCGAGACGTGCGTGAAGACGACGCCGACATCCGTCTCCGTCACGAACGGCTCGGCCTGCCAGACATAGGCGTTCCAGCCGCGCGCGCCGCCGTGCAGGTTGCAGCCGATGCCGCCGGGCGCGTTGTTGAGCGCGGGCAGGCGATACGTCCGCCCGTCCATCTTGAAGATGCCGTCCGCAATGCGGTTGCCGTAGCGGCCGATGATGCAGCCCCAGTAGGGGTCGCCGCTGTCCCACCCCGCCGGGGCGTCGAACCCGACGACGACGTCCTGCAGCTTGCCGCGCCTGTCGGGCGTGAAAAGCTTCACGATCTTGCCGCCGTAGTCGGAGACCTCCATCACGACGCCGCCCGCGCCGCAGAGGGTGAACTTCTTCGCTTTCTCGCCGTACTTCGTCACGCCGAAAGCAGACACTGAATAGGAAGGCTTCTTCATAAAGGTCTCTTTGGGTTTGAGACTGGGTGGGCTATAGTGGATTCGAACCACTGACCTCTTCCATGTCAAGGAAGCGCTCTAACCAACTGAGCTAATAGCCCTCAATGGCGCGTAGTATATCAAAAACCCCCTCGCTTGCGCAAGGGGGTCTTTGACAAAATCGCGCATTCGCGACTATTTCTTTTCTCCGTCGGCCTTCTTCTCGTCCTTCTTCGGCTCTTCCTTGGCCTTGACGAGATCCTTGCGGGTCTTCATCATGTTCTCGGCCGAGTAGGAGGAGATCGTGAAGACCCACTTGCCGTCGTCCAGCCTGAAGTAGCGGTCGGAGCCGCCCTTCACCTTGTTGCCGACCGTGGCGACGCGGTTGACCGTGTTCGAGCCTTCCTTCACCGTGACCGTGTAGACGAAGCCCGTCGCGAAGCCGAGTTCGGCCTCGGTGAGCTTCGGGTCGGCGACCGCGTTGAAGTCGAGGTACGAGAGCGCCGAGTCGAGCGAGTAGGTCTTCGACGTGTCGAGCTCTTCCTTGTCCGTGAGGCCCTTCAGCGTCCAGACGCTGTTCGTGCCCTTCGCGAGCTCCACGACCTCGTCGCCGTGCGCGTACCTGACCGCCTGGACGTCCGCCGACGGGATCGAGGCGATGCGCGTGTTGCACCACTGGCGGACTTCGCCGTCGAAGGCGTCAAGCGTGTCCTTGACAAGGACCGTCTCGCCGTCGAAGCCGACGTAGCGGCCGTCGGGATAGCCGCCGCCGTACATCGCGGCCTGCCCCGTGGCCTTCTTCATGTGCTTGTCGCCGAGCGTGAGCGCGGCGAGCTCCTTGCCTGACGCGTCCTTGAGCGCGACCTTCGTCTCGGCGCCGAGCTTGCGCCCGTGCGCGACCTGCCCGACCTTGAGCTCGGCGAGCTTCATCAGGTTCT
The DNA here is from genome assembly GCA_934654805.1 of uncultured Kiritimatiellota bacterium. Taxonomy (GTDB): domain Bacteria; phylum Verrucomicrobiota; class Kiritimatiellia; order RFP12; family UBA1067; genus UBA1067. The sequence continues at coordinate 3,492 of CAKUGW010000099.1, forward strand.
CCGCGATCTTCTCGCGGTCGGCCGGGTAGCCGTGAAGCGACTCGACCTTCCAGCCGTCCGCCGAGGCGGCGAGCGTCAGCTTGTCGCCGACCTCGATGCGGGCGACGTCCGCGACGCTGAGGCCGGGCAGGATCGCCTTCCCGTTCAGCTTCGCGGCCGCCGGCCGCGAGCCGCGCTGCAGGAAATACGCCGCGCCGCCGAGAACGACGGCCACGCCGAGGAGTGTCATGAGGGATTTCGTGTTCATCTGTCTTTAGGTCCTTTGTCTTTCGGCCCTTGTCCGGCGTCTTTCGTCGTCTGTCCTCACGGTCTTGGCGACCGGCCCGGACAAGGGACTTCCGACGGCGGACAAGGGCTCATTTCTTCATTTGCCGATTCAATTGCCCGGCGATTCCGCTATTTCCCCGCCTTCCCGCGCCTCAGGCCCTTCAGGAGGCCCAGCAGCACGACCAGCGCCGGGACGAGGCCGATGTTGACGACCTTGAGCGTGAGCCCGAGCGAGTCGATGTCGGCCGTCAGCTCCTTGCGGACGTTCTTGAGCTGCTTGCGCGTGTCGGCTTCCGCCTTGCGCAGATTCTGGATCTCCGCCTCCTGCTCGCGCGACAGGATGAAGCGCTCGTCGCCGCTCTTCTGCTTCTGCAGGGCCTGCAGGCGCTGCCGCGTCATCTGCAGCTCGGCCTCGAAGTCGGCCGCCTTGCGCTGCCACTGGCGCATCGCCTTCGCCTCCAGCTCGTTGACGACCGTGAACGGACGGTCGGTCGTGCCGCGCGAACGCACGCCGATCAGCTCCTCGCGGCCGGCGAACTGCTCGATCACGTTCGAGAAGAGCGTCAGGTTGTCGTTGATGAGCTGCGGGATGTTGCCGAACGGCGTCTTCATCATCCGCACACAGAAGTCGTCCGCCAGGAAGTCGGAGTCCGCGAAGAGGATGACCGAGCCCTTGCCCTCGGCGAGCGCCTTCGAGACGTCGTTCGTGCCGTCCGGCCCCTTCGGGAACGCGGTCTTGAACGTGCCCGAGAGCCGCGCCGCGAGGACGCGCGCGTGGCCGTCGGGGATCATGTCCTTCGCGCCGCCGCCGAACTGGACGGACATCTTGTCGACCGAGCAGGAGTTCTCCTTCGAGGTCGTGATGACCGGCGTGAACGCGAGATCCATGTCCTTCTTCTCGAAGACGAACGCGCCCGCGAACGGGAACATCACCTGCGAGAGGCCGGCGACGAGCAGGTCGCCCTTGTCCATGTTCGCCTGCGTGAGCGAGAGGAACGCCGGATTGTCGTCCACGCCGCCCTGTCCGTTGTTGAGCTTCGTCGCGGCCTCCAGGTCGCCCGTCACCTTCGACGTGTCGAACTTCACGCCCCAGGCGTCGAAGAGCTTGCCGAGCGTGGACGGGCCGTCCTGCCCGCCGCCCATCTGCATCATCATCGGATTCTGCTTCTGGCGGCTCGCGATCATGTCCTTCACGCTGAACGGGTCGACGCACGCGATGAGCTTGCCGCCCCGGAGGACGAACTGGTCGATCGCGTAGAGCGCCTTGTCGGAGAGGTCCTTCGCGTGCAGGACGACGAGCGTCTTGACGTCGTCGTCGATCTTCTCGGCGTCCGTCGAGACCGTCCGCACCTCATAGTCCTTGCCGAGCTCGGCGAAGGCCGCCCAGCCTTCCGGCGGACGCTGCCCCATCTGCATCATCATCGGGTTCATCGGCCCGCCGCCGAGGACGTCGCCGAGCGACGTCATGACGCCGACGACCGGCTTCTCCGGCCACGCGACGCGCGTGACGAGGCGGGTGACGTCGTATTCGAGCGTCGACTCGGTGCGCGGGGAGAGCTGGCCGAGCGTCTGCTCGTTGTCGCCGCAGACGGCGACGACGCCGAAGTAGATCGGGCTGCCGAACGGGTTGACCGTCTGCGGCTCGATGCCGTAGCGCTGCGCCCATTCCTCCGCGTCGGAGTCGGGCTTCGGGTCATACGCCTCCAGGATGACGTGGCCGCCCGCCGCGCGCTCGTACTCCTTGAGGAGGTTCTGCACACGCGCCGCGTAGGTCTTGAGCTGCATCGGCATGTCCGCTGCTGACGAGCTGACGTAGTACTTGAGCGTGACGTCCTGCTCCAGCTTCGACAGCACGGCCTTCGAGCCGTCCGAGAGCGTGTAGAAGCGCTCGGCGGTGAGGTCGGCCCGGAGCGGCAGGTTCGCGAGGATGACGTCCGCCGCGACCACGATCGCCGCGAGGAGGACGAGCCCGGCCGCGCCCTTCGACGCGCCGCGCCGCCCGTCCGTCACCGTCTTCGCCGCCGCGAGCATGAAGACGATCATGCCGAGGTAGTAGCCGACGTCCGCCAGGTCGAGCACGCCGCGCCGCAGGGCCTCGAAGTGCGTCAGCAGCGAGCACGACGAGAGGCCGTTGACGATCGCGGACGGCACGCCCCAGTTGGCGACGGCCGTCGTCACGGGGTCGAAGCCGACGATCATCAGCGCGAACACCATCGCGAGCGACACGACGAAGCCGATGACGCTCGCGCGGGACAGGGTCGAGGCGAAGACGCCGACCGCCGCCGCCGCGCCCGCCATCAGGAACGAGCCGACGTAGCCGCAGAGGACGACGCCCCAGTCGGGCGCGCCAAGGTAGCCGGCCGTGACCGCCACGGGGAACGTGAGCGCGAGGCCGATCGCGATGAACGCCCAGGCCGCGAGGAACTTGCCGATCAGCGCCTGCGTGACCGTGATCGGCAGCGTGAGCAGCAGCTCCGCCGTGCCGTTGCGGCGCTCGTCGGCCCACGTGCCCATCGTCGCCGCCGGCACGAGCAGCAGGTAGACCCACGGATGCCAGAAGAAGAACGGCGTCAGGTCCGCCTGGCGGCGCTCGTAGAACATCGCGACGCCGAACGTCATGAAGCCGATCAGCACGAGGAACGCCACGAGGAACACGTACGCGACGGGCGAGTCGAAGTACGCCTTGAACTCGCGCTTGAAGATTGCCTTGATGTTTTTAAGCATTGTCTTGTCTCCAGATCTAGATGTTTTAGCCCTTCCAGTCGCTCTAGCCCTTCTAGAGCTTCTGGCGCGCCTAGCCGTTCACCGTCAATTTCCTGAAGACCACGTCCAGCCGACCGCCGTTCGGATCGAGCGCCTTGAGCTCGGCGGGCGTGCCGTCGAACTTCTTCTCGCCGTCGGAGATGACCACGACCTTCGAGCAGACGGCATCGACCTCCTCGAGGATGTGCGTCGAGATGATGATCGCCTTGCCCTTCGCGGCCATCGCCTTGATCATCTCGCGCACCGTGAACTTCTGGTTCGGGTCGAGGCCGTCCGTCGGCTCGTCCATGATGAGGACCTTCGGGTCATGGATGATCGCCGCCGCGAACGCCGTGCGCTGGCGGTAGCCCTTCGAGAGCGTGTCGATCGTCTGCCCGGCGACCTTCTCGAGCTTCGCCTGCACGATCACGTCCGCCACGCGCCGCGCACCCGCCGCGCCCGTGAAGCCGCGCACCTCGGCAATGAACGCGAGGTAGTCGCGCACGGTCATCGCCCGGTAGCTCGGCGCGGACTCCGGCAGGTAGCCGAGGTCGCGCTTCGCGGCGATCGGGTCGGTCACGATGTCGTGCCCGTCGATGACGGCCGTTCCGGACGTCGGCGGCAGGAAGCCCGTGATCATCCGCATGGTGGTCGATTTTCCGGCGCCGTTCGGCCCCAGGAAGCCCAGCACTTCGCCTTCCTTGACGGAGAAGGACACGCCCTTCACCGCCTGAAAGTCACCGAAGCTCTTCTTCAGGTTCTTGACTTCTAGCATGGTTCTCTGTTGTTGTTAGGTACAAAAATTTTTGGGTATTATAGCAAAAATTTGGATGAGGGTGCAAAAAGTGGAAAAGTGGAAAAGTGGAAAAGTGGAAAAGTGGAAAGGTGGGAAGGTGGAGAGGTGGAGGGGTTGGTTGAAACCTCTAGCCACGACTCTCCACCTCTCAACCTCCTTCGTCAGAACGCTTCCGTGGCGTCCGACACGCGGCGGCTGCGACGCTCGGCGGCGCTCTTGCGCGCCTCGGCGCGCAGGGCCTCCGTCTCGTCCGCCGCGACCGTCAGCTGCGCGTCGTCCCACGCGACGAGCACCGTCTCGTAGTCGCGCGACGCGCCCGCGAGGCACGCCGTCACGTAGCGGCCCGCGCCGAGGTCGAACGTGTAGACCGGACGGCACCAGCTGCGCGGACGCGCCCACGTCTGGTAGCGCTTCTCGAGCGCCTCGATGAGGTAGTGGCGACGCCAGCTCGTCCCGGGGTCGATCGCGTCCTTCGCGCAGGCGTAGACCTTCACGACCCGGTGCGTCTTCGGCGTCACGTAGACGTAGTAGTCGTCGAACCCGGCGAGCGCCTTCTTCGGCGTGAACGTCGTCCTGAGGAGCGTCGGCTCGTCCGCGTCCGCGACGAAGTTCGTGCCCGCGAACGTCTCGCCGAACTTGAGGCCCAGGAAGCCGTCCTCGACCTTCGCGTCGGCATCGACCTTCGCGTGGATCGGGGAGGCGAGGCTCTTCAGGCCCGCGTCGCCGACGGGATAGCTCTGCGCGTACTCGCTCGTCGTCGTCGCGAGCATGTTGCCGTCGGCGTCCAGCGTCGTGCGCGTCTCGCGGCGGTGCTCCGTGACCATGTTGCCGTTCGTCGTCACCGTCATCTCCGTGAAGGAGCGCGAGACCGAACCGTTCTCGTTCGTGACGACAGAAGCCTCGGAGGACTTCTGCGACACGTCCTTCTTCTCGTCGCAGCTTGCTGCGGCGAAGCCGATCAGGGCCGTGACGGCGAGAACGCCGGCCACCGTGCCCGTGAGTTTCTTTCCTTTTTTCATGTTGTCGTTTCCTTTCTCCGGTTTCCCGGTTGAACGGCAACAGTATACAAAACGGATGTTAACGGCGTGTTAACGGGAATCGGACAGGTTTCCGGTGAGTTCGGCGACGGACGCGAAGCCGTGGCGTTCGCAGTAGGCGACGATGCCGTCGTAGACCGCCGCGACGACGCCGGGGTCGGTGAACGTCGCCGTGCCGACCGCGACGGCCGTCGCGCCCGCAAGCAGGAACTCGATCGCGTCCTTCGCCTCGTACACGCCGCCCATCGCGAGGATCGGCAGCCTCGTCGCCCGGTGCGCGTCGTAGACGAGCTTCACGGCGGCCGGATGGACGCCGCGCCCCGACAGGCCGCCCGTCCGGTTCGCCAGGACGGGCACGCGCCGCTCGATGTCGATCACCATCGCGGGAATCGTGTTGATCATCGACAGGCCGTCCGCCCCCGCGTCCTCGCACGCCTTCACGTACGGGACGATCGACGGCACGTTCGGCGCGAGCTTCACGAGCAGCGGCAGCCTTGTCGCCTTCCGCACGGCCGAGACGACCTCGAAGAGAACCTTCGGATCCTGTCCGAACGTGTGCCCGCCCGCCTTGACGTTCGGACACGAGACGTTCATTTCCAGCGCATCGACCGCGTCGCCCAGGCGTTCGGCGACGTCCGCGTACGCCTCGACCGAGCCGCCCCAGATGTTCGCGATGAGCGGCACGTCCGTCGCCTGGCGGTAGGCGGGCACCGTCTCGGAGAGGAAGTGCCCGACGCCCGTCCCCTGCAGGCCGATCGCGTTGACGAGCCCGCCGAAGACCTCGGCATGGCGCGGCATCGGGTTGCCCGGCCACGGCTCGACGCGGATGCCCTTCGCCGTCACGGCGCCGAGCTTCGCGTAATCGACCGCGCCGAGGTACTCCGTGCCGTAGCCGAACGTCCCGCTCGCCGTCGCGACCGGCGTCGGCATCGCGAGCCCGCCCAAGTTGACCGACATCTTCACCATACGAGATCCTCCGCCCTGAACACCGGGCCGTCCACGCAGCAGCGCGCGTTGCCCTTCACCGTCCTCTGGATGCAGGCGTAGCACGCGCCGACGCCGCAGACCATGTGGCGGTCGACCGAGATCCAGCCCGGCGCGCCAAGCGCGCACGCGCGTTCCGAAACCGCCCTCAGGAGCCCGTCCGGCCCGCACGTGAACAGCGCGAAGCGCTCGCCTGCCGCGCGCAGGCGGTTCAGCTCCGCATCGAGCGGCACGACGGCAAAGCCCTTCGTGCCGAACGAGCCGTCGTTCGTCGCGGCGAAGACCTCGACGCCGAGCGCGGCGAAGCGGTCGAGCGCCAGGAGGTCGTCCTTCGTGCGCCCCCCGACGAAGAGCTTGGGGGAAATAATCGAATGGTCGAATTGCCGAATAATCGAATTGTCTGCCCCCCTCGCCATTCGACGATTCGATAATTCGATTATTCGATTATTCTCCACGAGCCGCCGCGCGAGGAAGTAGAGCGGCGCGACGCCATAGCCGCCGCCCACGAGCAGCGGCGTGCCGTCGCACGTCGTCGGGAAGCCCCGGCCGAGCGGCCCCAGCACCTCGACCGTCTCGCCCGGCTTCACGGCTTTCAGGGCCGCCGTGCCGCGCCCCACCGTCTTGTAGAGAAGCTCGAGCCGTCCGCCTTCGGCGTTGAAGATCGAGAACGGACGCCGCAGGGCGCTCGCCTCCAGCGCAGGCACCTTCACGTGCACGAACTGCCCCGGCTGGGCGTCCGCCGCGATCTGCGGCGCGTCCAGCACGAGCAGACGGTAGCCCGGCCCGCAGTCCGCATGGGAAATCACCTTCGTCTGTTCGTTTCGCATAGCCTCACATTCCCAGTTGCGCGCGCTGGCGCACCGTCTTCAGCGCGAGCCACATGTCCTGCTTCATCTTCTTGAGGGCCGGCGTCACCGTCGTGAACCGCACAATCTCCTCCGGCGACTTCACCAGGAGGACGTCCCTGCCCTTCGGCGACTTGAGCCAGCGGTTCTCCTCGCCGCGCAGCCCCGGCATGTACTTCGCGAGCGCGGCGCGTCCGAGAAAGACGAAGAACCGCGCGTTCGGGATCGGCGGCGCGACGACGACCGGCGCGGTCTCGGGCGTCTGGCCCATCGCCGGGATGATCTTCGCCATCATCTCGACCGCGCGCGGCGACAGCGGCCTGTCGGCGATGAAGATGAAGTCGAACGGCCCCTTCGCCCCCGGTGCCGTTGCGGCCGTTGGCGGCGGCTCTGAAACGGCCTTTGGAGCCGGCTTCTCCGTCCTGTGCGTCGTCTGCGTCCCATGCGTCCTGTCCGCCGTCGTCGCCGTCGCCCCCGCGCCCGTCCCCGCCGCCGTCCCCGCCGCCTCCGGCGGCGCAAGCAGCGCGCGGTCGACCTCGATCGCCCGAACGCCCAGCTCGCGTTCGAGCGCGAGGTAGTCCGCAAGCCCGTCGAGCACGAACGCGAGGATGTCTGCGGACTCCGCCATCGGGCCGTTCCGTCAGTCCGCCTTCTTCTCGTAGCCGTAGGGGTTCTGCTCCTGCCAGCGCCACGTGTCCGCGCACATCTCGTCGATGCCGCGCTCGGCCTTCCAGCCGAGCTCCTTCGCAGCGAGCGTCGGGTCGGCCCAGCACTCGGCGATGTCGCCGGGACGGCGCGGGCAGATCCTGTACGGCACGGGACGGCCGGAGGCCTTCTCGAACGCCTTGACGATCTGGAGGACCGAGTACCCGTGCCCCGTGCCGAGGTTGTAGACCTTGAGGCCGAGCGCCGGCTCGTTCGCCAGCTTCTCGATCGCCTTCAGGTGGCCGATCGCGAGATCGACGACGTGGATGTAGTCGCGCACGCCCGTGCCGTCCGGCGTCGGGTAGTCGTTGCCGAAGACGCTGAGTTCGGGGCGACGCCCGACCGCGACCTGCGCGACGTACGGCAGGAGGTTGTTCGGGATGCCCGCCGGGTCTTCGCCGATGAGGCCCGACTTGTGCGCGCCGATCGGGTTGAAGTAGCGCAGGAGGATGACGTTCCACGCGGGATCGGCCTTCTGGACGTCCTTGAAGACCTGCTCCATCATGAGCTTCGTCCAGCCGTAGGGGTTCGTGCAGCCCGGCGTCGGGAAGTCCTCGCGGATCGGCACGGACTTCGGCTCGCCGTAGACCGTCGCCGACGACGAGAAGACGATGTTCTTGCAGTTGTGCTCCGCAAGGCACTTCAGGAGCGTGAACGTGCCGCCGAGGTTGTTGGCGTAGTACTTGAGCGGAATCTTCGTCGACTCGCCGACGGCCTTCAGCGCGGCGAAGTGAATCGTCGCCTGGAACGGCGCCTCCGCGTCGAGGATGGCGTTGAGCTTCTTCTCGTCGCGGATGTCGGCCTTGTAGAAGGTCGGCTCCTTGCCCGTGATGCGCTTCACGCGCGCAAGCGACTTGCGCGAGCTGTTGCAGAGGTTGTCGACGACGACGACCTCGTGCCCCGCGTCCAGGAGCTCCACGACCGTATGGCTGCCGATGTACCCGGCGCCGCCCGTAACCAGAATCTTGTAGAGTAGAGACCCACGCCTCGGCTTCGCCGATGCGACTTCCCCCTCATCAAACCGGACGTGCGGAT
>CAKUGW010000100.1 GCA_934654805.1 uncultured Kiritimatiellota bacterium
CCGGCGGGAAGCGGGAGCGGGACGATGCACGAGGTCGTGCGGGAACTCCTGAAAGATTTCCGCATGACGTTCTCATCTTTGGAGGAGGGGCTGGCGCAGAGGCTCGACCCGGATCGGGTTTTTCTCGATCCGGCGAAGCCGAGACTGGGCGTTGCGAAAGCAAAACGGGCTACGGCGCAGGGGAAACGGGACATCTACCGGGGAAAACGGGCAATCGTTCTACAGGCGAAGCGAAAGAACGGCATTTACTGCGGCTCGGAGGGAAATCGGGATAAGCTGTCCCGAAAAACCGGGATAAGGGTGAGGCAAGGCGCCCGCTTGCGACCACCTGTTGAATTTGATATAGTTTCCGCTCCCCAATAGAGGGGTCAATCCAAAAACGAAAGGCAAAGACAGACATGAACACCATTCAACTCAAAGCCCTGACGCTGACCGCCGCGCTGCTTGCCTGCGGCCTCGCGCAAGCGACGGAGCCGGCGACGGTTTCGCGCGACGACTTCCGCATCCGTGACCCGTTCGTGCTCGCCGAAGACGGAACCTACTACCTCTACGAGTCCAAGCCCTGGTCGGGCGGGCGCGGCGTCGCGGTGCGCACCTCGAAAGACCTCGAACGCTGGAGCGAGAAGTCGCCCGTCCTGGAACTCCCGGCCTCGAACGCCTGCACGGCCGTCTGGGCGCCGGAGGTCCACAAGTACGACGGCGCCTACTGGCTCTTCGTGACGCTGACCTTCGCCGCCGACGCCGCGCACCCGATCCAGCCCCTTCTGCAGGACGGCTTCAAGGGCGGCCACCTCCAGCCGCGCGGCGTCTGGGTGTTCAGGAGCGAAAGCCCGCGCGGCCCGTTCAGGCCCGTCAGGGACGGGAGCGTGACGCCGCCCGGCTGGATGTGCCTGGACGGCACGCTCTGGATCGAGAACGGCGAACCGTGGATGGTGTTCTGCCACGAGTGGTGCCAGACGGGGAACGGGCGCATGATGGCCGCGCCGCTGAGCCGCGACCTCGCGCGCTTCACGGCCGAGCCGGTCGAGCTCTTCCGCGCGGCCGACGCGCCGGGCGGGGGGTTCGTGACGGACGGCCCGTTCCTGATCCGGGCGAAGGACGGCACCCTGCGCATGATCTGGTCGAACTTCGTCAAGGACAGCGGCTACAGCGTCCTGCAATGCGTCTCCGACAGCGGAACGGTTCGCGGGCCCTGGAAGCACCTCGCGCCGCTCTACACGCGCGACGGCGGGCACGGCATGCTCTTCCGCACGTTCGGCGGGCAGCTGACGCTCACCCTTCACCAGCCGAACACGTCGCCCGACGAGCGGATGCGGCTCTATCCCGCCGAAGAAACTTCAACGGGCCTCAAGATCAAGCCAACGGAACGATAACTCGACCGTCAGGATTCCTTCGCGGCGGCCTTCCTGCTTTCGGCCTCGAACGCGCGGAAGCGCGCGGCGAACGCCGCCGTCGCCTTCTCGAGCGCGGCCTCGGAGTCGATGCCCTGCGCGGCGATCGACTTCACGACGCGCAGCAGGAATTCGCCGGGGTCGCCCTCGACCGCGACGGGCTTCAGGTCTTCCTCGTAGCCGATGCGTCTGGCCTTCTCCATCGTCCGCCGCGCCTTGAGCAGCGCCGGCAGCGTCGGCGGCACGCCGTCGAGCGCCGAATGCCGCGCCTCCTTCCTGTGCTCCTGCTGCTTGATGCGCTCCCAGTTCTTCAGCACGGTCGCCGGATCGTCGGCCTTCACGTCGCCGAAGACGTGCGGGTGGCGGTGGACGAGCTTGTCGGCAATCGCGTTCGCCACGTCGTCGAAGGTGAATTCGCCCGCCTGTTCGGCCATGACCGACTGGAACATGACCTGCAGCAGCACGTCGCCCAGCTCCTCGACGTGGTTGGCCTTGTCTTCCGGCCTGTCCATCGCCGCGAGCAGCTCGTACGTCTCCTCCAGCACACAGGGCTTGAGGGTTTCCAGCGTCTGGACGCGATCCCACGGGCAACCCTTCTCGGGGTCCCGAAGCCGCGTCATGATCTCATGCAACCGTTCGATTCCGTTCATGCGCGCAATTATACCAAATCCCGTCCGCAACGGCTTCCGTGCCGCCACGGCGCCGTCACGAATCGTGGAAGAGCATTCCGGTCTCGGTCACGACGCGCGCCGCCGTCGGGTAGTCGAAGCAGGGCTCCTTCTCGAGCCGCGCCACGAACTGCGCGGCCTCCCACTTCGCCATCGCGAGGTCGTGCAGGCGGAAGTTGCCGCACGTCTCGGCCGTCGTGCCGGGAACCTCGCCCGCGCAGTCGCGGCAGTGCCGGAACGCGGCGAGGACGAGCGGACAGATCTCCTGCGGCGTCGGACGGCCCTTCACGAGCAGGTAGTTGCCCGTGAGGCACCCCATCGGCCCCCAGTAGACGATGCGGTCCTTCCACGCGGGGTCGTTGCGCAGGTACGTCGCGACGATGTGCTCGATCGTGTGGAGCGCGTTCGGGTGCACGGCCGGCTCCGCGTTCGGACGCTTCATGCGGACGTCAAACGTCGTCACGCAGTCGCCGCCGACGGCATCGACGCGCGAGACGTAGATGCCGGGGCGGATCCGCGTATGGTCAACCTGAAAACTGGCGATGAGTTCCATTTCCCCGTTCCCGGCTCTCTTTTCCCCGTTCCCCTCTCACTTCGCGTACCGGCGGACGATCGCCTCGTACTCGTCGGCCTGCCGCTCCATCGACTCGACCATCTTGAGCTGCGTCCGGCAGCGCACGAGGTTGTGGTCGTCGTAGGCCGTTCGGAAGTACGTGTCGCCCGCAAGGTAGTCCGTCAGGAAGCGGATGCCGATCGTGAGGGTGATGAGCCGTCCCGAGAACGCGAGGTTCGCCTTCTCGGCCTCGGTCAGGAACTTCGCGCCCGCGAGGTAGCCCTTCACCAGCGCCTCGAAGTACGCCTTCTTCGAGCAGACCTTCGAGAGGTCCCGCTCGTCCTCGGCGGCGGCGGCGGACGCCGTGCGCACCATGTCGCCGAAGTCGTAGAGCGCGGAGCCCGGCATCGTCGTGTCGAGGTCGATGACGACGTTCGTGCCGTCCGGCGCGAACATCACGTTGTTGATCTTCGTGTCGTTGTGCGTGACGCGCTCGGGGATCTCGCCGCGGCGCATCAGCGTGACGATCTTCGCGGCCTCCTCGCGGCGCCGGTCGATGAACGCGAGCTCGGCGGCGACCTTCGCCTTGCGGCCCTTCACGTCCGCCGCAGCCGCCGCGTCCAGGAGGCGCAGCCGGTCGACCGTGTCGTGGAACTTCGGGATGATCTCGCCCAGCCTCGGCGGCGGCAGGTCGGCGAGGTCGTTCTGGAACTTCGCGAACGCGCCGGCGGCAAGCTCGGCCTGGGCCGGGTTCGTGATGAGGTCGACGGACGCGTAGCCCTCCAGGAAGGCGTAGACGCGCCACGGGTTCTCGTAGCCGATCACCTCCAGCGACTTGACGCCCTTCGACTTGAGGTGGCGCGTCACGCGCATCACGTTGCTCTTCAGCAGCTGCGGCGGAAAGATGTCGGTGTTGACCCGCTGGAGGATGAAGCGCGCGCCCCGGTCGGTCTCGACCTTGAACGTGTCGTTGATGTGCCCTGAGCCGTAGCGCGCGACGTCGGTGACGCCGGTGACGCCGATCTGGCTCAGGGCCGCGCGAAGCTCTTCCCGCGAATAGGTGCGGTTCGACATCGTCACTTGCCGGCTTGCGCCGCCTTCTCGGCCGAGGCCGTCGCCTTCGCGGCGACCTCGCGCTCGGCGAGAATGTCCTCGACCTTCTCCTTGAGCGTCGCGAGCTCCTCGATGCTCATCTTCGCCAGCGGCTTGTCCTCGCGCACGGGCACGTTCATGCCGCGGGCGCGGAGGAACTGGTCCACCTTGTCGCGGTTCTTCGCGTAAAGATAGAAGCCGGCGGCGGCAACGCCCACGCCGACAGCGGCGCCGACGAGGTGATTGGTTGTGATTGCCATTGTCAATTCCTTTCCTTGTGAGTGGTAAACGTGACTACCGCATAGTATATCATTTTTTCGTGTCCTGCATGTCGTAGAAGAAGATGCGCAGGGAGTTGCCGACGACGAGGATCGTGCTCGCGTTGTGCAGCGTCGCGCCGACGATGACGGGGATGAGGCCGAGCCCGCCGAGGAGCAGGCCGACCGTGTTCACGCCCACCGACACGAAGAAGTTCTGGCGGATGACGTCCATCGTGTGCCGCGCGAGCCCGTAGGTCGCCGGCAGCAGCATCGCGTTGTCGCCCGCGATCGTGATGTCCGCCGCCTCCATCGCGACGTCCGTGCGCGTCTTGCCGAGCGCGATGCCCACGTCGGCGTAGGCGAGGCCCGGCGCGTCGTTGATGCCGTCGCCGACCATGACGACGCCGTTGCCGCCCGCCTGCAGGCGCAGGATGACCTTCGCCTTGTCCTCCGGCATGAGCTCGGACTCGAAGCCGTCCAGCCCGAGCCGCCGCGCGACGACGTCCGCCTGCTGCTCCTGGTCGCCCGTGAGGAGCAGGATGTCGTCCACGCCCGCGAGGCGCAGGCGGTTGAGGGCCTTCTTCATGTTCTCGCGCAGCGGGTCGCGGATGCCGATGAGGCCCACGATCTCCGCGCCGCGCGCGACGTAGATGACGCTCTCGCCGTTCGCGAAGAGCTTCGAGGCCTGGTCGCGCATCGGGTGCGTGTGGATGCCCGCCTCGTTGAGGAAGCGCTTCGACCCGACGCGCACGACCGCGCGGCCGACCTTCGTCCAGACGCCGCGCCCGACGACCGTGTGGATCTCCTGGTGGCGCGGCACCTTGCCGCCGACGCGCTGGAGCTGCGCGAGGATCGCGTTCGCCATCGGGTGCCGGCTCGTCTCCTCCGCCGCCGCCGCGAGCGCCAGCACCTCCTCGCGCGAGCAGTCGCCCGAGACGGTCGCGATCGACGTCACGCGCGGCTTGCCCTCCGTGAGCGTGCCCGTCTTGTCGAGGATGAGCGTGTCCGCCTCCGTGAGCGACTGCAGCGAGCCGCCGCCCTTGATGAGCACGCCGTTGCGCGCCGCCGTCGAGATCGCGGCGGAGAGCGCCGCCGCCGTCGAGAGGCGGATGCCGCACGAGTAGTCGATCACGAGCATGTTGAGCGCGCGGTTCACGTCCCGCGTGCCGAGGAAGACCGCGAGCGCGAGCGTGATGTTCACCGGCACGAGCGCGGACGAGAAGCGGTCGGCGTACGTCTGGATCTCGGCCTTCTTGCCCTCCGCATCCTCGACCATGCGGATGATGCGCGAGACGGCCGTGCCCTCGCCGACGGACTCCACGCGCACGGCCGCCGTGCCGTCCACGGCGAGCGTGCCGGCGTAGACCTTGCCGCCCGCCTCGCGCGGCACGGGGCCGAACTCGCCGGTGATGGACGACTGGTCGACGAGGATGCGCCCCGCGACGACCTCGCCGTCCGCGACGATCTTCTCGCCCGTGTGCACGACGATGTAGCAGCCGGGCCGCAGCTCCGAGACGGGCACGCGCCGGAGCGGCGAGCCGAGCTCGCCGTCCGCCGACAGCCACGCCTCCTCGCCGTCCACCGACAGCATGTCGCGGATCGCGTTGCGCGTCTGGTCCATCGTGTAGGCCGTGAGCGATTCGGCGAGGTCGTGCAGGAGAAGGACGGTCAGCGCCGAGCCGGCGCGCCCCGACGCGACGCTGGAGGCGATCGCGAGCGCGCTCAGCGTGTCCGCGTTCGGCAGGAACGTCCGCACGAGCGCGCCGAGGCCGCTGCGGAAGATCGGCAGCGCGAGCGCGAGCGCGCCGAAGCCCGTCGGCGTCAGGACGCGTCCGAGCAGGGTCGCCGGCACGGCCCGCTTGAAGAGCCACGAGCCGACAAGCAGCGTGCCCGCGACGCCCGCGCGCGTGAGCATGACGGGCAGCGTCTCCTCGTGCAGGTCGCGCTCCGTCACGCGCAGGCGGTTGCGCTCCTCGCGCTCCTTCCGGAGCGCGCTCAGGGAGTGGATCTGGATCAGGCTCTCGACGGACTCCAGCAGATCCTCGTCGCCCGTCACCTCCGGATCGTAGGTGAGGACGACGCTCGACGCCGCGCAGTCCATGCGCTGCGACCGCACACCGCGCAGCTGCGAGAAGTGGTTCTCGAGGTCGGTCTGCTCGGCCGACAGGTAGCGCACGGCACGGCAGACGAAACGCACACGCCCCGGAATCCGGTGCGCGAACTGGCACTTGAGCAAAGGCGCTCGTGACGAATGGAATGACATAAGGACAATTCCTCCTGTTAGGTCAACAGGCGGAAATTATAGCACAATTGCCGACAGGGATGGGCGTTCAGAGGATCTGTATGAGGCAATCGAAAAACGCAGGACGGTCCGGGACTTCCTGGACAAGCCCGTTCCAGAGGATGGCAAGCAGACGCGGATGCTCATGCGGAGCAGGCGCCTCGTGATCCCGCTTTTCAAGGCGGACAGCGCGCCGTCCTCGCCCTTCGCGTTGAAGTCGGTGTCCTTCGGCATGTGCCCCGCCGCAATCTCCCACTCCTCCTCCGTCGGAAGTCGGTAGGTCGCGCCGCTGTCGCGGGCCGTCAGCCAGCCGCAGTAGGCGAGCGCGTCTCGGCAGGAGACGCCGACGACAGGCTTGTCGTCCGACAGGGGCCAGCTTGGCTTGAACTTCGCGTACTCGGCGTTCGTCACCTCCGTGTGGGCGATGAAGACATTCGCGCCGCCGCCGATGAGCGGATGGTAGCCGTCCTTCGCCTCGCGCGTGCCGAGAGGACGGCAGACGCGACCGCATCCGGATTGTCGGCCCAGGCGATGGGCGTGACCTCGGCGCTGGGCGGGATGACGCCGAAATGGCGACAGTAGCCCACCCTGTTGTGCCCACTTGCCCGTGAGGGGCGCATAGTAGTATAATTCCCCTGTTTTCGCAAGCGGCGGCAGCGGTTGCCGCCGAAGAGAGAGACGAAGACCGTTTCGGATCAGTGTGAACCTGAAAAGGAGCAAAGAGACATGAAGGCAGTACTCGTCAACGGAAGCCCGCACGTGAACGGCAACACGGCGAGGGCATTGGAGGAGGTCGCGTCGGCGCTCAAGGCGGACGGCCTTGAGACGGAGATCGTGCAGATTGGCGTCAAGCCCGTGCGCGGGTGCATCGCGTGCCGGAAGTGCGCGGAACTTGGTCGCTGCGTCTTTTCGGACGACTGCGCGAACGCGATTCTCGAAAAGGCCTGTGCGGCGGATGCGCTCGTTCTCGGCACGCCCGTCTACTACGCCCAGCCGAACGGGGCGCTCCTCGCGGTGATGCAGCGCGTGTTCTTCGCGTCGGGTGGACGCCTGCGCGGCAAGCCCGCCGCATCCGTCGCGGTCTGCCGCCGGGGCGGCGCGAGCATGGCGTTCCAGACGCTGAACCTGTTCTACGGCATCGCCGGCATGCCCGTTGCTGGTTCGCAGTACTGGAACATCGCCTATGGGCGTGAAGCGGGGGAAGTCGAGCAGGATGCGGAAGGGTTGCAGACGATGCGCCTTCTCGGACACAACCTCGCGTGGATGGCGAAGGGCCTCAAGGCGGCGGACGCCCCCGCGCGCGAGCCGTGGCAGATGACCAATTTCGTCCGATAGAGGGCTTTCGACTTTGTTGCTGCACAAGGTCCCGCCGGCACCTCGACCGCGACAGCTCTACCTCCGCATTTATATAAATGCGGGGGTAGGGACATCCAAAGAATCTGTCAAACAATCCTAACGTCGTCCTTCAACGTGCCGACGATTCGATAGTCCAAGGCGATGCCGCTTTCTTTCCGAAGCGTGATCGTCGGATAGTCCCGATTGACGGGCACAAGCATCGCCTCGACACGTTCGCCGTGTTCCGTGCGCGCCTCGAACCGCTTGATCGAGTACGCGCCTGCCGTTTCGGCATCGACAACGCCCGTATGCTCGGCAAGGACGATCTCGCCCGGGTCGCACGCTCCGTCCCTGAACTCGAAGACCTTGTACTCGCCGTCACGAATCCTCGGCTCCATCGAATGCCCGACCGCCCGGACAACGTAAAGCCGCCTGTTCGGCGCGTGGACGCCCCGTACGCGCACCCATCCCTCCGGTTCGACGCGCTCTTCCGCACCGAAGCGGCCACACGCGGCGCGTAGCGAATAGAGCGGCAGACAGGCGCGGTACTTCAGCGCCTCCGAGACGGCATTCAGGATCTCCGGACGTGGATGCCGCGCCTTTTCGGCGTGGGATTCCACGATCCGCAGGACATACGGGCGATTGAGCCAGTAGCACTTCTTTTTCGCGTAATGTCCCTGTGGCGTCGTCGCCAGGTCCGCCGCATTCTGCGCCTTCGGACGCACATGGCAGACCGGGTGTTCCGTGCTGCGCATGAAATGCGCGTAATCGCCGACACGGACTTTGTCGCGCGTGTCTCTCCAGAACGCCTCGGCCCGCCGCAGGTCGGCCATCGGCATCGACCAGAAGAACACGTCCTCCAGCACGGACTTGCGGCTGTTGTCGTCGGCCGATTTCCTGAAGACGACGAAAAAGAACTTCCGCGTCAGGATGTCATGCCACTCGGACGAGGCCCACTCCTCTTCCTTGGCGATTTCGCAGTACTTGACCGTGCTGAACGACATGGCCTCCTTCAGCCCGCCATCGTGATCGAGGCGGATCGTCTTGAGGAGAACGCCGGCTTTCTCGAACTCGGCGATGCGCTTGCGCTTCACGCCGAGAATCGCGCGGCAAAGCGTGTACGACATTGACTTGGGGCTTCCGATTTCGACGCCCAGCCGACAAGCGATCTCGTCTGCCGTCAAGCCGATGTAGGGCGTGAAACGGCGAATCACCAGGTCTTCGAACGTCTCTCCGGCCCTGTAGTCGTCTACGTTCCGAACAACAGCGCCAACTTCCTGTCGCTTTCGCAGGATTTGCTGCCTTTTTGCCGAGGTCAGCTTGAGGCCGCTTGTCATTTCGGGATGCAACAGGGACTCAAGGACAATCTGGTCCATGTAGCACTTCTTGATCGAATACGCCCGTTGCTGCGCCCTGACGGACGTGCCGGGCTGCTCGCGCATTTCCGCCCCAGCGGCAGAGCCTTTCTCGCATGCGGCGAGATAGAAGGTGTCACCCTCTTCTTCCAGAAGCTGCTTGTCCTGAAACTCGCCCCGGCCTCGTCCAGGTAATTGATGATGTTGAGGACAAGGCGTTCCTTCGCGACGGTGCTGCCGTCGGCAAGTTCCTTCAGGGGCGAACACTTGAGTTCAAGCCCCGCTTCCGCAAAGTCCGGCGCCGCCTCGCTGTTGGGCCGATAGTTGAAATGGAAACGCTCGACCGCCTGTCCAAGTCCGCCGCGCCCCACGTTGTCCGATGTCGCGTTCGGATGGATTTCCCGAAGCGAATGTCCCAGCAGTTTCCGCCCGTGCTGCAGGATGCTCTCCCTTGATGTCACGTCATACGGAAGCGGCGGCATCTCCTTCACATCCTTTCCTTCAGGACGACTCCGATTCGTTCGACGACGCCTGTGACGAGTGCGTTGCCCATCAGGAAGGCGCGGCGGACGTCGGAGGCGCCGTCTGTATGGAAATCGGGGAACATGTTGAGGCGTTCAAGTTCCAGCGGAAGCAGCCTCCGGTAGCGTCCGCTTGGGGTCTGTATCACATGCTTGAAGCGCGATGCTCCGGCGCCGCCCTCGCCGGTGATGATTGTGCGGGAGGGCTTGTCCAGCGCATCCGGGAACGACATGCCGCCCTCGGAATAGCGATAGGTGAATTCGTTTCCTTCCTTGTCGAGGGCCTTGCGCTCTTCGGATTTCGGCCCCTTGAGGTATTTCCAGCCCTTGAGATCCCGCTCACGGATGAAGAACGCTTCCGGCACGTCCTTCTCGTCCACGAGAAGTTCGCCCAGCGTCAGTCTCGGCCCGCCGTAGGCTGGCTTGACGTCCGCCGTGCAGACGTGCCGCGCCACCATGAGCCCGGCATCGCGGAACGGACTCTCCTTTGTGCCGCCCGCGTTGAATGTCGCCGTCACTTCCGGGAGCGTACCGCAGATGTCAAACTCCCCACATGAGGATTCTACAACGGAACAGGGGAAAGCCGTTGCCAGCACGCTTTGCTCGGAGAGCCATTTGACCGGCTCCGACAGCACCGCCTTTGCTTCCTTCGCAAGTTTCGTCTCCCTTCGATAGGCGACCATGTAAGTTCGGCGGCGGCGTTGCGGCATGCCGTATTCCGCCGCGTTGACGACACGCCACTCGACAAGATATCCGAGATCGGACAAGGACGCAAGGATGATCGCGAAGTCGCGCCCCCGTTGCGTTGCGGGAGACTTGAGTAGGCGGTCCACGTTCTCAAGGATGAGATACTTCGGCGCGTTTCGTCCCTTTTCGCGGAGAATGCGGTGAATCTGCCACCAAAGCACGCCTTTCTTTCCCTCGATTCCGCCAGAATTCTTCAGTGTCGCGGCAACGGAATAGTCTTGGCAGGGGAAGCCGCCGACGAGCAGGTCGGCCTGTGGAATCCGCTTGACGTCAACGGTGGCAATGTCCTCATTGCAATGCCCTGTCGCCCCAAAACGCGCCTGATAGACGTTCGAGGCATCCTGGCGCTTGGTCGACGGTTCCCACTGGTTGTTCCACACCGTCTTGTAGGATCCTGACGCGCGTTCAAGCCCAACGCGGAATCCGCCAACTCCGGCAAACAATTCGATGACGCGAATTTCCCTGTCGCCTTCTTTTGCCGCCGACGGAGAATCCGAACGCCAGATCTCATGCCGCGTCTTGCGGCAGTATTCGGCTATCGTCCTGAACAGTCCCCATTCCCCTGCGGATGTCTTCTTCGATTCAACACGCTCCACGGAAGTGTCCCACTTCGATGTCTCATGCGCACATTCCGTCGCGGAGACCGCCTCGCATGCATGAAAAAGAGCGCATTGTCTTGCCATGCACTCTTGGGAAGCCCTACCACAGGCATACTCTGATTACATGAAGAGACAATGCGCCCAGCGGGGCGCATCATCACTCACATGCCGTTCAGAGTTTGAAATAGTGGTAGTATTTCCCAAGAACGACGTGTTAGCGTTGACGCTAAATCATCTTCTGCGGTCGGGAAGGGCGGAGCGCGGCGATGCGCCGCTTAAGCAACCCCTCGGCCTATGTCGTCCGGGCGCATCCGCTCGATCCGTCGCCCGAACGCGGAGAATTACACCAAAAATGCCGCAGGACGGTAAACGGCCTGAACCACGGGAATCGCCATGCGCGGTGTGAGGAAAGGGGCGTGGCGGACGAACGTGTCAAGCGGCCGTTTCTCGCATGGCAAGGCTCGGCCTGTTCGTGAATTTACAAAATTAGGTCTGACCTGATTCTGTAAATTCGCTCACGCCCCTTGGCGGGCGATGTAGGCGTCGATGTCGTCAAACACGAGCTTCTCGCCCATCGTGTGGAAAGCGCCGAAACACTTCCGGATGTAGTCATAGACATTGTCGCGCGCGAACAAGTCGGCGACCTCGCCTCCCGCGAACTTCAGCTGCCGCAATGCCTCCGGAGCAAAAGACGCAATCGTCCTGCGCATATTTTGTGTACTAACGCGCACTGAAACATGTCAACGGAACTGCCCGAGAACCTGAAAAGCCTTGCCGCCGAGCTGGACGCGCTCGCGGGGCGTGCGTCCGCCTCGTCCGGGGGGGGGGGGGGGGGGGG
>CAKUGW010000101.1 GCA_934654805.1 uncultured Kiritimatiellota bacterium
GGGCCGACGCCCTCCATCTCGCTCATGTAGAGGTTCGCGAAGTTCGGGATGCCGGACTCGATCGTGATGTAGAAGAAGATCGCCAGCGCGCCCAGCGTGAAGTGGCGGAACTTGAGCGTCGCGCCGATGTCCTTCATCACGCTCGTCCGCCCGGCGAGGCGGTCGGCCTTCTCCTCGGCCGTCTCGAGGTGCGGCTCGGGGATCTTCGAGAGCGCGACGATCACGAACGCGACCGCGAAAAGCGCCATCGCGATGAGCATCGCCGGCGCGACCTTCGAGACCGTCGCCTCGTCCATCGCGCCGCCGATCAGCCAGCCGAGGATCATCGGCGCGAGCGTCGCGCCGATCGAGTTGATCGAGCAGCCCATCTGGACGAGCTGGTTGCCCTTGTTGCCGCCGCCGCCGAGCGTGTTGAGGAGCGGATTGACGACGAGGTTCAGCAGGCACATCGAGAAGCCCGCGACGAACGCGCCGGCGATGTAGACGTAGAACGGGTTCGCCGACGCGGGCACGTAGCCCGAGGCGAGCTGGACGCCGAGGCCCGCGAAGCCGACGGCCGCCGCGAGGAGCGCCGTGAACTTGTAGCCCCTGCGCTTGAGGATGAGGCCGCCCGGAATGCCCATGAAGAGATAGGCGAAGAAGTTCGCCGCGCTGCCGAGCTGCGAGGCCGTGGCCGAGGCGTTGAACTGGTTCTTGGCGACGACGGCCATCGACCCGGCGAAGTTCGTGACGAACGCGATCATGAAGAAGAGCGCGAACATCGTGACGATGGCGGCGACGTTTCCGCCCTGCGTTTTCTGCTGTTCCATAAGATTCCTTATTTGGTTTGTTTATTATGGCGTGAAAGTATACCGAAAATCGTCTGCCCCGTCAATCAGCACGCCGTCGAAAGGCGAAGAGTCCGGCGGACCATCCATCCCCAAGCAATCAGCCGCCATTCGACCGAAGCGCCTTCGGGCTTGAGGATTTCAGGGATAGTCCGCCGGCAAAGTGAGGATTTCGCACCCATTGTCCGTGATGGCGACGGTGTGCTCGAAATGCGCGGCGAGGCAGCGGTCGCGCGTCACGACCGTCCAGCCGTTCTCCAGCACGTCCGTCCGCTCGCCCTTCCGGGTCAGCGTGATCATCGGCTCGATCGCGATCGTCATGCCGGGGCGCAGCGCGAGCTTCGTGCCCGGCTTGCCGTAGTTCGGCACCTCCGGGTCCTCGTGCACCGTCCGCCCGACGCCGTGGCCGATCCAGTCGCGCACGATGCCGAAGCCCGCCGCCTCCGCGACCGACTGGATCGCGTAGCCGACGTCGCCGAGGTGCACGCCCGGCCCGCAGGCGGCGATGCCGGCCTTCAGGCACGCCTTCGTCGTCTCGACGAGCCGGATGACCTCAGGGTCTGTCACGCCGAGCATGACCGTGCGCGACGTGTCGCCGTGGAAGCCGTCCTTGAAGATGCCAACGTCGGTCTTCACGAGGTCGCCCGGCATGATCACGCGGTGGCGCGAGGGGATGCCGTGGATGACCTCGTCGTTCAGCGAGACGCAGATGTGGCCGGGGAAGCCCTCGCACCCGTAGAAGCTCGCCCGGACGTTGTGCCGCTTGCAGTAGGCGACGACGAGGTCGTCGAGCTCACCGGTCGTCACGCCCGGCGCGACGGCGTTCGCGCAGATGTCTCGGATCTCCGCGCTCATCCGGCACGCCTCGCGCATGCGGGCGAGCTCGGCCTTTGTCTTGATGTCGACTTTCACGGCCTTGCGTTACATCGCCGCGAGGAAGGCCTTCGCGCTGCCCTCCGGCCCCTGCGTGCCGTCGATCTTGCGCAAGATGCCCTTCTGCTCGTAGAACGCGATCAGCGGCTCGGTCTCGCGGTGGTAGACGACGAGGCGGTCCTTCACCGTGTCGGGGTTGTCGTCCTTGCGGACGACGAGCGACACGCCGCAGCGGTCGCAGATTCCCTCGACCTTCGGCGGCAGGTTCGTGACGTGGTAGCCCGCCTTGCACTTCGGGCACGTGCGGCGCCCGGCGATGCGGTCCTGGATGATCTCGTCCGGCACGTCGATGAGCACGGCCGACTTGACCGGCGCGCCCGTCTTCTCGAGGATCTCGGCCTGCGCGACGTTGCGCGGGAAGCCGTCGAGGAGCATCGTGACGTCGCCCGTCGTCTCGGCGATCACGTCCCGGATCATCTGGGCGATGAGCGTGTCGGGCACGAGCGCGCCCTTCTCCATGTAGCCCTTGGCCTCCACGCCGGCGGGCGTCCCCTTCGCGACGGCCCCGCGCAGGAGGTCGCCCGACGAGACGTGCTTCAGGTTCGCGTGCTCGCCCGCGAGACGGCCCGCGATCGTTCCCTTCCCCGACCCCGGGGCACCCAGCAGAATGACGATGTTCATAGTGGCGCGTATTATACCATATTTGGCCGCCGGCTATTCGCGGACGGGCGGGAGCAGCCGGTGCGCGCCGCAGTCTCATCGGGGACGTCCTGTCGGGGGCGTCACATCAGCTGGCGGTAGCACTCATATGCCGCAATGGACACGGCGTTCGCCAGATTGATCGAGCGCGCATGTTCGCCCGGCATCGGGATCCTGAAGAGGCATTCCTCGTAGCGCGTGTAGAAATCCGCCGGCAAACCGTGGCCCTCATTCCCGAAGACCAACGCATCGCCCGGCTCGAACGAACAGTCGTAAAGCGAACGCATGCCCCGTGTGGAGAGAAAAAAGAGACGGCGCGGCCGCTCGGACGCCAGATAGTCTTCCCATGTGTCATGAATGGCCTTTTCGAGATGCGGCCAATAGTCAAGCCCGGCCCGCGCGACGGACTTGTCATCCAGGCAGAACCCAAGAGGGCGCACCAGGTTCAGCTTCACGCCAAGCCCGACGCACAGGCGCCCGACGGCCCCTGTATTATGCGGTATCTCAGGCCGCAGCAGCACAATCGAAAAAGGCAGTCCCATCACATCCTATGCACTCTATCCTATGCACTGGGGTCTGACCCCAATTTTGTATTTCTGATGCCGCGAACTTGGCTTCTCCGGCATCGCCAACGCGAGAATGCCTTGTTCAACCATCGGCTTCAAATATGCAGAAAGAAGGAATGACCGGCTGGAAATACCAATGGCCTCCAAAATCTCACCAGCCGAAAGCGCCCCTGCCGCACACACTGCGGCAATAATGCGATCGGCTGTCACGCCTTTTCCTCTCTCCAGTTGCACACGATGCTTTCCCGGCATCTCCAGTTCCCGTCCGCCATGGCTTGCGACAACCGCCGCCCCATCACTCTTTACGCCATGAGAATCGTCGTCTTCTGATTCTGTGACGAACATCCAATCCACGTCTTCACCAGCCGCTTTCGCCTCAGACATCTCCCCGATTCGCGCCCTAATTGCCTGCTCATGAACCTCGACGACATCGGCCCATGACATCTCAGCCTCCTCTTCACCCTGCCGTGCCATCTCACCGCAATAGACGAAACGGTACATCTCGCGTGCGGCCTCGTCGCCTTGAACTGCAGCATGCCATCCACACCATGGGTAGTCGGCGGGGCTGCCGGAGATTCCAGCCTCGCACGGGTTGCAATCCACATAGGCAAGTTGCGCGCTCATGTCCTTTGCGCACGGCTTTGAGATTCGTACCTTGTAGCGATTCTCCCAGAGCGTTCCGCTGTGCGACCGGCGCCCGTTGAACGATGTCGTGACATACTGCTTGAGCGTCTTCATGAATTCACCGGGGTGAAACATCCGACAGCGCAGACGATTCTTAAGGTCTTCAAAGCGGCTGCCGCAGGAGACCCCTGCGGCACGCTCATCTGCCGCCTCTTTGCGGAGGGTCTCCCATTCTGCAAGTGCCTGGACAAGCTGCGGGCCACGATAAAGCGCCTTAATGCGTTCAAGAAGTTGCTCATCCGACAGCGGAATCTCGTCAGGGAGATATATGAGAATGTGAAAATGATTCGTCATCACACACCAGCCCAGCAGGCGAACGCCACTGAATGCCGCTGCACGATGCAACAGTTCGACAAACCGACGCTTCTCCTCGTCATCGAAGAAGAACGCCTGATGCGCCACCCGCGAGACAAGGTGGTAGCAACGATTTGGGATCACCACTCTCTTTTTACGCGCCATTGTCGTGAAGTATACCAAACCCAGCCCGCACCCCGCAATACCCTATGCACCCTATCCTATGCACTGGGGTCAGACCCCGTTGAGGCCATCTCCTCGTCCGTATAGGATTTCTCAATCAATCTGGTCTCCGCTCTTTCGTTCGAAACATCCCTTTTACACGCAGAGGCCCTTCGCATCCACGGGCATTGCCCCGCTTCCCCGCTACTACGGCCTCGTCCGACTCCTCGCTTCGCTTTCGCTACCGCGAGGTCTCCCGAGTTCCCTTGCTGAACTTTCCGAACACGCGATCCTCCTATGTCCCGCCGCGCCCGCGCGTCCAAAACCGATTCGGGCGCTCGGCGCCGGCTTCACAGCGTCTGAACTGCTGGCCGCGCGGAACTCAAGTAACGAGACTTTACGAAGAAGGTTCATTTGCATTGCGACTCACCTCTTTGTCCGGCAGGACTCCCGCATTCGGGTCGCCCCTCTCACGGCCTGCTCGGCCCTTCGGGCTATCCCCTCGCTTCGCTCGGCCCTCACTGCGTTCGGCGGGTATGTCCTAATCACATCTCGGTTTGTTTGTGATTCATGTTCCTTTCATCATGATAGTTCAGCCAAGCTTGTCTTGGCGTACCTGACCCTCGGAGTCCTCAATACATACTTGACCCTCGGAGTCCTCGCGTCAAGCACAGGGCATCCAGAACCGCGAATCAGTCCTCGATGTCGGCCTGCGTGAATTCCGTGACATTCCCGCGCTTGACGCGCGCCAGTTTCCGTAGCAGGTCAAGGGCGCGATCAATGGCCGTCTCGTCCCCGACTGTCAACAGGATCCGCTTCAGGTTCATGTCAATCTTGAACCGGCCCTTCCCAAGAGATGCGTCGCGACGTCCGACTATCTTGCGCACCGAGAATTCGTCTGGATTCGCCGTCCAGTCGATCGTCGTGCGGTCAATGTCCGCAACAAGCAACTTGGAAAGCTGGTCCCTCGGACGATAGACCTTCGGCAACCGCGCCAATGGCGGTTTCAGAGGATCGTACGTCGGTCCTATCGGAGCCGCCCCCACACCATCGGCCATCAGGGCCTCGCGCATCGCCGCCACACGCGCCAAATACGACTTTATATCATCTGACGGGCCTCGGGCCAAGACATCGGCAATGGCTGCGGCACGCGGCCACGAGCGCCATTCAAGCCCTTCCATGTCGTAAACGAGTTCTGTCCACATACAGGCTTCGCCGCCAAGAATATGCCGTCTCGCCGCAGCAGACGCCCCTTCCAAAGGATTGAATTGCGCGATCTTCTCAAGCGAGACTGTCGTCCCGAACGGCTGGTATTCGGCCCAGTCGCCCGCCAATGCCGGCGAGAAGTCCAGATAACAATACTCGGCCGGCGACATTACGACGTCAAAGCCGTGCTCAGCGTATCGGAGTCCTCCTTGCGCCTGATAGTAGGCTTGGACAATCACGCTCTTGGGAAGATCCAAATATTCGACATAGGCATTGTGCCAGATCATCATGCGCCGACCTCTCGAAGCAAGGTATTCGGCGATCTGCCCCGTCATCCATCCCTGAAGGGCAAGTTCATCCTTCAGCCCGAGCGTCTTGATCCGCGCCTGGCATTTCACGCACTTCTTCCAGTTCTGGAACTGACATTCGTCGCCGCCCGTATGGATGACTTCATCCGGGAAAAGCCCCATTACCTCATCCAAGACGTCCTTGAACCACTGCATCACAGTGTCGCTTCCCAGACAGAAGTCCCCGTTGTTCGGCAAGCCCTGACAGCCGAGGTCGGGATAGGCGGCGATGGCGCAGCTCTCGTGACCAGGGATGTCCACCTCGGGCACGACGCGGATGCCCAGTTCCCTGGCATGCGAGACAACCTCCCGGATGTCCTCTCGTGTGTAGAAGCGCCGTCCGTACTTTCCGGTCGGTCCGTCGTTCTGACAGCAGTTCGGGCGGAACCGATCTGCCTCGCGCGTCGCCGCGCCTTCCGTGAGCTTCGGGTACTTTGCGACCGGAAGCCGCCAGCCGCCCGTGTCCGTCAGGTGCCAATGAAAGACATTGAGCCCGACCTGCGCCATCGAATTCAGGACGCGCTTAATCTCCTCGACGTCAAAGAAGTGCCGACTGACGTCCAGCATGTAACCACGCCAGGCGAATCTCGGCTCTTTTGGCAGCACGGGGGCCGTAGGCCGCGCGTTCCGCGCCCAGCCGTCCTTCAGAGTCCTCATGCGCGGTGTCTCCGTCTGCGCCTTGATCAAAGAATGGTTGTCCGGCCCTTCGTGTTCAAGGCTCCAAATGACGTTCTCGCGAAACGAGTGATAAGACCAGTCCCATCCGTATTCCTCAAACAGGGCGATCAAGTCCGCCAAATACCGGTCAGCGCCCGGAGCCCACGCCGCTGCCGAAAACCCTCCGACCCAAATCCGCGCACCGTACAGCAGCTGGAACTCCCGTACGGGTCGCAGGGCCTCGCGCAGGGCGTCCTTGTCCAGCCGCCTGCCGGAAGGCGTGTTCGTCCCGGGATAGACCACAGGAGCGAATTCGCCTTGACCTTTTCCGATGCCCTGGTGCGTAAAGGACAACGGCCAGTACATGTGGACGGAATAAATCACGTTGTCAAACGGAATCGGCGTCATCGCCACAAACCCGAACCGAGACTTGACGTCGAAACCCTCCTGCGAACCGCAGGCATTGCTTTCGACAATCAGCGTCGCCGCCGGATCAACCTCGCGGATCGCCGAGGCCATCAGGATCATGAAATCACGATAACAGACCCTGTCCTGCGAATATTCGCGGTTCAGCGGCTCATTGAAGATGTCATAGCCATAAATCTCCGATCGTCCCCTGAACGCCTTGGCAATGCGCCGCCAGGCGTTCTGTAACGCCGCCACCCGCTTCGTGTCCCGAAAGACAGAGTGCTCACTCCACTCCTCATGCGACATCCATCCGCCGGGCTTCGGTCCGAGCAACGCCACCTTCACGCTCAGCGCACGCGCACGATCAAGCGCAGGCCGCAACTCCGCAATCCTCCGTTCGACATTCGCCAGATACTGCGCAACGGCCTCGTCTGTCGCAGGCCGCCGATCCGGCCAGCAGTCACCCATGTCCAGACGCACCAGATTGACGCCCAACGCACGTGCATCTGCCAGCCCTTTGAGATCGGTCGGCCGCGCATAGCCGCAACCACGGAACCGCCGATCCGCCGACAGACAAGGCGGATAGTAGACCGTCCCGGCGGACCAGCCCTGGATGCGGTCGTCCCGCAGGAAGCGCACGATCACATCGTCAATCGCACCCGCAGCCGAATCGCGGCACATCCAATCCCAGCCGTACGCCAGAAATCGTTCGCCCGACGCGGCGGAAAACTCGAAGTCCCGCACAAAAATGCGTGCGCCGGTCTTCAGCTGGAAATCCCGTGTCTCCCACAGGAGCTTGCCCGCTTCCGGCTCGTCATCGCCAAACGAGACGGCATGGATCACATTCGAGACGGACACCCAAGTTCCGACACCCTCCGTACTGCAACGCGAAACGACAACCGGCGTCTCGGCATCGACGGCTCGGATGTCCAAGACGTCGCCCAGACGGCCTCCGACATCATAGGCGTAGAGCGCATCCCTGTCGTCTTTTGCGACGGCGACGACCTCCAGCATGTCCGCGCTTGACTCCGGCAACTGCAAACAAACGCGCACGCCGTATTTCCGCCCCAACGCCAGCGTCTCGCGCACACGGCTCGGCCAGTCCGCCGCCGTGCAGTCGACGCGTCCGCCACCCAATGTCGCGCCGGCTGCACGCAATCGCCTGAAGTCGTCTTCTCCTGGAAGCCCACGGAATGAGAGCCCCTTCATCTGCGGCCAAAGGCGCATCGCTTCCGAATAGTCGGCCCGCCCACCCGCGAAGGCGGACAGCACGGACAACGGAATCCAAGCGAAAACAAACAGATTGCCGATCTTCATAGTCCGCACCTCGTCCCTATCGGATAATCACCGCGCATCCACGCTCGATCTTGCTGGTCTCGCACCAGACAGCACGTATCAGGGCATTGGTCACGGGCGGCACGCAACCTGCAGCCTGCGGATACGTCTCAATCTCGACAAAGTCCATCACCACCCGGTCATTCGACTCGCCAACCACCAACTCGTCCTGAGGCAAATCGATGCGCACGTTATAAGGAGGGATGGAATCGTCCGCCACTGCGCCCGGCTGCCCCTGCGCCACCATCTTGGAGACCAATGCGTCAACGTCAATCCCCTGCCCGTTCGGCGCCTCCAGTGCCAAACGAACGGAGATACGAGAATAGCGATTCGAATCCAGATGCCTCTTCTGGAACGCCGGCAGCCTATACCAAGCACGCGGCACGGGCACCGCCAGCGGAATGCCGTCCGCGATTTCAGCCTCTGGGCGGAGCGTCACCTGCAGGGCGTAGGCATAGTCATATCCGACGCATTCAACCCAACGGCCTTCGTGCGCCCAGATCGAGTTGGTCGTCCAAAGGTCTTCACCCAGCAGGGTAAATGCACGCTCGGACTCGACGCTGTATTTGGCGTCGAAGCTGTCATGGCACCGCGCAATGATGTCAAACGTGTTCGTGTGAACGAGCTGAACGCCGCCATCCGGAGAAAGACGGTGGTAGCCCTGCAGACGACGCATGTCCGGATTATCGTAGCAGGGAGTCTCCGTCGTCAGCGGCATCACGGGGAAGGGGACTCCGCGCGGCGTATGCGCGGTCAGGCGAAGGTCGTTGTAGTAGGGATGGACGCCGACATAGCTTTTAGGCAAGGAGCTGTTGCCAATGACAACACGTGACGCGGGGCCGCGCGAACGGAAGGTCGGACGTCCCGAGTTCCCGCCCTCCCGATAGCCCGGCATCATATTCTTCAAGTGGACACGACCGCCGTCGGACGCCTCAAACAGCGTGTAGTAGCAAGCCTCGCTTCCCGTATACCCCTTGTAATCCTGCCAATAGTAGAAGTTCGTGATTACGCCACCCGATGTCGCCCGGACGATATTGGTCCCCGTGGAACAGACCGCCAACCCATGTCCTCCGAGATCCACGATGCCGCCGTCCGAGACGGTGATCTCGGGAACCTGCCCCTGCTCCCGCGCCCACATCCACACGGGACACTCAATCGTCGCCGACGAGGCATCGACAACGCCGCCTTTGACCAGTAGCCGGCCACCACCGGAGAGTGGACCGCCGCCGCCATACGGGTAGCCAGAATCCATTCCGCTATCGTTCGACCCAAAGACCAGAGCACTCCTGTTCTTGAGTTCCATGCGTCCGCCGGCAAGGACGACGATTTCATTCGTATAGGCGCCGGCGCCCGCGGGATTACCGCCGTACAGCATCAGCGTACCATTCGTCACCGACAGGCAACCGCCGTTGCGCAAGGTCATGACATTGGATGGAACTATCGTCGCAGATGCGCCGGAGTCATCCTGGTTTCCACAAAGGCTGAACGTCTTCTGCCCGAGAACGACCTTCCCGGCGACGTCAAGTGAAAACTGGTTCGCTGTGTTCCCGCCGAACCAGACGCTTCTCGGCGTGTTGACCTCCGTCACATTGTCCGCACCCACAAACGCAAGTTCGGCCCCGACCTCGACCTGCAGATCGAGGACTTGGTTCCGAGCGCCGGCCAAGATGATCGAAGAGCCGACGGCGCTGTTCTCTCCTGACGCGAGAACGATCTTGTCCGACAGGAGAATCCGAGTCAAGTCCTCTGCCGTTGGTGTTCGGTTCGCCGACCAGTTCCCGTCTGCGAGCCAGCGTTTCGGCGCAACCGACGAAGCCACGCCCGTCCAGTCGTTCGTCGTCCAAGAAGCCTCGGCATACAGACCACACACGCCGCTGAAGGCGATCGCTCCCGCCGCTGTCGCAGACGCTATGGACCGGTGCCGTTTCCTCAAATCCTTTTCAGTCTTGCTTTTCATGTGATGTTCCTTTTCTTGTCTTGCTTTCGGTTATGACCAAATTCCTGATGACGCCATGTCCCGACGACCGGCCGTCCTGATTGATGTCTTCAAAAGAAATCGACTGGACAAGCTTCCGGGGGGCGCCGAAAGTCCTGAGACCTTCGATCCGCAAGCCCTCGACTGCGCAACGCACGTCGGGGTCAAAGACCTCGAATGACTCTTCGCCAATGGGCATGCGTGCAGACTTGGGCCCGACCGTCACCAGATGCCCCAACGGGTAGCGGTCGAGATGGAAGCGAACCGTGACATCCCGAATCGTGACCGATGACAGGTTGGCCCCGAACTCGAAAGCGGCGTAGTGCCCGCGCAGCGGATCGGACGACGCATAGCCGCCCACCCGGTCGATGGGCCCCGTCAGGTCGATGTCGATGTCTTCGAAAAGGATGTTTCCACCCGACCCGACTGCCGACCATTCGGGCTCCTGGCCAATCCGGTACGGCGGCGTCTGCAGATACATCTTGAAAGTCCGGATGCCCTTCACGCG
Organism: uncultured Kiritimatiellota bacterium; assembly: GCA_934654805.1. Taxonomy (GTDB): domain Bacteria; phylum Verrucomicrobiota; class Kiritimatiellia; order RFP12; family UBA1067; genus UBA1067. The sequence continues at coordinate 10,542 of CAKUGW010000101.1, forward strand.
CCGAAAAATGACGTCGGATATCGAGCAATCGACTATCGTGCCATCTTGGTAACGATACATCGCCGGCAACAGCCGAATGGCCGGATAGCCCGCACCGTCGCCGGCGACCAGCTCAAGGTCCTCGCAGAGAATGGCGCGCTGAGGGCCAAAGTTGACGGACGAGTTCAGCCAGTCGTACGCATTGAGCGCCACGAGGTCGTCCCCGACCTTTCCTCGAACGTCCCGTACATGGATCCGCTCAAGGTTCCCGTTGAGGTGAAGGCCATCGGCAAAGCAGTCCTCAAAACGGATGTTCTCGTAGAGATGGGACATTCCGTCCCCGCTTTGGACGGCAAAGCCTCCGCAATGGACAAATGTCGTGTCCCGAATCCAAACATAATCGGCTCGTCCAAGATAAAATAGCGCCGAGACCCCATAGAAGTTGCCGACCCTGCGGGACGTCAAGTCAAAACGCCCGGACGCGCCATAGCCGCAGCGAGCCGTCGAGCAGTCCTCCCAACGTCCGCCAACGATGGCGATGTTCGAGACGCGGCCTGAGCGCGGCAACGGTCGGCAGGTCCCGTCTTCGGACGAGGCCGTCCGGAGCATGACGGTCATCACGCCTGGTGCCAGGCGTACCGTCGCACCCGACGCCTCCAACCGACGATTTGACGGCAGAACGATGGGGGCATCAATCAGGTAAGGCTCCTGGCGTGCGGGCAAAACCACGATCTCGTGTTCGCTCAGAGCAGTTTGGAGGGCTTTTGTCCACACCCCATCCTCCGTCATCAGTGAAGCGTAGTCCGTGAGGGAGCATTTGTCCGTCAGACGCGCCTGTCCGGCGGTAATCGACGCATCGGATGCGCAAATCTCGCGCTCAATCCCGGCACACTCCATTGAGGTGGTCTCGCCGGACAGGTGACAGGCCGAAACCAGAATGACACCGCAGGCGAAACACATGCTTTTGTAGAGTAGAGACCCACGCCTCGGCTTCGCCGATGCGACTTCCCCCTCATCAAACCGGACGTGCGGATTTCCC
>CAKUGW010000102.1 GCA_934654805.1 uncultured Kiritimatiellota bacterium
CTCCGAAGCCCGCGCGCGGCGAGCGTCGCGGCGAGCGCGGCGGCCGGGGCGGTCGCGGCGGGCGTCGCGGGCCGGTGCCGGTCAACACGGCGGCGGACGAGATGCGCCCCGGCGGCGAGGTGAGCGCGGAGGAGCTGGCGGCGCGCCAGGCCGCGCACGCGGCGTGGTCGCTCGAGTCGTTCGTCGTCGAGCCGATGGAGGGCAAGAAGCGCTTCCACGACTTCGACCTGCCGAGCGAGGTCATGCACGGCATCGCCGACCTCGGATTCAAGTACTGCACCGAGATCCAGGCCCTGAGCCTGGAGCAGGCGCTCGCCGGCAAGAACATCGCCGGCAAGGCGCAGACCGGCTCCGGGAAGACGGCGGCGTTTCTCGTCGCGATCCTGACGCGCTATCTGCGCAGTCCCGAAAACCGCGCGAAGGAGGGCGGCGCGCCGCGCGCGCTCGTCATCGCGCCGACGCGCGAGCTCGTCATCCAGATCTGCAAGGACGCCGACGCGATCGGCAAGTATACGGGGCTTCGCTCGCTCGCCATCTACGGCGGGATGGACTATGACCGCCAGCGGCATGAGGTGCTGTCCGCGCCGGTCGACCTGCTCGTCGCGACGCCGGGGCGCCTGCTCGACTTCACGAAGAGCCGCGTCATCAACCTCTCGCACGTCGACACGCTCGTCATCGACGAGGCCGACCGCATGCTCGACATGGGCTTCATCCCGGACGTGCGGCGCATCATGAGCTACCGAAGAACAGGCGCACGACGATGCTCTACTCGGCGACGCTGAACGAGACGGTGATGCGGCTCGCGATGAACTGGATGGAGGCGCCCTACAAGGCCGAGGTCGAGAGCGAGACGAACGCGACCGACACGGTCAAGCAGGTCGTCTACGTCATCCAGGCGAAGGACAAGTTCACCGTCCTCTTCAACCACATCGCGCTGCATCCCGACGCGCGCACGATCGTCTTCTGCAACCGCAAGTGCACGACGGAAGACGTCTACGAGTCGCTGAAGGTGCGCGGCGTGTCCGTCGAGATGCTGTCGGGCGACGTCAACCAGAACAAGCGCCTGAAGGTGCTGGACGCCTTCCGCGACGGCGAGGTCAAGATCGTGGTCGCGACGGACGTCGCGGGGCGCGGCATCGACGTGAAGGGCCTGGAGTACGTCATCAACTTCGACTTCCCCTACGAGGCCGAGGACTACGTGCACCGCATCGGCCGCACGGGCCGCGCGGGCTCGACGGGCATCGCGATCTCGTTTGCGGACGAGTTCGAGAGCTGCCAGATCCCGGAGATCGAGGCCTACATCAAGGAAGAGCTCAAGTGCACGGTGATCGGGCCGGACGATCCGCTCCTGAAGCCGATTCCGCCCCGCCACACGAAGCTCGGCGCGATCGACGCGGACGCGAAGGCGGCGGTCGACGCGCGCGAGGCCGCCGGCGAGGAGGAGAAGGCCGCCGCCGCCGCGCTCGTCGGCGCGAACGCCGTCACGGGCACGGGCGCGCCGGCGTTCCTGAAGACGGACGCGCCGCAGCGCGAGCTGCCGAAGTTCGAGCACGCGCTCGATCCCGCGAAGCCCGCGCCGGACGAGTCGAACGTCTACTCGGAGCCCGTCGAGCAGAAGGCCCAGACCGAAGAGTGGAAGATGTGAGGATGCCATGACCCATCCGGCGAAAGAGATCCACAAGGCGCTCTGGGGCTACGAGGAGTGGCTCGTCAACACGCCGCGCATCCTCGTCAAGCGCATCGTCGCGAACGACCGCCTGAGCGTCCAGGTCCATCCGAACGACGTCACGGCGAAGACCGTCGGCGGCGACCCGAAGACGGAGATGTGGTGCGTCCTCAAGGCGGGCCCGATCTTCGCGGGCGTGAAGCCGGGGACGACGGCGGCGGACGTCGAGCGGGCCGTGAAGGACGGCTCGTTCGAGGACATCCTCGTGCGCCATGACGCGAAGGTCGGCGAGTGCTACTTCATTCCCGGCGGACTCGTCCACGCGATCGGCGAGGGCACGAGCGTCTACGAGGTGCAGCAGCCGAGCACGACGACGTTCCGCCTCTACGACTGGGGGCGCGTCGGGGCGGACGGCCAGCCGCGCCCGCTTCACGTCAAGGAGGCGCTGGCGGCGATGGACCTGTCGCTCCCGCCGCCCGTGCCCGGCGAGACGGTGGACTGCCCCTACTTCACGTTCCGCACGGTTCCGGCCGGCGGCCTGCCCGCCGCGACGGCGGGGCGCGTCGTCTACGTGCCGTCGACCGGCGAGACGGTCGTCCTGGCGCCGGGCGAGGGCATGACGCTCGCGGACGCCGCCTTCGTCTCGGCCGTTCCATGAACGAACTGACGATCGACGAGCTGAAGGACGAGATCCGCAAGGGCGCGCGCTGCATCCTGCAGGTGCGCCACGCCGAGCGTCCGAAGATGGATCCGAACGACCCAAGCTTCGGCGACGAGCTGCACCTGACGCGCGAAGGCGCGCGAACGGCGCGGATCCTGGGCGAGCGGCTGGCGGAGTTCAAGGACGATGTCGCGTTCTGTTCGAGTCCGCTCACGCGGACGCGCGAGACGGCCGCCGGCCTTGCCGTCGGCATGGGCCTCGCGGACGCGGCGATTCCGACGTTCGGCTGTCTCGGCAACGACTCCTTCTTCTACGAGGATCCGCTGGAGGTGCTGAAGACCTTCAATACGATGGAGTTCTTCACGGCGTGCTTCACGTATTTCGAGCAGGGCCGGATACCGGGATTCAAGGAGATCCACGCGGCGGCGGACGCCTGCGAGAAGTGGCTGTTCGAGCAGGCCGGAAACCGTCGCCTGTTCATCGCCGTCACGCATGACTGCTACATCGCGGCGTTCCTCTCCGCGCGCGGGGCCTACGGGCCGTTCTCGCGCAAGAACTGGCCGCGCTTCCTCGACGGCGCGGCGATTCTCGTCTACCCGGACGGTTCGCGCCGCTATGCGCTCGTGCGTGCGGGCCTTTCCTACGGCATCTGCGGCGTCCGGCCCGTGCGGGCCGTCGTCTTCGATTTCGGCGGCGTCATGACGAAGACCACGATGCCGGAGCGCGTCCGCGCCTGCGTGGCGGACTTCGGCATCGACTGGCGGGCCCTTGAAGTCGGCTTCGCGCGCTACCGGCGGCTGATGGACGGCGGCTTCATCACGCTGGAGCAGATGTACGACCTCATCTGGGCGGATGCGGACGTCACGCTGACGGACGAGGCGAAGGCGCGTATCCTCAAGGAGGACACGGCGAGTTTCCTGGAGGGCTACCGCAATGAGCAGACGCTCGCCTGGATGCGGGAGCTGAAGGCGAAGGGCTTCAAGATCGGCATTCTCACGAACATGCCGCCCGCGTTCGCGCCGCATTTCAGGAAGACTTACGCGGACTTCATCGCGCTTGCGGACGCGCTCGTCATCTCCGGCGAAGAGCACATGTTCAAGCCGCAGAAGCGCATCTACGACCTGCTGAAGGCGCGCATTGGCCTGCACGTGGACGAGCTCTGCTTCATCGACGACGTCGAGGCGAACTGCGACGGCGCGCGGCGGTGCGGCTGGCAGGCGGTCCGCTTCGAGACGAACGAGCAGGTAGAGCGCGACTTTGCCGCGCGCTACGCCTGAGGCGGAGGCGGCGGTGCGCAATCTCCTGATCGTCGCCGAGCAGGTCGCGGTGCTGTTCGTCCTCATGGGCGTCGGCGCCGCCCTGCGCAAGGCGAAGCTGGTGGAGGAGCGGGGGATCGAAGGCCTCGTGAACCTGCTCATCCTCGTCGTCACGCCCTGCCTCATCGTCGACTGCTTTCAGCGGCCGTTCGACCCGTCGATGCTGACGGGCCTCGGCCTCGCGTTCCTGATCGCCGTGCTCGGACATGCCGTGGCGATTGCGCTGGCCATGCGCGTCGTGCGCCATCGCGCGGCGGACGTGCGCAAGCCGCTGCTGCTGGCGGCGGTCTTCTCGAACGCCGGTTTTATGGGCATTCCGCTTGAGCAGGCGATCCTCGGCGAGACGGGCGTCTTCTACGGCGTCGTCTATGTCGTCGTCTTCAACCTCTTCATGTGGAGCTGGGGCGTGCGGACGATGGAGAAGACGGCGCGTCCGGTCGGAAGCTGGAAGACGGTCGTGAACCCCGGGACGGTCGGCATCCTGCTCGGTCTGCCGCTGTTCCTGCTCTCCGCGCGGCTGCCGCCGTTCCTCGGCGCGTCCGTCCGCCATGTCGCGAACCTGAACACGCCGCTGGCGATGGTCGTGATCGGCTACTCGCTTGCGGGCGCGAGGCTGGGGCGCGTCCTGCGGTTCCCGGCGGCGTATGTCGCGACGTTCGTCCGGCTCGTCGCCTATCCGCTCCTGATGGTCGCGGCGCTCTATCCGCTTCGGAACCTGCTTGACCGGCAGATGATGCTGGCGATCGTGATCGCTGCGGCCGCGCCGGTCGCGGCGATGGTCTCGATGTTCGCGGTCAAGTTCGACCGTGACGTCGAGACGTCCGTCGCCGTCGTCTGCGGCTCGACGGTCCTGAGCGTCCTCACGCTGCCGCCCGTCATCGCCTTGGCCATCTCCGTTCTCGGATAGGTATGGACGGATATGGACATATCGATGTGAACGTCAGGTAGAATCAGGCCAACAAGTGCCATTGACAAGATGTCCATAAAAGGATATCATACGTCCCATCATGACTATCACAGTAAACACGGCCACGCTGAAACAGCAGCTCAGCCATTATCTTGGCCTGGCCCACCAAGGGAAAGATGTGCTGATCACGAGCCACAAGCGCATTGTCGCGCGGCTCTTGGGGGAAGACTGCCTCTGCCGTCTTCCGCTTCGCGAACCGACGCTTCCGGCGTCCGCCGTGGCGGACATCGGCGGGTTCGGCTTCGGGGAGGATCCGCTGGACGAAATGAAAAAGGAAAGGAGCGCGCGATGAACGTCTATCTCGATTCGTCATTTGTGATCCGCCGCCTGCTCGGGGTCGGCGAGCCCGCCGCGTTCTGGGGCAAGTGGGAGAAGGCTTACGCCTCGACGCTGATGCGCGCCGAGTGCTGCCGCGCCGCGAACCATTTGCGCCTGAGCGGCAAGCTCGACGACGCCGGCCGGGCGCGCCTCGGCAGCTGGATCGAGACGGTCTGCGCGACGGTGACGCAGGTCCCCGTGACGGACGCGATCCTGAAGCGCGCGGCCGAGGCCTATCCGGTCGAGGTCGGCACGCTGCAGGCGATCCACCTCGCGACGCTGCAGGAGCTGGAGGCCGTGCACGGCGTCAAGTGCGTCCTCGCAAGCGACGACGCGGGGCTCGTCCAGGCGGCGAAGGCGCTTGGCTTCGAGGAGGCGTCCGAGAAGCCGGAGGCCAAGCCGGCGGCTGAAGCGGCTTCATGACGCTCTTGGCCCAAATGGCCGTCCAGGGGGCGGTTGGGTTCGCCATCGGCGCCGGGACGAATGACCTGGCGATCCGGTGGGTGTTCAACGCCCTCTTCACGAAGAAGAAGAAGCTGATCGCCACGAACACGAAGGAGGTCATCTGCAACGAGCTGATGACGACCGAGAAGATCGTGGCGCGGCTGTCCTCGCCGGACGTGAAGGCCGCGCTGGAGCGCGACGTCCGCGCGCGGCTGGACGCGCTCGGCGACGCGGCGAAGTCCTTTCTCGGCTGTTTCGGGAAGGGCTTCGACCCGGTTCTGCCCGGCCTGGTGAAGGAGGAGGTGCGCGCGTTTGCGAAGGTCGCGGATCTCTTTGACGACGACTTGCGCGCGACCGTCGCGCGCATCTGCGCGAACCAGATGTCCGCCCAGCTCGCGGAGCGCCTGCCGCGCCTCATCGAGGAGACGGACATCTGGAACATCGTCTACGAGACGATCATGAGCTACGACGAGCGGAAGCTCGTCCTGCTGACGCGGCAGGTGGCGAACCGCGAGCTGCGCGGCGTCACGCTCTGGGGCGGCGTGATCGGCGCCGTCGTCGGCGTCGCGATGAGTCTCGTCATGTGGGTCGTCGGGTGAGACAGGGGGCGCCGAACCGGACATGACCGCGCGTGCGGTTTGCCACGGGGGGCGCGGATTGTGGTATAATGCCGACCATGCGCTTTGTCAATCCGCTTTTCCTCGTTCTCGTCGCCCTCGTCCCGCTTGCGGGGCTATGGTGGGCGTTCCTGCGCGCGCGGCGCGAGAAGGCCCTGGCGAAGATCACGCTGTCCGTGCCGAAGTCCCCGGCGGCGGGCGTGCAGATGGCGCTCGTCCTCGCGGGGCTCGCGCTCGTGCTGCTGGCCGCCGCGCGTCCGCAGTGGGGCAAGGTGACGGAGAAGGCCGTCGAGCGCTCCCGCAACGTCGTCATCGCGATCGACGTCTCGCGCTCGATGCTCGCGGCGGACGTGCGCCCGAACCGCCTGGAGCGCGCGAAGGCCGACGTCGCCGACCTCATCGACTCGCTGGCGGGCGACCGGTGCGCGCTCGTCGCGTTCCGTCGGACGGGCGTTCAGATCTGTCCGCTCACGACCGACCGCGCGTTCCTGCGGAGCGCGCTGGAGCAGATGACGGTCGAGTCCGCGCCGCGCGGCGAGACGGATCTCGGCAGCGCGATCCGCGCGTCGCTGGACGCGCTCGATCCGGCGGCGGACGACCACAACGCGATCATCATGATCTCCGACGGCGGCGACCTGCGCGGCGAGGCTCTGGCGAACGCGGCGCTGGCGAAGCGGCGCGGCATCCCGATCTTCACCGTCGGCCTCGGCGACCCGCGCGCCGGCGCGCCGATCCCGTCCGAGGACGGGCGCGGCTATCTGAAATACCGGGGCGAGGTCGTGAAGGTGAAGCTGGAGAGGGCGGCCCTCAAGGCGATTGCCGAGGCGTCGAATGGCCGGTATGTGGACCTGGCGACGGCGGGCACGGCCGAGACGACGCTGGGGTCGATCTACCAGCGGTTCCTGCGGCAGGTCGCCGCGAAGGAGCAGAACGAGGAGGCGGAGCGCGCCGCCGAGCGTTATCAGGTCTTCCTCGTGCCGGGGCTCGCGCTGCTCCTGGCGGGCGCCGCGCTGTCCAAGGGCCGTTTCGGCGGAGGGAAGGGGAAATGACGGGAAGCGCGTCTCGTTTCAGGGCCGTCATCCTCGCGGGCGGGTCGGGCGAGCGGTTCTGGCCGCTCTCGACGCCGGAGAAGCCCAAGCAGTTCCTGCGCGTGTTCGGCGGCGAGAGCCTGATCCGCCAGAGCGTCGCGCGCCTCGGCGGCCTCGTGCGCCCCGAAGACGTCTTCGTCGTCACGTCCAGGGCGCTCGTCGCCGCGACGCGGCGCGAGCTGCCGGAGATCCCGAGGGAAAACGTCCTCGGCGAGCCGATGCGCCGCGACACGGGCGCGGCGGTGGCGCTCGGCGTCGGCGTCGCGGGACGCGGCGCGGATCCCGTCATCGGCTTCTTCCCGGCCGACCAGATGGTGACGAAGCCCAAGGCGTTCGTCCGCGCCGTCAAGACGGCGGTGGCGCGGGCGAAGAAGGGCGCGGCGATCGTCACGCTCGGCATCCGCCCCGAATACCCGGCGACGGGCTTCGGCTACGTCGATCCGGCGTCCGGCCGGTTCGCCGAGAAGCCGGACGAGAAGCGGGCGCGCGCCTACCTCAAGAAGGGCTACCTCTGGAACGCGGGCATGTTCATTGCCCGCGCGGAGACGTTCCGCGCGGCGTTCGCGGCGCATGCGCCCGCGCTCGCGCCGCTCGCGTCTGCGGCCGGTGCGGTCGAGCTTTCCGGCGCGTCCCTCGCGAAGCGCTACGCGGCCCTGCCGCGCATCTCCTTCGACTTCGCCGTGATGGAGAAGCTGCCGCGCGTCGAGGTCGTCGCGGCGGACTGCGGCTGGGACGACGTCGGCAGCTACGGCGCGTTCGACCGCTACTTCCCGCACGACACGCGCGGCAACGTGCGCGAGGGGCCCTGCACGGTCGTCGAGGCGGACGGCAACATCTGCATCGCGCGGTCGGCGCGCATCTCGCTGCTTGGCGTGAAGAACCTCGTCGTCGTCACGACGCCCGACGCCGTGCTCGTCGCGGACAAGTCCCGCCTCGCCGAGATGAAGCGGCTGTTCGGGAAATAGAGACTTAAAGCAGACTGCGGTCAGAAAGCTTAAAGGAGGGGTCAAAAGAAGCCATGAGAAAGCCGATACGGATGATTGTCGTCGCCTCGTGTGCCGTGGCGGGCGGGGCTTGGGCGGCCGACGAGGCGCAGACGCAGGGGCTCGCCGAGCCGGCGATGGAGGTCTTTCCGCTCGGCTGCGTCAAGCCGGACGGGTGGCTGCTCGAGCAGCTGCGGAAGCAGGCCGACGGCCTCACGGGGCACGCCGAGGAGCTGTACGACGACATCGGGAAGTCCGACTGGCTAACCGGGGCGAACGTCGGCAAGGAATTCGCCTGGGAGCGCGGCCCCTACTACGCGAAGGGCCTTGTCGCGCTGGCGTTCGTCCTCGACGACGCGAACCTCAAGGCCAGGGCGCGGAAGTGGGTGGACGCCATCCTCCGTTCTCAGCGGGCGGATGGCGACTTCGGCCCGAAGGCGCGGAACTGGTGGGCGAACATGATCGCGCTCTGGCTGTTGCGCGACTGGTGCGAGGCGACGGGCGATGCGCGCGTCGTGCCGTTCCTCGAGCGCTACTTCGCCTTTCAGCGCACGGCGTTCGCGGACTATCCGCTCGCCGCCGAATCGAAGTGGGCGGCCGCGCGCGCGGGCGACGAGCTGGACGTCGTGCTGTGGCTCTGCCGCCGTACGCGCAAGGCCGAGTGGCTCGACTTCGCGCGGACGGTCTCGGCGCAGTCTGCGGACTGGACGGCCTACTACTGGCGGGGCGGAGACCCGGCGGGGCCGAACGCGAACGGCTGCCGCAGCCACATCGTGAACTTCATGCAGGGGCTGAAGACGCCCGCGCTCCAGTATCTGCTTGACGGCGACGCCCGCAAGCGCGGCGCCTACGCGGCGGCGTTCGCCCCCGACGGCTGGGCGATGCGCCTGTACGGGCGGCCCGACCGCATGGTCAACGGCTCCGAGCCGCTGTCCGACCGCAGCGCGTCGGGCGGCACGGAGCTCTGCGCGATCGCCGAGCGCATCCTGAGCTGCCAGACCGTCCTCGCGGCGACGGGCGACCTCGCGGCGGCGGACGACCTGGAGGTCGTCGCCTACAACTCCCTGCCGGCGACGCTCGCGAAGGACGGGCGCGGCATGCGCTACTATTGTCTCCTCAACCAGCCGTCGTGCGAGGACAGGCCCCTCCTCTTCGCGAACAACGGGGCGGGCAGCGGCCCGAACCGCAACGGCGCGATCTGCCCGGGGCCGCACGCGGGCTTCGGGTGCTGCCGCTCGAACTTCCACTTTGCGTGGCCGAAGTTCGTGCAGTCGATGTGGATGCGCCGGGGCGAGGGGCTCGCGGCGGTCGCCTACGGGCCGTGCCGCGTGACGGCGGACGTCGGCGGGCGCACGGTGACGCTCGCGATGTCCACGGGCTATCCGTTCGACGGCAAGGTCGAGATCCGCGTCCTCGAAGGCGGCGGGCGCTTCCCGATCTTCGCGCGCGTGCCGCAGGGAAGCGGTCTGCCGGACGCCGGACAGTTCCGCACGTTCACGCGCGACTGGCAGCCGGGCGAGACGGTCGAGCTGGACTTCCCGATGGCGACTCGGCTGTCGTTCTGGGAACGTGACGCCGTGGCGGTGATGCGCGGGCCGCTTCTCTTCGCGCTCCGCATGCCGGCGGAGGAGAAGGCCGTGCCGCGCTATCCGGTGCCGTTCGAGAACCGGTGGGTCGAGGGCGAAACCGAATTCCCGCGCAAGGAGATCCGTCCGACGGCGCCCTGGAACTACGCGCTGCTGCTAAACAGGGACCGCACGCTCGCTGGCGCGACGGTCGAGGACGCGGGCGACGAGGGCGTGTCCATCCGCGCCCGCGCCGTGAAGACGGACTTCGGCGGCTGGGGCTACATGCGCGACGTGACGACGGGGCGGGCGGTCGATCCGCCGCCGTCGCCCGTGCCGGACGAGGGCGGGCGCGCGGAGACGGTGACGCTCGTGCCGATGGGGCTGACGGAGATCCGCATCACGCTCTTCCCGTGGCTGTACGCGCGTGACTGAGGCCGGGATGATGGTCTAATCTCCTGCCATGAAGAAGCAGACCATCACCGACAACGCCATTGATTCCGACCAAATCTGTGAAGCCGTCAGGATCACCCACGCCTTTGCCTGCACCGGGCCGTATGCGATTCTGATCATGCTTGGCATCAAGCGTGTGGAGAACCGCAGCCAGCTGCCGGAGCCGAGGCGGGGCGTTGTGCCGTCAGTTGCTTGAAGTCCTTCTGCAGGGAGGAGTTCGGCGCGTTCGTCCACTGGGCCTCGCGGGCGCTTTCCGGGGAGGATTTCGAGTCGATTCCGTCTTGGGCGGCCGTGAAGGGCTGGCCGGGCAGGATCGTCGGCGCGTGCGACTATGCGGCGCGCGGCCGGAACGGCCTTGTCTTGGAGGCGGTGACGTCGCGTTTGTCGAACGCATGGGATGAGGGGTATCCGTATTGGTGGGACTTGTCCGAGGTGATTTGCTTTTAAATCTATCTTTCGACGAGTTTTCGACGATTTCGCACGGCGTGTCTGTCCGTTGCGCGGAAAGGCGTCCGACATGGTATAATACGCGCATCATGCACGAAATCACACCCTGTTGCCTGACCATTGCCGGTTCAGACTCTGGCGGGAACGCCGGCGTCCAGGCCGACCTGCGCGCGTTCCATGCCTACGGCCTGCACGGCTGCACGGCCTTTGCGGCCCTGACGGCGCAGAATCCGTTCGGGGTCTCGGCGATTCTCGGCGTTCCGGCGGATTTCGTCGCCGCGCAGCTGGACGCCGTGCTGGGCGTCTATGCCATTCGCGCGCTCAAGACGGGCATGCTCGCGGATCCGGAGGTGATCGGGGCCCTTGCCGACCGGCTCGCGGCGCATCCCGAAATCGCGAAGGTCATCGATCCCGTGATGGTCGCGACGAGCGGTGCGCGCCTCGTGTCGGACGCGGCGATGCGGGCGATCTGCGCCCGGCTTCTGCCGCTGGCGACGCTGATCACGCCGAACCTGCCCGAGGCCGAGACGCTGTGCGGCCGTGCCGTCGGCGATCCGAACGCCGAGCGCGCGGGCGACGCGGCGCATGCGGAGGCGCTCGCGCGGCAGATTCACGAGACGTATGGATGCGCCGTCCTCGTGAAGGGCGGGCACGGCGACAACGCATCCGCCGTCGATGTCCTGTTCGACGGCCGCGAAGTCCGCACGTTCGCGCTCCCATGGGTGGACAACCCCGTCTCAACGCATGGCACAGGCTGCTCGCTCTCTGCCGCGCTCGCGGCGGAGCTCGCGTGCGGACGCGATCTCGCGGCGGCGGTCGCGGGCGCGAAGGCGTATGTTCACAGGGCGATTGCGGGCGCCCGCTGGGTCGGTGCGGACTGCGGCGTTCTCGGATTCGTCCGTATGGTATAACCCGACTTTGCCACTTCGTTGACGCTTCGCGGAATTGCCCGCGATAAGAAACCTCAATAAAATCAATG
>CAKUGW010000103.1 GCA_934654805.1 uncultured Kiritimatiellota bacterium
AACGGCATCGACCCGCGCCTCTTCGACGTCGCGAACGCGATAACGGACTTCGCGCGGCACGGCGACTGGCGCGCGCCCCTGGAGACGGTCTGCGGGGTCGTCTCGCGGTACTGGAGGGTGCGCGACGCGGCGGAGGGCGAGCGCGTGGTGCAGACCGCGCTCTGCTCGCTCCTCTACGTGGGGCACGGCCCCTACATCGTCCACCACGAGCGGGAGTCGGCGGGCGGGTTCGTGGACATCGCGTTCGAGCCGCAGCTTTCGCGCTGGCCCGGGATCGGGCACGCGGCGCTCGTGGAGCTGAAGTACCTGAAGGCGGCGGACGACGCCTCGCCCGCCGCGCTCGCGAAGGTCCGCGACGCGGCGGCGGCGCAGCTCGCACGCTACGCGGCCGACCACGACCTCGCGCGGGCGTGGAGGCTGAAGGAGGTCGGCGGCACGGTGACGCTGCACCGCATCGCGGTCGTCTTCCATGGCGGCGACGTCGCCCTCTGCGAGGAGATCTGACCCCAAGTTGTCAACAGTTTTCCGTCAATGGGGGCAGACCCCATTGACGCAGACAGACGAAAGACAAGGAAGAGTGGCATATGCAAGAAATGAAACTTAGGAATGGAATCTGGCCCCGTGCGCTGTTGGCCGCGTCCCTGGCGGCGGGTGCGGTCGCCGCCTCGGCGGCGGCGCGGGAGGCCTCGTTCGCGTCGCTTGACGCGCGGGCCAAGGCGGGCGAACGGCTTACCGTCGTCTTCTTCGGCGGCTCGCTCACGTGGAGCGCGAACGCCACCGAGCCGAACGTGACGGGCTTTCGCGGCCTCATGGCGAAAGGGCTGTCCGAACGCTATCCGGCGGCGCACTTCACGTTCGTGGACGCGGCGATCGGCGGCACGGGCTCGAACCTCGGCATGTTCCGGCTGGCGCGAGACGTCCTCGCGAAGGATCCCGACCTCGTGTTTCTCGACTTCTCGTGCAACGACGGCGGCGAGAACGCGTCCCTGCCGAACACCTGCTGCTACGAGTACCTGCTGCGCGAGATGATCGGGCGCGGCATCTGCGTCCAGCAGATGTTCTTCACGTTCCGCGACTGGACGAGGCCCGGCGCCGTGCCGTCGAAGGTACATCCGCGCCGCGACGTCTATTGGCAGCTCGCCCGCGCCTACGGCACGCCCGTCGGCGACGTCTACGAGACGGATCTCTGGAAGCGGCTCAACGCGGGGTCTGTCCCCATTGAGACGGTCTGGCCGCTCGACGGCGGGCACCCGGACGACGCGGGCTATCGCATGTTCGCGGACGCGGGGCTTTCCGGCTTTGACAGGGGCGTGCGCGACGGCGCGGTCTGCCGCGTGCCGGAAAAGCCGGTGTTCGGCACGGTGCGGGACGTGCGGCGCGTGAACCCGGCCGAGGGCGATTTGCCGCCGGGCTGGACGCGCCAGCTCACCTACCGCACGTCGGCGTGGTACGACGGGCTCTCCTCGCGCTGGATGGGCGACGTCGCCGCGTTTTCGGGGACGGCGCGGTCGCCGCTGACGGTCATGGCGACGGGCAACTTCTTCGGCCTCTTCGGCGAGGGCGACGACGCGGCGCTGGCGTTCGCGGTCTCGGCGGACGGCCAGCCGGTCTTCCGGGGCAGGGCGTCCACGGGCGTCGGGCGCCTCTTCATCTGGCGCAGCGTGCGGCTCGACGATTGGGCGGACGGCGCGCGCCGCACCCACACTTTCACCGTCGACCCGATTCCGTCGGCGGACGGGAAGGGCGAGCTGCGCATCGGCTCGATCTGCACGGCGACGATTGTCCCCGCCGTGCCGGACGCGCCCCTGGCGTCCGCCGCCACGTCGGGCGACGCGCTGGAGAAGCTCGACCACGCGCGCGGGAAATGACGAGATTTGCTATAATGGCCGCTTCTGGCCTGCCATGAGAAAGAGCCTCTCACAATTGGATGCGGATTCGGCGGAAGGAGCTGCGCCGAAGTCGCTGGAAGCGGTGCGCGCCGAGATCGACGCGATCGACCGCGAACTCGTGCCGCTCGTCATCCGCCGCCTGCGGGCCGTCCGCGACATCGCCGAGGCGAAGCGGGCGACGGGCCGCGCGGTCTACGACCCCGTGCGCGAGGAGTCGATCCTCGACGCGGCCGGCGAGGCGGCGGGCGACGACTTCTCGGACGAGGTGAAGACGGTCTTCCGCACGCTCTTCGACGTCGCGAAGTCGCGCCAGCGCGCGCAGCTCGCGAACACGGCGAAGGCCGGCGACCTCACGCTCGCGATCGTCGGGATGGGGCTCATCGGCGGCTCCTTCTACAAGGCCGCGCGGCGGGCCGGCTACGAGACGGTCGCACTGCACCACGGCGAAAGCGAGGGGCTGTCCAGGGCGGACGTCGTGCTCGTCTGCCTGCCACCCGAAGTCATCGTGCCGTGGATCCGCGAACATGCCGCCCAGTTCAGGCGCGGCGCGACGGTCATCGACATCTGCGGCGTGAAGACGGAGATCTGCCGCGCGCTCGCGCAGCTGCCCAAGGACGGCTGGCGGTTTGTCGGCGGGCACCCGATGGCGGGCAAGGAGGTGACGGGGTTCGCGAACTCGACCGCCGACCTCTTCCTCGGCAAGTCGATGGTGCTGTGTCCGCCGGAGCCGGACGCGGACGTGTCCGCGTTGGAGCGGCTGTTCCTGTCGCTCGGCTTTGCGCAGGTCGTCGTCACGACGCCCGCGAAGCACGACGAGATGATCGCCTTCACGAGCCAGCTCGGCCACGTCATCGCCTCGGCCTACGCGCAGGATCCGCGCGTCGCGGAGTCCGTCGGCTTCTCGGCGGGCAGCTTCGCGAACATGTCGCGCATCGCGACGATCGACCCGGAGACGTGGGCGGCGCTCTATCTCGCCGACCGCGACGCGCTGCTGGCGGTGCTGGACGGCTTCATGGAGCGCCTCGATGCGTTCCGCCGCGCGCTGGACGCGCAGGACGCGCCGGCCCTGAAGGCGTTCATCGCCGCCGGGGCGGCGGCCAAGCGCGCGGAACTGGACCGGGCGCGGGAACGGCTGGCGACACGGCTTTTTGACCAACACACGAAAACCTAAAGAAAGGAACCAAACATGAAGAAACTGTTGTTTACGGGGCTTCTGCTTGTCGCCGCAGGCGTGGCCTTCGCCGTCTCGGACTGGCGGCACGGCGTGCGCGAGCCGCTGTGGCCAGAGGGGAAGATGCCCGATTTCCAGGCGCATCAGGTCGGCGCGATGACGGACGAGGCGAAGGATGCGGACTTCCTCGCGTCGCCGCAGCGGCAGATGCCGTACCTCGAATGGTTCGAGGCGCCGGCGCAGCCGAACGGCGCGTGCATGATTCTCGTCTCCGGCGGCAGCTACCAGGTCTGCTGCGACGTCGGGCTCATCAAGCTCTGGAAGGAGACGTTCACGAAGCTCGGCTACCAGACGGTGAATCTCGTCTACCGCACGCCGCGCCCGAAAGGCCTGCCCGTCTACCAGACGGCATGGGAAGACGGCCAGCGCGCCGTCCGGCTTGTCCGCTCCCAGGCGGCGCAGCGCGGCTTCGATCCGGAGAAGATCGGCGTCATCGGCATGTCGGCGGGCGGCCACCTCGTGACGATGCTCGCGACGAGCGCGCTCACGCCCGCGTATGAGAAGGTCGACGCGCGCGACGACCTGCCGTGCCACGTCAATGTCGCGATCGCGAACGCGCCCGCCTACAACACGCTCGGCGCGGCGAACGGCGACGCGCGGCCGCAGGACGGCACGACGGTCGTCCCGACGGTCAACCCCTGCTTCAAGTTCGACGCGAAGACGTGTCCGATCACCTTCCAGCACGGCGCGAACGACGTCTACACGCCGAACGGCTCGACGCTCTGCTACCGCGAGCTCCGCAAGCGTAAGATCCCCACGGAGCTGCACCTCTACGCCGACAAGGGCCACGGCGCGTTCGGACTTGACCGCGCGGTCGAGTTCCTGAACCAGATCGAGTTCGCGTCGAAGCTCGCGCCGGAGGTCGACCTCATGAGCCGTTACGCGAGCGACGCGGCGCGCGGCGCCTACGAGAAGGAGAACGTCTGGCCGGAGGGGAAGATGCCCGACGTGCGGACGAACCAGTGCACGCCGTATCTCGAATGGCACCTGCCGAAGGAGCTGAAGACGCAGGCGATCCAGATCGTCTATTCGGGCGGCGGCTACGGCGGCAACGCGCCGGACGGCTTCGAGGTCGCGCCGATGCGCCGCTACCTGAACGGGAAGGGCATGGCGGTCGTGACGATGAAGTACCGCACGCCGCGTCCGGCGGGTCTGCCGAAGCACCAGACGGCGTGGGAAGACCTCCAGCGCGCGATCCGCATCGTCCGCGCCAAGGCGCCGGCGAAGGGGCTCGACCCGGACCGCATCGGCATCATGGGCTCGTCGGCGGGCGGGCACCTCACGCTCATGGGCGCGACGAGCTCGCGCATGCGGGCCTACGCGCCGATCGACGCGCTCGACGACGTGCCCTGCAAGGTGCAGTGGGCGATCGCGATCTATCCGGCGTATGCGCTGACGGACGGTCTCGACGGCCACAACACGACGGGCGGCAACGACGACTCGGCCGTCCTCGCGCCGGAGCTCCTGTTCGACATGGACACGCCGCCGACGCTCTTCATCCACGGCGATGCGGACGGCTGGGCGGCGATGAACTCGGTGAAGGCGTGGGAGCAGATGCGCCGGATGAGCGTGCAGAGCGAGCTGCACACGCTCGCGCTGCGCAACCACTGCTTCCAGCGCAAGGCGTCGCCGGGCACGGGCAGCTACACGTGGATGGACCGCGCGTGGGAGTTCCTCACGGCGAAGGGCTTCAACAGGTAAGGCTGGATTGGGGCCTTCCGGGCCGCGCGCGCGGATCATGTCCGACTTCGTACATCTTCACCTGCACACGACCTATTCGCTCCTTGACGGGCAGTGCCAGATCGTGCCGCTCGTGAAGAAGGCGCGCGCGCTCGGCATGCCCGCGCTCGCCGTCACCGACCACGGCAACCTCTTCGCCCTCAAGAGCTTCTACGACGAGTGCCGCTCGAAGAAGGAGAAGACCTACGACGACCTCGCGGGCGTCCACGTCAAGCCGATCCTCGGCTGCGAGGCCTACGTCACCTCGACGGGCGACTGCCGCACGCGCGACAAGTCGGAGTACCGCCACCACCTCTGCCTCCACGCGATGAACCTGACGGGCTACCACAACCTCGTCCGGCTCATCAGCGAGGCGCACGTCAACGGCTTCTACATGCGCCCGCGCATCGACCACGCCCTCCTCGAGAGGTACCACGAGGGGCTGCACTGCTCGTCGGCGTGCATCGCCGGCGAGGTCGCGCGCGCGATCGACCAGGGCCGCATGGACGAGGCCGAGCGCGTCGCGAAGTGGTACAAGGGCCTCTTCGGCGAGAACTACTCGCTGGAGGTCATGCTGCACAGGGCCGTGAAGGCGGGGCCGGACATCCCGCTCTCGGCGCAGAACGAGTTCGTCGACCTCTACCAGCGGCAGCTGAAGGTCGTCAGGGGCATGCTGGAGCTGGGCAAGAAGCTCGACATCCGCGTCATCGCGACGAACGACGTCCACTTCCTCGACGCGGCGGACGACGATGCGCACGACGTGCTGCTCGCGCTCTCGACGGGCAAGAAGATGTCCGACGAGAAGCGCATGATCTACACGGGCCAGGAGTACTTCAAGACCGAGGAGGAGATGCGCGCGCTCTTCGCGGAGAACCCGGCGCTCATCGCGAACACGAAGGAGGTCGCCGACCGCATCGAGGAGTACGAGCTCGACTCGCCGCCGATCATGCCGAAGTTCGCGATCCCCGTCTCCTTCGGGACGGAGGAGGGCTATGCGAAGACGTTCGACGCGGAAAGGCTGAAGGCCGAGTTCAACGTCCAGAAGCCGAACAATTTTGACCGCCTCGGCGGCTACGAGAAGGTGCTGCGCATCAAGTTCGAGGCCGACTACCTCGCCGACCTCGTCTGGAAGGGCGCGGCGCGGCGCTGGGGCGACGCGGACGGGAAGGTTCCGGACGACGTGCGCGAGCGCGTGCAGTTCGAGCTCGACACGATCAAGCTCATGGGCTTTCCCGGCTACTTCCTCATCGTGCGCGACTACATCCGCGCGGCGCGCGAGGAGTGCGGCGTGTGGGTGGGCCCGGGGCGCGGCTCGGCCGCCGGCTCGGCCGTCGCGTACGCGCTCTGGATCACGAACGTCGATCCGCTCAAGTACGACCTCCTGTTCGAGCGCTTCCTCAACCCCGACCGCATCTCGATGCCGGATATCGACGTCGACTTCGACGACGCGGGGCGCGAGCGCGTGCTCGACTACGTCACGCGCAAGTACGGCGCCGACCACGTCGCGCACATCGTGACGTTCGGCCAGATGGCGGCGAAGTCGGCGATCAAGGACGTCGGGCGCGTGATGGACTATCCGCTCGCGGACACGAACAAGCTCGCCTCCTACGTGCCCGACACGCCGAAGATCACCTTCAGGGCGGCCATGTCCGCGACGGACAAGAAAGGGGCCCCGAACAAGGACTACTCGCCGGATCTCGTCGCCGCGTTCAACTCGGAGGATCCCGTCGTCCACAAGCTCATGGAGCGCGCGGGGCGGCTCGAGGGCTGCATCCGCCAGCCGGGCGTCCACGCCTGCGGCGTCATCATCTCGCGCGACCCGATCGTCGAGACGCTGCCCGTCATGCCGACGCCGGAAAAGGGAGGAAAAGGCAAGAAGGAAGAAGGAGGCGGTTCGGGCGACAAGCTTCTCACGACCCAGTACGACGGGCACTTCGTCGAGCCGGTCGGGCTTCTCAAGATGGACTTCCTCGGCCTCAAGACGCTGACGGTCGAGAAGGAGTGCGTCGCGCTGCTGGGCAGGGACAACCCGCGCGTGCCGGAGGCGATCCGCAACGCCGACGGCGAGCTGGACACGGACCGGATCCCGGACGACGACAAGGAGACGTACGCGCTCTTCAGCCGCGGCGAGACGACGGGCCTCTTCCAGTTCGAGTCGCCGGGCATGAAGAAGTGGCTCATCGCGCTGCAGCCCGAACGCCTCACCGACCTCGTCGCCATGAACGCGCTCTACCGTCCGGGGCCGATGGACTACATCCCGACGTTCGTCGCGCGCAAGCAGGGCGACGAGCCGGTCACGTACGACCACCCGGAGATGGAGGGCCGCCTGAAGGACACGTATGGCGTGACGGTCTACCAGGAGCAGGTGATGCTCCTCTCGCGCGACCTCGCGGGCTTCACGCGCGGCGAGTCCGACAAGCTCCGCAAGGCGATGGGCAAGAAGCTCATGGACATCATGAACGAGCTCAAGGCGAAGTTCGTGAAGGGGTGCCTGGCGAACCCGAAGTTCCGCGTCGGCAAGTGGGCGGACGAGGCCGAGGCGACGCGGCTCATCGAGAAGATCTGGACGGACTGGGAGGCGTTCGCCTCGTATGCGTTCAACAAGTCCCACGCCGTGTGCTACGCCTGGGTCGCCTACCAGACGGGCTACCTCAAGGCGCACTATCCGGCCGAGTTCATGTGCGCGCAGATCTCGTCCGAAATCGGCAACTTCGACAAGCTCCCCGGCTTCGTCGCCGAGGCGCGCGACATCGGGCTGGAGCTCCTGCTCCCGGACGTGAACGAGTCGGGCGCGCGGTTCGTGCCGGCGAAGGGGTCGCGGGGCATCCGCTACGGCCTCGGCGGCATCAAGGGCGTCGGCAGCGCGGCGGCGGAGGCGATCGTCGCCGAACGCGCGGCGAACGGGCCGTACACGGGCTTTCTCGACTTCTGCCTGCGGCTCGGCGGCTCGAACCTCGTCAACAAGCGCGTCCTGGAGAACCTGACGCGCACGGGCGCGTTCTCGACGCTTGAGCCGAACCGCGCGAAGCTCTTCCTCAACATCGAGTACGCGCTGAAGAAGGCGCAGCAGCGCGCGAAGGAGAAGGCGAGCGCGCAGACGAGCTTCTTCGACCTGATGGCGGGCGGCGACGAGAAGGCGGACGATTCGGAGCTGGCGGACGCGCCGCCGTTCGCGCCGGCCGAGGACCTCAAGAACGAGCGCGACCTCCTCGGCGTCTACATCTCGGGCGACCCGATGGCCGCCTGCCGCCATTTCCTCGGCGACCTCTCCGTCGTGCGCGTCGACCGCGAGGACGCGCAGAACCTGCCGTTCTCCTTCGACCTGATCGCGAAGAGGACGAAGGAGGAGGACGAGGCGGCGGACGACCCGGTTTCGGAAGACGCCGCGCCGACGGCGGCGGAAGCGGACGACGAGGACGGCGCGGAAGCGGAGGCTGACGACACGTCGATCGAGGGGCTTCTGAAGAAGTCCGACGAGCAGGACTGGCCGCTCAAGTCGATGGCGCGCGGCGTCGTGCGCGCGAAGGGCGAAGTCGCGTGGAGCGACAAGGCGGCGTTCGACAAGGCCGTCAACAGGGAGAAGGCGAAGCTCAGGCGTCGCGTCGACAAGATCCTCCTGAAGAAGCTCGACGTGCGCGCCGTCGGCATCCTCACGTCGTGTTCGGTGAAGACGCCGAAGCCGCGTCCCGACGGGACCGTCGGGCAGAAGTGGGCGATCCTCGGACTGGACGACGGGCGCGGCCATGCGGAGGGCGCGGCGTTCGCGAAGGTCTGGGAGAAGTGCAGCGCGCTGGAGTCGAAGGTCGACTCGCTCGTCCTCGTCTGCGGCGAGCTGTCGCACAAGACGGTCTACGCGAAGGAGGACGTGCGCCGCGAGAATCCGCAGGTCGGCGACCTGAACTTCACGGTCAAGGAGGCGTATCCGCTGGAGGAGGCGATGCCGCTGCTCTCGAAGGGGCTGCGGCTGAAGCTACGCTACGACGACCTTGGCCTCAAGAGGAAGGTCGAGGCGATCCGCACCGTGATCCTGAAGAATCCGGGGCCTCTCCCGGTCTTCATCGAGCTGCGCTATCCGGACGGACGGGTTCTCGACATCGACCTTGGCCCGCAGTTCCGCGTGGCGGTGAATCTCGCGTTCCTCTCGGAGCTCGACAAGCTCATGCCCGCGAGCGAGGCGACGTTCGGGATCGACTCGCGCATCTACCTCGAGGTCCGCGAGCCCCCGCCGTGGGAGCGGTGACGCCCGTCCGGCCAGGATTTGGCTCTTTTTGCACCGTTAAAAAAGTTGACATGTCTTTTGCTCCCAAGCGGCTCTTTTTTTGCTATACTAGCCGCCACTGGCAAAAAGAAAGGAAAAATGAAGGACATGTCATTCGTTTCAATGGGCAAGGCGACGTGGCGGAAGCGCGCGGCCGTGCTGGCGGGACTGGCCGTCGGCGCGGCGCTGGCGGCGGTCGGCGACGTGCGGTATGTGGATGCGCTGGACCTCTCCTGCGCGTATAACGGGCGCGGCGACCGGACGGGCGTGCGCCAGGCGGTCGGCGGCACGCCGCTGACCGTTGCGGAAAAGGCCTTTGCGCGCGGCATCGGCGCGCGGGCCGAGGGCGCGGTCGGCTTCCGGCTGGACGGGCGCGCGACGGCGCTGGACGCGCGCGTCGGCGTGGACGACTGCGCGCGCCGCCTGAAGCGCGGCGACCGCCAGGTGCAGATGGTCTTCCGCGTGTGGGCGGACGGAAAGGTCGCCTGGCGGTCGCCGTCCCTGCGCGAGGGAATGCAGCCGGTCGAGGTGCACGTCGATCTCGCCGGCGTCCGGGAGCTCGTGCTGGAGACGTCGTCGGACGCGCCGTGGGCCGCGTTCGACGCCGCCTACGGCGACTGGCTCGACGCGCGCATCACGTGCGCGGACGACGCGCGGATCGAGCCGCTCGCCGGGCCGGAGGCGATGCGGCAGCTCGGCATCCTCACGCCGACGGAGAAGCCGGAGCCGCAGATCAACGGCGCGGACATCTGGGGCGTCCGTCCCGGACGGCCGGTCATCTTCCGCGTCGCGACGTCCGGCGAACGCCCGCTGCGCTTCACGGCGAAGGGCCTGCCGGACGGCGTGACGCTCGATCCCGACAAGGGGATCCTGCGCGGCACGGCGCCGGCGCAGAAGGGCGACTACGACATCGAGGTGACGGCCGAGAACGCGAAGGGACGGGCGACGCGGACGATCCGCCTCGCGGTCGGGGACACGATCGCCCTGACGCCGCCCATGGGCTGGAACAGCTGGAACATCTGGGGCTCGCGCTTCACGGGCGAGCATGCGCGGGAGGCCGCGCGCGCGCTGGACGCCACGGGCCTCGGCGACCACGGCTGGGCCTACATCAACCTCGACGACTTCTGGGAAATGAACAACGCGCCGCAGAACAAGGACCGCCCCGAACTGCGCGGGCCCGCCCGCGACGCCGAGGGGCGCATCCTGCCGAACCCGTCCTTCCCGGACATGAAGGGGCTGACGGACGACATCCACGCCCTCGGCTTCCGCGCGGGGCTCTACTCCTCGCCGGGGCCGACGACCTGCGGCGGCTGCGAGGGCAGCTACGGGCACGAGCTGCAGGACGCGGCGCAGTGGGCTGACTGGGGCTTCGACTACGTCAAGTACGACTGGTGCTCCTATGACGAGGTCATCGCGGACGAGCGCGGCGGGCTGCCGTGGCACATCGGCGACTGGCGCGACGTGCGCGGCGAATCGAAGCGGCGCCCCTACCGGCTGATGCAGGACTGCCTCAGGCGTCAGAACCGCGACATCCTCTACTCCTTCTGCCAGTACGGCATGGGCCACGCCGAGGAGTGGGCGCGCGAGACCGGGGCGAACGCCTGGCGCGTCTGGGAGGACATGAAGGACTCCTGGCCGTGGATGTGGCGGTCGGTCGAGTCGCGCCTCGGCGCCGAGAACTACTGGAAGTGGTCGGGCCCCGGCTGCTGGATCGACCTCGACATGATGATCGTCGGCGACCAGCGCTCGTGCGGCTTCACGCATCCGACGTTCCTCACGCCGAACGAGCAGTACACGCACGTCTCGCTGTGGTGCATGCTCGGCTCGCCGCTCCTGATCGGCTGCGACCTGACGAAGCTCGACGCGTTCACGCGCAGCCTGCTCGTCAACGACGAGGTGCTCGCCGTGAGCCAGGACCGGCTCGGGAAGATCGCCCGGCGCATCCGCCGGACGGACGCGGAGGAGGTCTGGGCGCGTCCGCTCGTCGGCGGCTTCACGGCCGTCGCCCTTGTCAACAAGCATCCGTTCGCACGCGAGATCACGGTGACGTTCGAGGAGCTCGGCCTCGGCGGCGGCGAGCGGTGGGTCAAGGACCTCTGGCGGCAGAAGTGCGAGGGGCGCCACGCCGGCGCGTATACGGCCCTCGTGCCGCCGCACGCGACCAAGCTCGTCAAGACGCGCGCGGTCGACTGCCCGAAATGCGAGTGAGGCCACGACAGGAGGAACAGGTG
>CAKUGW010000104.1 GCA_934654805.1 uncultured Kiritimatiellota bacterium
GTATGCCATTATCCTTACTGAGTAGATTCCTTTCATTCTACAAGTTCAGCCAAGCTTGCTTGGCGCACCATTGCCTTTCCTCCTTCTTTCTCGTGGTCGCGTCAGCAGGGCCGCAGGGGCGCGGGCGGCAGACCCGAATCGATGCCGACGATGGCGATGCCGTTGCGGTTCGCGAAGTCGACGACCTTCGCGCGGTCAAGGAGCAGCAGCCGCCCCGCCTGGAAGCCGAGCGCCGTCACGCCCGCCTTCTTCATCTTCTTGAGCGTCGTCAGCCCGACGACGGGAATGTCGAAGCGCCAGTCGTGCCCGTCGCGCGCCGCCTTGAATAGGACGGAGCCGTGTCCGAGCGAACCCGCACGCTTGATGGCCGCGTTCGTGCCCTCGAACGCCTCGACCGCAAGCACCATCCCCGACTTGACGAGCACGGTCTGCCCGACGTCATGCCGCCCGACATCGAGCGCGACCTCCTGCCCGCGCCGCACGTCATCGCGTTCGAGCGGCGTCAGGTCGCGTGCCGTGAGCGGCCCCACGCCGGGAAAGTGCCCGTCCATGAACGAGCTCGCCGGGACGATCTTCACGCCGGCCTTGACGAATTCCGCGACGAGCCGTCCGAAGATCGTGTGCGCGTTCTTGACCGGCATCTCGCGCAGCCAGCCCTTCACCGTCTCGTCGAACTTGCCGCGAAAGAGCGACAGCGGACTCACCTGCCCCGCGAGCATCGCCGCGTCATAGCCGCGCGCCGCCGCCCAGACGACAGCCTTGTCGCTCTCGCCCGGGGCGAATGCAAAGACCTCGTCCGCGAGCCGCCGCGTCGGACGCTCGCACGAGCCCTTGACGGACAGCACATCGACCTTCGGCACGCCCGCCTTGCGCGCGCCCGCAATGACAAGGCGCGGATAGTCGCCCTTGCCCGCGATGACCAGCAGTTTTGAAATCATAATGGGGGGATTATAGCAAAAATCCATCCGCACCACTTGCCGCCATCACGCCTTCGGCCGTCAAACGGCGCGGTATCAACGCTTTTCCGCCAGCGCCCGCTTCAGGCGCTCGTCGAGGTCGTTGTTGCGCAGGGCGTCAAGCAGCTCCGCGAGGTCACCGTCGATGATGCGGTCGAGCGCGTAGAGCGTCAGCCCGATGCGGTGGTCCGTCAGGCGGTTCTGCGGAAAGTTGTATGTGCGGATCTTCTCCGAGCGGTCGCCGCTGCCGCGCAAGGTCAGGCGGTCGGCGCCGAGCTTCGCCTCCTCCTCACGGCGCCTGAAGTCGAGGATGCGCGCCTTCAGCGTCGCGAAGCACTTCTCGCGGTTGCGGATCTGCGAGCGCTCGTCCTGGCAGACCGCGACAAGCCCCGTCGGCAGGTGGGTCATGCGCACGGCCGATTCCGTCTTGTTGACGTGCTGGCCGCCCGCGCCGCCCGCGCAGAAGAGGTCGATGCGAATATCCTTCTCCGGGATGTCGAGCTCGTCCGTCTCGTCCGCCTCCGGGAAGACGACGACCGTCGCGGCGGACGTGTGGATGCGCCCCTGCGTCTCCGTCTCGGGGACGCGCTGGACGCGATGGCCGCCCGACTCGAAGCGCAGCGTGCCGTACGCGCCCTCGCCCTTGACGAGGCAGACGATCTCCTTGTAGCCGTTCAGGGAGGTCTTGTTCTCGTGCTGGACCTCGACCTTCCAGCCCTTCTGCTCCGCATACCGGCTGTACATGCGGAAGAGGTCACCCGCGAAGAGGGCCGCCTCCTCGCCGCCCGTCCCCGCGCGGATCTCCAGCACCGCGTTGCGGTCTTCGAGCGGATCGGGCTTCAGCAGCGCGGCGGACAGCTCGCGCTCCGTCGCCTCGCCAAGCTGCCACGCGACATAGGCGTAGTCGAGCTTCTTGAGGAAGCGGTAGTCGGCCAGCACCGCCAGATAGCGCTTGCGATCCTGCAGAACGGCGGGATCGCCCAGTTCCGCTTCGACGGACGGAATCCGCGTCAGGAGGTTCTCGATGAGCGCGCTGTCGATCATGGGATGAGGGAAGAGGGAACGGGGATCAGGGAACGGGGAACAGGGACGGGGAGCGGGGAACAGAAACGGACGCCCAAGCCCTGCGGCCCGGACGCCCGGTCTTGCCCTCGAAAGAGGCTTTGCGCTTACTTCGCGAACTTCGCGTAGCGCTTCTTGAACGAGTCGACGCGGCCTTCCGTATCGACCATGGTCTTCGCGCCGGTGAAGTACGGGTGGCACGCCGAGCAGGTGTTGACCGTCATCTCCTTCTTGGTGGAACGGGTGTGGATGACGTTGCCGCACGCGCAGGTGATGGTGGCGTCTTCGTACTTCGGATGGATGTCTTTTTTCATTTTTAGCCTTTCAAAAGTCGTTTTCTCGGTTTCTCTTCGAGAAATTGAGTGCGTATTATACCGAATTTCTGTCCGCCGCGCAAGGGGGCGCGCGGCCCGTCAGTCCGCGTCGCCCATCGTGACGCGCAGGACTTCCGCGAGCGTCGTCATGCCGCTCGCGACCTTGAGCATCCCGTCCTCGCGCAGCGTGCGCATGCCCATCTCGCGGGCGCGCTGCCGGAGCAGCGTCGCCGGCGCGTGGTCGAAGATGAGGCGCTGGATCGTGTCGTCGACCTTGAAGATCTCGAAGATGCCCTTCCGCCCCTTGTAGCCCGTCTTTCCGCACTTGTCGCAGCCCGCGCCGTGGTACATGTGGTCGGGGACCTGCGCGCTCGTGCCGCTCGCGAGGCCCGTCAGCATCTTGATCTCGCGCTCGCTCGGCGTGTACGCCTCCTTGCACTTCTCGCAGATGGCGCGCACGAGGCGCTGGGCCATCGCGGCGCGCAGGGCGGACGCGACGAGAAACGGCTTCACGCCGATGTCCAGGAGTCGCGTCACGGCCGACGGCGCGTCGTTCGTGTGCAGCGTCGAGAACACGAGGTGGCCCGTGAGCGCCGCCTCCATCGCGATGTCGGCCGTCTCCGCGTCGCGGATCTCGCCGATCATGACGATGTTCGGCGCCTGGCGCAGGATCGAGCGGAGCGCGGCGGAGAAGTCGAGGCCGACGTCCTTGTTGACCTGGACCTGGTTGATGCCGCTCATCTGGTACTCGACCGGGTCCTCGACCGTGATGAGCTTCTTGTCGGGCGTGTTGATCTGGCCGAGGCAGGCGTAGAGCGTCGTCGTCTTGCCCGAGCCCGTCGGGCCCGTCACGAGCACCACGCCGTCCGGCAGCTTGATGAGCCGCTCGAACGTCGTCTGGTCGTCGGAGAGGAAGCCGAGCTGCGGCAGGCCGAGCGAGAGGTTCGACTTGTCGAGGATTCGCATGACGATCGACTCGCCGTGGTTCGTCGGGACGGACGAGACGCGCAGGTCGAGGTCCTTGCCGCCGACGGAGATCTGGATGCGCCCGTCCTGCGGCACGCGCTTCTCGGAGATCTTCATCTTCGACATGATCTTGAAGCGCGAGATGATCGCGCCCTGCAGGCGCTTCGGCGGCGAGTCCATCTTGCGGAGCGCGCCGTCGATGCGGTAGCGGATGCGGAACTCCTTCTCCATCGGCTCGATGTGGATGTCGGAGGCCTTCATCTTGATCGCCGTCGTGATGATCATGTTGGCGAGCTTGATGACGGCGTTGTCGTCGCCCTCGCCCGCCGTCGCGTCGGAAAGCCCCTCCTCGTCGCGCGTCGAGACCTCCGCCTCGTCCGCCGTCATGTAGAGCTTCGCCATCGCGCTCTTCACCTCGTCGAGCGGACAGAGGACGGCCTGCACGTCCTTGCCGACCAGCACGAAGCGCAGGGAGTCGATCGCGTCGTACCCCATCGGGTCGGACAGCGCGACCGTCACCGAGTCGTCATCCGCCAAGATCGGCACGACGCCGTACTTCTTCGCGATCTCCGGCGTGATCACCTTCGTCACGGACGCCGCGTCGATCGCGTCCACGTCGATGTGGCAGTACTTGAGGCCAAACTGGTCGGCGATCGTGCCGAGGACCTCGTCCTGCCCGATCGTGCCGCCCGCGACGAGCGCGTCGAGCGTCGTCTCGTTCTCGGCCTTCATCGAGTGGGCCGCCGTCTCGACCTGCTCGGGCGTCAGGTACCCGCGCTCGGTCAGCAGCTGGATGACATATTCGTCGTTGCTGGTCATTGTGAGAGCGTATTATAGCGAAATCCTGCGGACGGGGCAACAAGGTCAGCCCTTGTTCCTGATCGCCTTGATGAGCTTCGGGATGACGACGTTCAGGTCACCGACGATGCCGTAGTGCGCGACCTTGAAGATCGGCGCGTCCCTGTCGGTGTTGATCGCGATGATCTTCGCCGCGTCCTGCATGCCCGCGAGGTGCTGCACCGCGCCCGAAATGCCGCAGCTGATCATCAGCGCAGGGCGCACCGTGACGCCCGTCTGGCCGATCTGCCGCTCATGCTCGCAGTAGCCGAGGTCGACCGCCGCGCGCGATCCGCCGACCGCGCCGCCCAAGGCCGCCGCGAGGTCGTGCAGCAGCCCGAAGTTCTCCTTCGAGCCGACGCCCGCGCCGCCCGCGACGATGATGCGCGCCCCCTTCAGGTTGACGCTCGAGGCCTTGCGGACGATCTCCACGACCTCGACCGGGATCTCCACCCCGGCCAGATGGGAGTCGTGTCGAACGACAGTGTCCGCGCTTTCCCCGGCTTCCCTCTTCCTTCCTTCTTTCTCCTCCTCGCCCAACGGCTTCATCACGCCCTCGCGCACCGTCGCCATCTGCGGCCAGTGGCGCGCGTTGACGATCGTCGCGATGATGTTGCCGCCGAACGCGGGACGGATCTGGTGCAGGACGTTCGCGAACGTCTCGCCCGTCTTGCGGTCCGTGTAGTCGCCGATCTGGAGATCCGTGCAGTCCGCCGTGAGGCCGCAGCGCAGCGCGGACGCGACGGCCGGCGCGAGGTCGCGCCCCATGTGCGTCGCGCCGAAGACCAGGATCTGCGGCCGCTCCGCCTTGACGAGCTCGACGAGCGCATGGCGGTACGCCTTGCTGCGGAACACCCTGAGCGCCGGATCGTCGACGAGATGCACGACGTCCGCCCCGCCCGCGACGAGTTCCGCCGCCAGCGGCTCGACGCCTTCGCCCATCAGCACGGCGCCGACCTTGACGCCCAGCTTCGCCGCGAGCTCGCGCGCCTTGCCGAGCAGCTCGAACGGAATCTCGGCGAGCTTGCCCTCCTCCTGTTCCGCAAAGACCCAGACTTCTCCCTTGGTTCTGTCCATACTTCTTCCCTCCTCCTTCTTCCCTTTTCCTTCTTCCTTCTTACTTCTTACTTCTTCCCTTTTCTTTCTTCCCTTTTCCTTCTTACCGCCTTCCCGTCCCGCTCACCCGATCGTATGCTCCGCGATGAGCTCCGCGACAAGGCCACCGAGGCCCTCGTCCGTCGGGGCGACTTCCTTGAACGCGCCGCCTGCGAGGACGACGGACTGGATCTTGTTGACGCTCGTCGGCGAGCCCGCGAAGCCGCAGCGCGCGTCTTCGCAGCCGATCGCCGCGCAGTCCAGCACCTCCGGCTCCGCGTTCTTGAATTCCATGACGCGGCGCATCTGGAACGGACGCAGCGCGCCGAACTTCTCCGTCACGGTGAAGAGCGCGGGCAGCTTCGCGCGGCACGTCTCGATGCCCGTGCCGATGTCGCGCGTCGCGACCGCGACGTCGCCGTCCATCTCCAGCCTCTCCAGGTAGGTGACGACCGCGCAGTCGAGCTTCTCGCCGATCTGCGGGCCAACCTGGGCCGTGTCGCCGTCGATCGCCTGGCGCCCGCAGAAGACGAGGTCGGGGCTGAACCGCTTCACCGCCTGGGAGAGGATGTAGCTCGTCGCGAGCGTGTCGGAGCCGGCGGCCTTGCGGTCGGTGACGAGCACCGCGCGGTCGGCCCCGCACATCAGCGCCTCGCGCAGGATCGCCTTCGCGGCGGGCAGGCCCATCGTGATGACGGTGACGGTGCCGCCGTAGGTCTCCTTGACCCGCAGCGCGGCCTCGAGGGCGTTCTTGTCCTCGGGATTGAAGATCGCGGGCAGGGCCGCGCGGTTGATCGTTCCGTCCGCCTTCATCGCCTCGCCCGTCACCTTCTGGGTGTCCGGGACCTGCTTGATGCAGACGACGCAGTTGTAGCTTTTCATGTTCAGCGTGTGCCGTATTGCCTTGGACATGGGATTACATCAGCGCGTACTTCGCGATGAAGACGGCCGTCAGCACGTACATGATCCAGTGCACCTTCTTCGCCTTGCCCGCGATGAGGTTGACGAGCGTGTACGAGATGACGCCGGCCATGATGCCGTCGGAGATCGAGTAGGCGAACGGCATGAACGCGACCGTCAGGAACGCGGGGATCGCCTCGCTCGCGTCGCGGAAGTCGATCTCGGCGACGGACGAGAGCATCAGGTAGCCGACGACGATGAGCGCGGGGGCCGTCGCGAAGCCCGGCACCGCAAGGAAGATCGGGGCGAGGACGATGGCCGCGAGGAAGAGGGCCGCCGTCGTGACGGCCGTGAGGCCCGTCCTGCCGCCGACCATCACGCCCGAGGCGGACTCGACGTAGGTCGTCGTCGTCGAGGTGCCGAACACCGCGCCGACCGAGGTCGCGATCGCGTCCGCGCAGAGCGCGCCCGAGATGCGCGGGAGCTTGCCCTCCTTCGTGAGGAAGCCGCCCTTCATCGAGACGCCGATCAGCGTCCCCAGCGTGTCGAAGAGGTCGACGAAGAAGAACGCGAACATGACGACGAAGAAGTCGAGGCCCTTGACGAGCGCCCAGCCCGTGTTCGCGTCGCCCTTGTGCGTCCAGCCCGCCGGGTCGAAGACGGCGCCACAGGTCTGCTTGAACTGCGCGAACGAGTCCGCGATGCCCGCGAACGAGAGCGCCGGGTAGAGCGAGAAGTAGCCGGCCTTCGGGTCGGGCACGTAGACGCCCGCCGCCTGCGCGGCCATGCCGAGGCCCCACGTCACGAAGATGCCGTAGAGGATCGCGCCCTTGACGTTGCGCGCCATCATGACGCCCGTGAGGATCGTGCCGAGGATCGCGAGCGCCGCGCAGATGCCCTGCGTGTGGAACGGCGCGTTCTTGAAGCTCATGAGCCCCACGAGCACCGCGTCGTTGTTGACGATGATCTTCGCCGTCTGCAGCGCGATGAAGCAGATGAAGAGGCCGATGCCGGCCGCCACCGCCTTCTTGAGCGTGAACGGGATGCAGTCGAAGATCGCCTCGCGGACGGGCGTGAGCGAGAGCGCGAGGAAGACGAGGCCCTCCACGAACACCGCAAGCAGCGCGAACTGCCAGCTGTAGCCCATGCCGAGGCAGACGCCGAAGGTGAGGAAGGCGTTGAGGCCCATGCCCGGCGCAAGCGCGAACGGATAGTTCGACATGAACGCCATGAGCAGCGTGCCGACGACGGCCGCAAGGCACGTCGCGACGAAGACGCCGCCGCGCGGAATGCCCGCGATCGAGAGGATGTTCGGGTTCACGGCGAGGATGTACGCCATCGTCATGAACGTGGTGAGGCCCGCGACGAGCTCGGTCTTGACCGTCGTCTTGTTCTCGTCGAGCCTAAACAGTTTCTTGAGCATGTTGTTCCTTACTTTTGATTTGGGTGTTTACATTCCGTTCGCTTCGCTTTGGCGGCAAGGCCGAAGCCCCGCATGGGGGTGAATTATACCACAGTCGGCGCACTTCGCGCAATTGCCGAATAGGGAAAGGCCGCCCTCGCCAACGCGAGGGCGGCCTTCGGTTGCTGACGCGCCCGGCGACGGATCACTTCGTCGACGTGCGGTCGTTGTACTCGCCGGTCTCGGTGTTGATGCGGATGACGTCGCCCTCGTTGATGAAGAGCGGCACCGCGAGCTGGTAGCCGCCTTCGACGGTCGCCGGCTTCGTCACCTTGCCCGAGGCCGTGTTGCCCTTCACGCCCGGCTCGACCTTGATCACCTTGCGCTCGACGAGCTGCGGGAGATCCACGCCGATCACCTTGTCGTTGAAGAACAGGGCCTTGACCTCCATCTCGTCCATCAGGAAGTACTTCTTGTCGCCCATGACGTCGTAGGAGACGCGGATTTCCTCGAAGTTCTCGTCCGTGAAGACGAAAGCCTGGCCGTCGTCGTACGAGTACGTGACGGACATCTGGAGAAGCTCCGGCTTCTCGAACTTGTCGCCCGAACGGTAGCTCTTGGTCATGCCGCCGCCGGTCATCATGTTGCGGAGCTTGCAGTTGTAGATCGCCTGCCCCTTGCCCGGCTTCGAGAAGTCGAATTCCGTGATTTCCCAGGGCTCGCCGTCAATCAAGAGCTTCACGCCCTTGTGCAGCTCGCCCGCACCGATTACTTCACCCATCTATGTGCCTCCGATGTGACGGATCCGGCATTTACCGGAAACTATTTCGTTTTATGCCGCTGCGCCTTCATGCGCTTGTCGTATTTGTGCTTCGACATTTTTTTCCGGCGTTTCTTCTTGATGCTTCCCATTTTTGTTTTCTCCTTGTTGGGGGTGAGTGTGAGTCGAAGGTCGAGGATCACGAGACGAGGCTGTCAGCTTCTTCCCCTTTGCCTCTTCCTTCTTCCTTTTCAGAAAATGATCTTGTTGAGCGGCAGCTCGATGATGCCCGTCGCGCCGTTCGCCTTGAGCGCGGGGATGAGGTCGCGCACCTGGCGCTCCTCGACGACGCTCTCGACGGCGTACCAGCCGGCGTCGTTGAGCTTGTTCACCGTCGGCGCGTGCAGGGCCGGCATGGCCTTCACGACCTTCGCGAGCGTCTTCTCCGGCGCGTTGCACTTCAGCAGCACGCGGCGCTGGGCCTCCAGCGCGCCGATGAGCAGCATCTTCAGCTGCTCGAGCTTCGCGCGCTTCGCCTTGTCCTTCCACGACGCCTTGTTCGCGATGAAGCGGGTCGTCGACGTCAGGATCGTGTCGACGATGCGCAGGTTGTTCGCGCGAAGCGACGAGCCCGTCTCCGTCAGGTCGACGATCGCGTCGACGAGCTCGGGGGCCTTCACCTCCGTCGCGCCCCAGCTGAACTCGACGTCGGCCTTGACGCCGTGCTTCTTGAGGTAGCGCTTCACGAGGCCCATCGCCTCGGTCGAGATGCGCTTGCCCTGGAGGTCCTTGACCGACTTGATCTTCGAGTCGTTCGGCACGGCGATCACCCAGCGGACGGGGTTCGACGTCGCCTTCGAGTAGTTCAGCTCGCAGATCTCCTGCACGTCGCTGCCGTTCTCGTAGATCCAGTCGTAGCCGCAGATGCCCGCGTCGATCTTGCCGAGCTCGACGTAGCGGCTCATCTCCTGCGGACGCAGGAGGCGGCA
This sequence comes from uncultured Kiritimatiellota bacterium, assembly GCA_934654805.1. Taxonomy (GTDB): domain Bacteria; phylum Verrucomicrobiota; class Kiritimatiellia; order RFP12; family UBA1067; genus UBA1067. The sequence continues at coordinate 9,282 of CAKUGW010000104.1, forward strand.
CTTGATCTCCTCGTCGTCGATCGATGGGTAGTAGCTGCGGCTGGAGCACGACACGTTGAAGCCCGCGCGCTTGAACAGCGCGAAGGTCGATTCCTGCAAACTGCCTTTCGGCAAGCCTAATACGATCGCCATGAAACTTCTTCTTCGTTGGTGAAAAGTCCGCGCATTATATCATAAATCGCCGTCTTCTGTCCAATTGACCCCGACGCGCAGCGCGCGCCGTCAGCCCGCCTGCACGGCCGTCATCGCGACGGTGTTGACGATGTCGTCCGCCGAACAGCCGCGCGAGAGGTCGTTGCACGGCTTGGCGAGCCCCTGCAAAACGGCGAAGCAGTTCGCGCCGCCGATCCTCTGCGTGAGCTTGTAGCCGATGTTGCCGGCCTGCAGGTCGGGGAAGACGAGCACGTTGGCGCGTCCGCCGACGGGGCTTCCCTTCGCCTTCAGCACCGCGACTTCGGGGACGAGCGCCGCGTCGAGCTGGAGCTCGCCGTCGAGCAGGAGGCCCGGCGCCAGCGCGTGCGCGATCGCCGTCGCCTCGCGCACCTTGTCGACGAGCGCGTGCTGCGCGCTGCCCTTCGTCGAGAACGAGAGGAGCGCGACGCGCGGCTCGGCGATGCCGCAGAGCGTCCGCGCCGTCTCCGCCGCCGCGACGGCGATGTTCGCGAGCTCCTCGGCGTTCGGGCACGGGTTCACGACGCAGTCCGCATAGACGAGAAGGCCGTCCTCGCCCAGTTCCCGGTTCGGGCACTCCATCAAGAAGCTGGACGAGACGAGCTTCATGCCCGGCTTCGTCTTGATGACCTGCAGCGCGGGGCGCAGCATGTCGCCCGTCGAGTGGACGGCGCCCGACACGAGGCCGTCCGCATCGCCCAGCTTGACCATCATGATGCCGAAGCACATCGGGTCGGCGACGAGCGCCGCCGCCTTCTCCGGCGTCACGCCCTTCGCCTTGCGCAGCTCGTACAGCGCCTGCGCGTAGGCGGCCGCCCGCGCGTCCGCCTTCGGATCGACGAGCGTGACGCCCGCGAGGTCGACGCCCTTCTCCGCCGCGACGGCGCGGATCCTGCCGGGGTCGCCGAGCAGGACCGGCTTCGCCAGCCCTTCCTTGACGATGCACGCGGCCGCCGCGACCGTGCGCGGCTCGTCGCCCTCCGGCAGGACGATCGTCTTCACGTTCGCCCGCGCCTTGTCCCGTATCGTTTCAATCAGGTTCATGGTTTCAAGATTTCCCTCTCAAGGTCTTTCCGTCAGGAAACGGGCGCCATTATAGCACATTTCCCGCATCCTGACTTCTGCCGACGGGCCGGCCGCGCAGAAGCGGCCCGCCTTCTGCCCGGCGCGCGTCAGCGCCCCCGATGCCACGACTCCAGCACGCCGGAAAGGACGATGAACGCCGTGCCGAGCCACTGGAGCGGCGTCGCGGGCTCGCCCAGGAGCAGCGCGGCCAGCGCCACCGCGACAACGGGCGTGAAGTAGGCGCTCACGCCAAGGACGGACATCGGCAGGTACTTCTGCGCGGCGTTCCACGTCCAGAACGGCAGAAGCGTCGAGACGAGGCCGAGCGTCGCCACGAGCAGCCACGCCCGCACCGTCGCCGGCCACGCGAGGTCGAGGAACGGGAGGAAGACCCCGAGCGCCGCCGCGCCGACGAGCATCGTCAGCAGCGTGAAGAGCGACGAGCCGAGGCGCGCGATCGGCGCACGCCCGTAGACGGTGTAGACGCCCCACGTCGCCGCCGCCAAGAGGACATAGACGTCGCCCGTCGAATAGGCCTCGAGCGCAAAGCCGCGCGCCGTCACGACCTGGATCACGAGCAGCGCGCCGACGAGCCCGCAGGCGAGCGAGAGGAGTTCGGACGCCCGCGCGCGGCGCGTCTTCAGGACGGCGACGAGGAAGATCATGATCGGCGTCAGGGCGTCCGCCATCGAGGCGTTCGCCGCGCTCACGCGCGCGCAGCCCTCGAAGA
>CAKUGW010000105.1 GCA_934654805.1 uncultured Kiritimatiellota bacterium
GAGGACAGCCCTAACGGCTCAACACCCAAAGTTAGGATTTAGTTCTGGAATCCAAGTTTAGTTCCGGACGCGGCGATGCGAAAATGGTAATATCTAACGGGTCAGCAGAGAAGAGAGGAAGGCCATGGGAATCGAAGAAGAAAGACAAGCCACGCCACCCCATGGGGGTGACCGGCGGCGCAAAAGCCTTGCAATGTTTAGTAAAGGAGCCCAAACAGCCACAGCGGAATCTTGTTGCCGAGGCCGCGCTCGATGTCATCGTTGACGACAAAGCTGTTCGGCACATCCCTGACCTGCCGGAAGCCCTTGCCGCTGCCGCCAATCTTGAAAAGCCACGTGCCGTCCACCAGAAAATCTCCTGTAAACGAAATTCAAGTCCGGAAACTGATCGTAGAGGTTCTTGACCAGCAACGCCCAGTCCTTGCCGAAATGATGCACTTCATAGACAAAGACGTGCGTATAGCCATGCGTGTGGAAATACTCAACCGCATCTCGGACGCGATGGTTCGAGAACCAGAGGTCGTCAAGGCTGATGTAGACGGCCTTTCCGTCAATGCCAAACGCCTCCCGAATGCGTTGCAGCATCAGCGTCGTCTTTCCTGTCCCCCGTGCGCCCTTGATGCAGATCAAGCGACCGCGCCAGTCAATCTCCTCGCTCAAGTAGCGGTGGAAATCCGTCGATACCGCCGAAACGAGGCGAGCTGACGTATCCAAGATTTCCTGCATCTCTTCCATGCCAATCATTTTTCCCTCTTCCTTGTTTCGTTTCTCAAAAGACTAAACATCTGCGCGATTTAGTTATTGCAACAACGAAACCATCAGCATATTTAAATGTTTAAAAGATGAATGAGGTTATAGCAAAAACCCGTCCCACGCCGTCAACGCCCACCCTGTGCCCTATCTCTAAGCACGACATCACATCATGCGCGGCAATCGTCCCGTCAGTTCTGCGGCGACACGGCGATTTCGCCGGTGCGCAGGACGACGGGCTGCGGCGAAGCAACCGTCAGGACGTTCGTGCCCGCGTGGGCGGCACCGGACGGGAACGCGAACGAAAGGCCGTCCGGCCCGCGCGTACCCGCATGTCCATTGAGCGTCACGCGCGCCGGCGGCGGCAGGGCCTCCCCCTCCGCCCGCACGCGCACGGCGCGTCCCGTCACGCCCTCTCCGGCCAACAGGCGCAGCGTCGCCGGACGTTCCGAGCCGACCGTGCACGGGAACTGGACATTCGCCTCAAGCCCCTGCGGCGCGACATCGTGATACGAGACCGGATAGCGCGCACCGTGGCGGGACAGGGCGTCCGCGCCCAACCCTTCGCGGCAGACGGCCCCGAAGACGCGATCCGGGCAATACGGCAGGTTGAAGAGATAGAAACCGTCCGCCCCACGCGACCGCAGGATGTCCGCCGCGCCCAGATACGTGGCGTAGTCGTTGTGCCGGCGCGGCAGGCCCGGCCCGGCCGACCAGCCCTCGGCGATTTCGGGCAGGAACGCCACGCGGTCGCCGAGCAGACGTTTCCAGTCCGTCACCGGGATGTCGAAGTCGGCCGAACTGAAGAAGCAGGACGCGACGACGAGATCGACGAGCCCCTCCTGCGCCCAGGCCGCGACGTCGAGGCCGAGAGCCTGCGCGGCGGCGGGACGGCTCGGCACGCGCACGCCCAGCGCAATGCGTCGCCCCCGGCGCGCACCCGCCGCGTCCGCCAGGCGCCGCGTGCGGACGACGACCTCCGTGAGGAAGCGCGCGCCCTCGGCCTCGCGCCCCGGACGCAGATGGCGCGGAAACCGCATCCAGTCCAGCTCGAACGCATCGACGTCGTAGCGTTCCAGCTGCTCGGCAATGACGGCGAGCGCCTGTTCCCGCACCTCGGCGCGCGCGAAGTCGAGCGTGTACGACAGCCAGTCGTCGGGGGTCGGGGCGTCCGACGTGCGGCAGTCCAGATGGTCGCGATAGAACTGCGACATGCGGAAGTAACGCGGCACGAAGCAGTAGTGCACGTCGTTCAGCCGGAAGGTCAGTCCGGGCGAGACGCCCTTCTCGCGGCACTGCGCGATCCAGACCGCGTAGGGATCAATGCCCGCGTCATGCAGCCTCTTCGCGTTGACGCACCAGATGTTGTTCGTGCGTCCGTTCTGGTCCGGCTCGGCGAGCCCCGCCCAGATCGGCTCGACCGCCCGCGAGGCGTAGCTCGCGCGCTGGCCGGACGCACAGAAGAAGACGTGCGTGACGGGGCCCTCGGCGAGGCGGTCGACGTAGGCCCGCAGGTCGTCCGCGTTCATCCGCTCGGACGGATACTTGAAGTAGTGGTCGTTGTCCTCGTTGACGACGAGCGCGCGCTTGAAGCCGGGCACCGCCGCGAAAAGAGCCACCGACAGGAAAGCCGTCGCAACCATCGTCGACTCCCGTTACGGACGCGCGTCCGCGCGGCAGACGCGGAAGCCGATGTAGACGTAGCCCGCGTAGCGCGGCGAGTTGAACTCGCGGTCGCAGGTGCGCGCGCTGCCGTAGTAGCCGAAGCTGCCGCCGCGGATCGAGCGGAAGTCCATGCGCCCCGACTTCGGCGGCCGCACGTCCACTGGGTCCTTCCCGCCCGGCAGGGCGTCGTAGTGGTAGTTGTCCTCGCACCACTCGCAGACGTTGCCGCCCAGGTCGAAGATGCCGTCGCGCGACACGTCCCGCTCGTCGGCGCCGCGCGTCCGCACGCGCTTGCGCAGCTCCTTCGGGCGCGCCTCGTCTCCCCAGGGATAGACGCGGCCCTCGCCGCGCCCGGACGCGGCATACTCCCATTCCGCCTCGGTCGGCAGGCGATAGCCGTCCGCCGCGAAGTCGCACGCCCAGCCGTTCGCCTCGTCGTAGGCGGGCGTCAGCCCCTCCTGGCGCGAGAGCCAGTTGCAGTAGGCGCGGGCGTCCTGCCACGAGACGTAGATGACGGGATCGTCGTCACGCCAGGACGTCGCCGAGCGCATCGTGCGGTGGCCGGGGCGGAACGCCTCGAACTCGCGGTTCGTGACCTCGTACCTGCCGAGGCGGAACGGCGAGACCGTGACCTCGCGCGCCAGGCCCTCGTCCGGCTCCTGCGCGTGCGCGCCCATCGTGAACGTGCCGCCGGGGATCGCGACCGTCTCCGGCACGGACGGCACGACCGTCCCGTCCCAGCGCGCGACCGCGTTGCGGACGAGCGCGACCGACTTCAGCTCCGCGCCGCCCCAGTCCGACCAGTCGTAGGCGAGCGGCGCCTGCACGTGCCGGCCGTCCTTCGTCACCCACTTGCGCTCGTCGCCCGTCACCCTGTCGCAGACGATGCGCACGGCCGTCGCCCCTTCGGGGACCGTCCAGAGGAACGCGACCTCGCGCGTCGCCCCGCCCGTCGGCGGCAGGTAGAGCGGCAGGACGTGCGCGTGGCTGGTCTTCGCGAGCCACGGCAGGTCGACGTGCAGCGAATAGCGCGCCTCCTCGTCCGAGGCGTTCGCGTACGTGACGCGGAACGAGTAGCTGCCCGGCGCGAAGCCCTTCGGCAGCGTCCATTCCGTCCCGTCCGCCGCGTCGAGCGTCAGCGCCGGCTCACCCGCGACGGCGCACTGCGTCCACATGCGCTGCGTGCCGTTGTAGCCCCACGCGAGCGAGTTGCGCTCCGTCTCCTTCGCGGCGATCTGGCGGCGGCCCGCCGTCGAGACGACGACCTTTCCGTCGCGGCGGACGGCGAAGGACGGCGTCGCGCCCGGCACCATCGGCGCGGCGAGCGAACGGAAGCCCGCCCCCACGCGCGCCGTGACGACGTGCGGCGTGCCGTCCGGCCCCGCCTGGGAGATCTCCAGCTCGGCGGGCGCCGTCAAGAGCGCGCTCATGTAGACGTTGTCCTCCACGTCGTCGTGGACCTGCAGGAACGTGTCGCGGAAGTCCCGCCACGGCGTCTCGGACTCGGGGCTGAAGATCTTCGTCAGGCGCTTCGAGCGCGGACGGTACGCGGCGTAGATCTTGTCCTGCGTGATGGCCGGTTCGCGTCCCCGGCTCTTGTAGGCGGCGGCGAAATAGGCCGTGAGGTCGAGGAAGGCCTCGTCGCGGCACGCCCAGATGCGGCTCTGCAGGTCGTGCGGCAGCTGGCCGCCCGTCCACCCGTCGATGAAGATGCCGGAGTCCTCGCCGTTGTCGTTCCACGTCACGATCTCCACGAGCTCCGGCTGCGAGGCGACGATGCTCCGCCAGATGTCCGCATAGCCCGAGACGCCCCGGAAGTCGCGCAGGTTCGAGCTGTTGTAGGCGGGGCACGGACCGGCCATGAAGATCTTGCCGTTCTTCAGCGACGCGAGGCGCCCCACGTCGAGACGGTCGATGAACTCGTCGACCGTGTTGTCGCACCCGAAGAAGAAGATGCCGTCGCAGACGAAGTTCGGGTCGCGGAAGATGTCGTTCTCCACGAGGTCGAACGTCTCGTACATCGTGTGGTTCGAGACGCCGTAGTGCGGCACGATCAGGTAGTCGCCGACGCCGCGCGCCGCGAGCTCGCGCCTGAAGTCGACGTACTTGTTCGTGAGCCGCGTGTTCCCCGCCCAGCCGGAGATGAACGGACGCCCGCCGTAGCGGAAAAGGTTGGGATGCCTGTAAAACATCACGCCCATGTCGGGATGGTTGTTCCTGTGCAAGGCCTCCTTCGAGCCGTCGGGCGAGAAGAACACCTTGAACCCGGTGCCGAGCGCCTCGGCCGCCGCGAAGACGTTGGAGCTCGCCTGCACGTAGCTTTCGTGCGGACGCCATTCGCCGGTCTTCGGGTCCTTGCGCTTCCAGTTGCCGCAGTTGAGCGCCCAGCCCTCCACGCCGTACTGCTGGGCGATGAGGATTTCCTTCTTGTAGGTCTCGACGTCCTTGTAGAAGCACGTCATGTAGTGCGCAAACACCGTGCGCTCGCCCTCGACGGCATTCGCCGCCGTCGCCGCCGCAACCGCGACAGCCAGCCCAATCAGTTTCTTCATTTCAGTTCCTTGCTTTTTACTTGCTGCGTTTCACGTCAAATCTCTCGAGGCGCACGCCCTGCATGCCCCAGCTGTCGCGCGCGTCGGCGGCGAACCACAGCATCTCGCCCGCCTTCAGCGCCACGCCGTCCGCCCGCAGCGTCGCGGACTCCCCGCCCTTGACGGCCTTCACGTCCAGCTCGCGCGTCCCCTGCTCCAGCGAAAGCCGCTGGCTCCCATGCCCCTTTCCGCCCGTGGCGACAGCCTCGCACGCATACGTCCCCGTCGTCGGCGCCTTCCAGCCGAGCAGCATCAGGCACTCCTGGCGCGGCGAGAGCGCGACCGTGCCGTTCGTCGAGACGCTGCAGCCGCCGCCGTAGCCGCCCCACGGGTTCTTCGCGTACGTCCCCGCCTGGCGCGCCTTCGCCGCGCCGCCGGCCCAGTCCATGACGGTGTAGTCGCCGTCGTGCGCGACCTGGCGCGCCGGCCCGTACTTGTAGGCGGCGTACCACCGCGCGTGGCCCGTCCTGTCCTTGAACGGATTCGTCACGAAGGCCGCTTCCTTCAGGTCGGCGAGTCGCCAGACGAAACCGACGTCGTAACCCGCCGCGTCCGCGACGAGCGGATTCGTCCGGTCGCGACACTCCTGCAGGTTCGTGCGCCCGTCGCCGTCCGGATCGGCGTTCGGATCGGCCGCCGTCGCCGTGCTCATGCGCGGAAACTCTCCGAAGTAGACCATCTCGAACCAGTTCGGCAGCCCGTCGCCGTCGTCGTCCGCATTCTCCGCAAAGACGAAGGGGGCTGTCCCCGGGAAGTCGCGCGCCCATTAGTCCGCGTAATTCGACCCGTAGGCGGCAAGCGTCATGTCCTCGCGCCACGCCTCCCGCGCGACCGTCTCGGGACACGTCCAGTCGAGCGCCGTCGTCGCGCCGCGCGTGACCGCGACGCGAATCACGCCCTCCCGCAGCGGGAACTGCCGGAACGAGTAGCCGGCCGGCGCGTCGTAATCCCCGTAGCCCTCGACCGCGACGCGCGCCGGCGCCGTCAGGAACGTGTCGATCTCCAGGACGGTCGGACGATGCGCGCGCCGCGAGAGGAACGGGTACGCGTCCTCCGTCGAGAGCGCGCGGCGAAAGACCGCGTGGACCTCGTCCTGCGTGACCTTCGGCGCGCGCCCGGTCTTCCACGTCTCCGCGAAATGGCGGTTGACGCGCGTGACGGTGTAGGACGTGCCGTAGGCCGGGGCCATGGACGACTCCTCGCCGTAGTCGTTCCACGTCACGAACTGCAGGAGGCGCGAGCCGTTGCGGATCGCCGCCTCCCAGTTCCGCCGCAGGCGGTCCAGCCCCGCGCCCGTGATGATGCCGCCGAGCTTGTTCGAGTACTGGAAGAAGAGCGGCTGGCTCCATTCGCCGCCGGCGGCCTTCACGCCCGCGACGAGGTTCGTGTCCATGCCCCAGCCGTTGTCCGTGCCGAGGAAGCCGCCGACCGCGTCGAACGTCGCGCCCGCCCAGCGGCCGATCGCGCCCATCTGCGCCGGCTTCGCGTCCCTGAAGTTCGCCATCGCGTCCAGCGAGCCGTGCAGGAAGACGGGGCACGGCAGCGCCGCCCGCCACGCGGCCCAGGCCTCGGCGACGCGCGCGCGCCACGCCTCGCCCGTCTCGCCCGTCTGGCGCGGCACGATGCCCTCCGAGTAATAGCCGAAGAAGAGCGGCTTGCCGTCGAAGCGCGCGAGGTTCGGCGAGTCGAGGTGGCGCAGCACGTATTTCGCCGTCGCGATGAACTGTTCGAGCATCGTCCCGTCTCCCGGCCCGTGCGGGTGGCAGCTCGGGTCGAAGCAGACCGTCAGGCCGAAATCGGCCTTCATCTCCTCCGCCGCCCGGAAGAACGTGTCAAGCTGCCGCTTGGCGCTGTCGCCGCCCGCCCAGGCGTCGAAGGCGAACCCGTCGATGCCGGCGCGAATCGCCCGCGCGATCTCCAGCTTCGCGTTCGCGAGCGCGTTCGTCTCGAAGTCCTGCGGCAGGAGCGGCCAGTTGACGATGCGCCCGCCCACCGCGTCGTAGCCGTTCTTGCGGGCCTTCGCGAACCGCTCGGACGGCGTCTGCGCCGCGTCCTTCTTGAAGGAATGCGGCAGCGCCCCGTTCGCCGCCGGCCAGCACCCCATGAAATGCGCGAACACCTTGCGCTCCGGCTGCGGCACGGACGCGGCGGCAGGCGTCCGCCCAGACGTCTTCGCCGGACACGGCGCGCCGCAATGCCGCCAGAAGGCGAATCCTCCGGCCAGCGCGGCAGACAATGCAAGCAAGACGAGCAGTCTCTTCACGACAACCTCCTTGACCCTTAATCGTATGGGATGCTTTTCCTGTCCATCCCGAATGTCAACGCCCCCGGCAGGTCATCCGATTCGTCAAACCCCCAGTACATCATGTCGCGCCAAGCAACCGTGCCGCACCCGTCATAGACTTTCACCCGCGGCGCCGTCTTCACGAACGAGCCTTCCGACACGAGAAGCCGTCCGCTCGCGTGTCTCACGATCGTCATGCCGTCAAGCCCGAATTTCGGATTGCTGAAATAGGAACAGCCCAGAAGCCGCGTATCCTTGCCCGAGATCTCATAGCCGACGACACCTGTGTCCGCATAGCAGTCGCGCAGGATGGCCCCCGCGCCTTCAATGCGGAAGTTGACCGAATCCTTCAGCATTTCGGGCGGCTCGCCCGGCTTGGCCGGAGCGACCATGCCGCCCCAGACGTGACAGCGCGTCAGCCGATTCGACCCGCCGCCGCGCATGTGGAAGCCGACCGTCCAGTCCACGACGACCAGATCCGTGTAGTGGCTGTCGCCGCCATGCGAAAACACGGCCGTGTTCCCGGCCAACCCTGACAGATTGCACTTGAAGTACAGGTTCTGCGCCACGAGCTCGTAGCCGTGCGCCTCGGAATTGAGCAGAAGCCCATATTGCGCACCGTTCATGAACACGGTGTCGCGCAGCGTGTAGTGCTTGAAGCCGTCCAATGCCAGACACGAGGCGAGCCCGTTGCCGTCAATGACGCCTCCCGTCACGAACGTGCCGTGGTCGTCCTGCGGCGAATTGACCCATGTCGTCGCATTGTTGACCTTCAAGACGAAGGGGATCTTCCGGATCGCCCGCAATCTCGCCGTCTTCTCCAGCGCGAGCGAACAGCGGTTCGTGACGAGAACGGGAGACGCCACCGCGTATTCTCCGCCCGGAACGCGCAGGACACCTGAAGGGTTGGCGTCAATCGCCCGCTGAAGGCGCCCGGCGTCGTCCGTCTCGCCCGCCAGCCGCGGAAAGTCCGCCAGCGATCCGTCTGCCCATGCAGACGCAACGCCGGCACAGGCCGCCAGCAGCATTGTCCAGAAAACCTTGCGGCTTTCACCTCGTGCATTTTCCAATGTCATGAATTCGTTCCTTCCTCTGGCTGTCACGCGCAGACGGCGCAGAGGGCGCTACCCAGAAGGATGAGCTGTTTTCTTGCCATAGGCCTGTTCATCTTGCGCCACATGACACCATGAAATCACCGGATGATGACGGCGAGGCCCTGCCGGAGATCGGCCGTGTAGACGAGGCTCTTGCCGTCCTCCGAGACGGACAGCGCGCCGTGCCGGTTCGGGTTGTCCGTCCACGTCACGTTCGCCATCAGCAGCTCGAAGACCGCGCGGCTGTCCGACGCCGCCTGCAGCAGCGTGACGGACTTCTTCGGATTCGCCCGGTCGAACGCCTTCGTCGCGAGCTCGAGGCCGATCGGGCGGCAGCTCTCCGTCGTCGTCGAGCGGAACGCCCCCGCCGTGTAGACCGGCGCGCGCGCCACGCCGTCGGCGTCGTGGTAGCCCTCCGCCGGAATCTCGAAGATCACCTTCGTTCCGTAGTTGAACGCCATGCCAGCCGTAGTGCCCTGCGTCTGCTCCACGCGGCTCAACGGGCCGACGACGCGCAGACAGTTATCCCCATATGTCTCGATCTGCGTGCCATCGCTCGAAACGAAGTGCGAGCCAAAAGAGATCTGCGGGAACGACACGATGCCGCCATCCACCAAAAGCGTACACAGGCCGGCCGCCGTGGAAGGGGCGTTATAACGCATCCCGACGGAAAACGCGGCATTTGCTTTTGTGCTCGACAGGGAGGCATTCCCACGCACCTCAACGACCGCTCCGTTCTGCATCTTGGCTCCCCTTTGAATGTCCAGGATCGCGCCATTGGCGACAGTCAGCCTTGATCCGCTCAGATAAAGGGCCTCGTCGTCCCCCCAATTCAGCGCGCCACGCAACACGTGATTGCCGCCGTCAAAGAGGAATGACATGCCGCCGCGGGCACGTATCTGACCGGCTTCAAGGGTACCCCCTTCGCGGAAAAGCATGTCCAGAGACCCTCCGCCCTGACAGATGAGCACGTTGAATGTTTGCGCACCGGTCTTCGCCTCATCGTAAATCGTCATTTTCGAGTTCTTCACGTCCACGATCGCATGCGTCGGCGCATTTATTCTCTGGACGTCAAAGGTAAACCTGTTCGCGCGAATCTCCGAACCGTTGACAAGAATGAAGTGATTCGTCCGGCAGAATGCGCCGGACGAGCCAAGGACCCCGCCCGTCGAGTGATAGGCGGCCATGGGAAGATTGGCGCTTGAGATGTCCAGAACGGCATTGTCCAATACGCAGTTGAGGCCTGCATACGAGTTGCCCGGCAGGTTGACGTAGAACCCGCCATAGTCTTCGTACTTCTGGCTGTATTGGTTTGCCGTTCCCTTTGCACTGCCCGTCACGCGCACCGTGCCGTCCCTGAACGTGATGCCGTCGGTATTCAAGTTGGCCCTGTCGGTCGTAAGGTTCATGTTGCCCAGCACGGTGAGCGCCTTGCCGCCGAGATCGACGACCAACTTGCCGGAGGCTCTTTGCACGTCATAGTTGAAATTGGAGACCGAGACGTCCGCCGCAAGTCTCACGGTATTCTCAGCGCCTGCATTTGCCGTCGCCAATCCCCAGAAACGGACCGCATCCTTTTCTCCAGGCCCCGTCGTGATGTCGCCGGCCGGTTCCGCCGCCCACGTCCAGTTCGCGGGCGCCTCGAACGCCTCGCTCGCGTAGGCCCATTTCAGGTTGCGCGGCGCGGCCGCCGCCGTCTCGCCGGCGCGCGCCGCCCCGGCCATCAGGGCGGCAACGCACGCGCAGAATGTCACGGTCTTCGGCTGGGTGACCATCTTCATTTGTCCTTTCGCTTGTTCGGCAGGCGCTTCCGTCCGGAACGTCCGAGAGGCCCCCGTGCCCCCTTATCTCCGCCTGTCAAGGCACATCATAGCAAACCGTCTCCGCGAAACGCAAGCGGAAACCGCCGAAAGGTACGAACAAGGTACGAACGCGCGCACCGAAAGCCGCTACCGCAGTTGAATCACGAGAGCTGCCCGACGGCGGCCTTCATTTCCGAATAACGCGCGCTGGCTTCTTTTCGCGTCAGACGGTAATAGGCGGCGTCCGCGAACAGGTCGCCCCTGTCGAGCGCGGGTTCGCCGCCGTCGGGATTCGGGTTGACGTCGAACATCGGCGACAGCCGCCATCCCCTGGGCGTCAGCAGGAATCCGTGATTGCGCAAGTGGTCGTCCGTGTTCCGCACGAGCTGCGAGAACGCCATGCGCCTCCACAGCTCGTGCAGATCCGCTGTCGCGTCCGCGCTGTTGGCGGCGAGCCATTCGGCGATTTCGAGATAGCCGTGCCCGTCTTCGCCGTCTGCTGCGCCCAGCATCGTCATGGCCGAGGCGTAGTGGATTCGTCGCGTTCCCTCACGGTCAAATCGCTTCGAGAAAAACGTCGTCCAGATAGAGGAAAAGCCTTTTCATAGCCGTGCATCCTGAAGGTCGCGGCCGAGGCGGTCGTTTGCCGCGACGGCAGCGATGTCGCCCTGAAAGCCGAGGCAGGCGATGACGGCCATGTAGTTGCACATCGAGACATGCGGCGAGCCGCGTTCGATGGCGCGCAAGGTCATCAGCGAGAGATTGGCTCGCTCGGCCATCATGCCCGCCGTGATCTTGCGCCGTCGCCGTGCGAGCCGCAGGTTCTCGCCCAGCGTCAGGAGGGCCTTTGCCGCCTTGGGATAGAGGATGTTTTGCCGTTTCATTTGCAGTATTCGTGTAAAACTGCCATAATTATAGCATATCATGGGGCGACGGACAAGCGCGGGAGGTGAGGGGGACCCTTATCCCGATTTTTTCTGCCGCTTCCAGAGGTAAAGTTGATTTCGTTGATGGTTTACCCCCTGTAAAGATTGGCTGTTGTTGAAGGATGGAG
>CAKUGW010000106.1 GCA_934654805.1 uncultured Kiritimatiellota bacterium
TCCACAGGTTCTTGAGCGGCGCCTCCTTCGTGCCCGCGTTCTTGTTCTTGCCGGTGGAGAGGGACACGTAGATGTCCGCCGCCGAGGCCGTCGCCGCCGTGCACACGGCCGCCAGTGTCATGAGCATGGTTTTCCGTATCATGGTTTCTTCTCCTTTGTCTGTTTCAGCTTCTCAAATTTCGGCTCCCGCCATCCATTAGCCAGTGCAACACTCGCTGCATAGCCCTGTGCTGACGGGGCCTTCTTGCTTGTCTTCGGCATTATAGCATTTTTCGTTTGGGTCTGCAAGGCGGGCGACAGCCGCACCGCCGACACGATCTGCCCACACCGCCGTACCTCGGCACGATCACGTTAAAATGCGCCCTCCGCAGCGAGAATCAAGCCAAGGCCCTTTTCCGCAAGCGCTACGGCCTCTCCCTGCGCACCTTCCGAAACGCACAGCGCACCGTCCGGGAATGTCCGCCGTGCGCGCTACGGAAACAGGCCGTTTTTTTTCAATCTTCACTTTCGCTATTGACAAATCAAAAAAATATGAGATACTATTTGCCCGTTCGCTGTGGGAAAGGCCCGTAGCGAGCGAAAAAAAAAGGAAACAGGCAAAAATGAAGATCAAGACCGTCAAGAAGGCTCCTGCAGTCAAGGCCGTCGTCACGAAAGCCGCGACCTGCTCGGTCAAGCGGTGCGCGTGCGCGGCGCAGAAGCCGACGACCAAGGCCGTGACGTTCACGGTCCATGCGGAAAAGGGCAAGGCCGTCTATGTGGCCGGCGAGTTCAACGACTGGAACCCGACGGCGAAGAAGATGGCGTTCAAGGCCGGCGTCTACTCGGCGACCGTCAAGCTCGCCCCCGGCGACTACCAGTACAAGTTCGTGATCGACGGCACGTGGTGCGCCGATCCGGAGAACGTGAACGCGGTCGCCAACGACCAGGGCACGTTCAACTCGGTCATCACCGTCAAGTAAGCGGCGAGCCGATTTCAGCATCGAAAAGGGCCCCGGATCTCTCCGGGGCCCTTTTTGCTCCTTGAAAGGCGTCTCGGACGCTCCCCCGAAACGCCCTGCGCGTCAGAAGAGGTCGCGCACGGCCTGGTCGATGGCGTCGACGTCGCAGACCTTCGTCTGGGCGATCGGCAGCCTCTCCAGGTCGCGGAAGGACGGCGGCGGGTCGGTGAGGACGTCCGCGCCGAACGCGCGGCGGCACGTCTCCGGGAACTTGTACGGCGTCGCCGTCGCCGCGACGACGCACGGCGCGCCGCCCTTCGGGTAGCCCAGCCTCCGCGCGACGAACGTCGCGACGGCCGTGTGCGGGTCGAGCAGGTAGTCCGCCGCCTCGCGCATCCGGCGCATCTCGGCCTCCGTCTCCTCCGGCGTCGCGACGCCGCCCTCGAAGTCGGCGAAGAGCCGCGCCTTCGCCGCATCGCAGAGCTCGTAGCGGCCCTTCGTCTCCAGGTCGTCCATGAGCCGCGCGACCTCGGTGCAGTCGCCGTCGTTCAGCATCCACAGGAGGCGTTCGACGTTCGAGCTCTTGCGGATGTCCATCGACGGCGAGTTCGTGACCGTGAACGTCGGGCCCGGATCGTACACGCCCGTCTTCACGAAGCGCGCGAGAACGTCGTTCACGTTCGAGGCGACGACGAGCTTCCGGATCGGCGCGCCGAGCCTCTTCGCGTAGTAGGCCGCGAGGATGTTGCCGAAGTTCCCGGACGGCACGACGACGTCGAATGGGCGGGCGTTGAGCTTTGCGCCGGCGAGGACGTAGTAGGCGATCTGCGGCACGAGCCGCCCCGTGTTGATCGAGTTCGCGGACGAGAGCGTGACGCCGTGCGCGGCGGCCTCGGCGTTGATCTTCGCGTCGGCGAAGATGCGCTTCACGGCGGCCTGCGCATCGTCGAAGTTGCCGCGAATGCCGACGGCGTGCACGTTCGCGTCGGCCGGCGTCGTCATCTGGAGGCGCTGGATCTTCGAGGTGCCCGTCGCCGGATAGAACACGACGATCTCCGTGCCTTCGACGCCCGCGAAGCCCTGCATCGCCGCCGAGCCCGTGTCGCCCGACGTCGCCGTCAGGATGAGGACGCGCTTGCCCGCCGCCGCGTGCCGCATGAAGACCGGCAGCATCGACAGCGCGACGTCCTTGAACGCGCCCGTCTTGCCGTGGAAGAGCTCAAGGACGTGAAGCCCGTCCTTCTCGACGAGCGGGATCGGGTCTTCCGCCGGGAAGCGCGCGCAGAGGCGGTCTACCGCCGCCGTCCGCACGTCCGCCGGCAGGTCGTCGAAGAGCGCGCCCATGACGAGCTCCTCGGCCGCGCGCAGCGTCCCGGCCTTCTCGATTCCGGCGACCTTCTCCACGGCCGCCGGCACATACAGCCCGCCGTCCGGCGCAAGCCCCTGGAAAACCGTCTCGGCGCTCGTCGCCGCGAGGCCCTTGCGTGTCGAAATGTACTTCATCGTCTTCTCCTTTCGTGCTGTCCGTCAGACCGCCGCATCGACGACTTCCTCTTCCGAGAGCGTCAGGAAGCCGGCGTCAGCGAGGGCCTTCGCGGCCTTGGCGTTGTCGTCGAAGCGGAAGACCAGCACGGCCTTCTCGCCCTTGTGGAACGCGAAGGCGTAGCTGTACTCGATGTTCGCCCCCGCCTTGTCCAAGGCCGCCATCACCCCGGCCATGCCGCCCGGACGGTCGGGCACGCACACGGCGACGACCTCGCGCACGTTCACGACGTGGCCCTTCGCGGCCAGCGTCGCCTTGGCCTTCTCGTGGTCGTCGACGATCATGCGCACGATGCCGAAGTCGCTCGTGTCCGCAAGCGACAGCGTCGCGATGTTGATGTCGGCGTCCGCGAGGTCGCGGCAGATCTGCGAGAGCTGCCCCGGCTTGTTCTGAAGGAAAATCGAAATTTGCCTGATCTGCATGGTTTTAAGAGTGGAAGGGTGGAAGGGTGGAAAGGTGGAAGAGTGGAAGAGTGGAAGGGTGGAAAGGTGGAAAAGTGGAAAGGTGGAGGGGTGGAAAAGTGGAGGGGTGGAGGGGTGCGGGTAGTGGGGTTATTTGAGTCGGTTCGGTTCCTTTATGGATGAAATCAACTTGAAAAGCATGGCCGAGATCCTCTTCGCTCGGGCATGAAGATCGGCAAACTGCATCTCGTCAACATATGACAGGTCCTTTGCGTAGTAGAGCTGTGAAGCGACTTCTGCGGCAGATCCCTTGGCAATCCACAGGAACTTGATGAACTCCCGGTTGCCGCGCCGTTCAAATCCTTCTGCAATATTTGAGCCAATCGAGACGGCCGCGCGCTGAATCTGATCCCGCAAGCCATAGTCCTGGCAGAAAGGAGGCCGCCCGGTCGCCGAATAGATCTCGCCGACCAGCATCCGCGCCTCCTGCCACGCGGCAATCTCCTCGAATGTCTTAAAGCCCGCCATCACGCCTCTTCACTTTCCCGCACTTTTCCACTCTTCCACCTTTCCACTTTTCCCCCCGAACTTTTCCACCTTTCCACTCTTCCACCTTTCCACCTCAATTGAACATGAACTCGACGACGTCGCCGTCCTTCATCTCGTATTCCTTGCCCTCGGGGCGGAGGACGCCGTGCTCGCGCGCGCCCGCCTCGCCGCCGTACTTCACGTAGTCCTCGTACGCGACGACCTGCGCGCGGATGAACCCCTTCTCGAAGTCGGTGTGGATGACGCCCGCGCACTTCGGGGCCTTCCAGCCCTTGCGGAACGTCCACGCGCGCGACTCCTTCGGCCCCGCCGTGAGGAAGCTCGCGAGCCCCAGCGTCTCGTACGCGAGCTTGATCGTGCGGTCGAGCGAGCTTTCCGTGAGCCCGTAGCTCTGCAGGAACTCCTTCGCCTCGTCGTCCGTGAGCCCCGCGAGGTCGGCCTCCATCTGCGCGCAGATGACGACGCATTCGCAGCCCTCCTTCGCCGCGTAGGCCTTCAGCGCGGCGACGTGCGGATTGCCCTCGCCCGTCACGTTGTCGTCCGCCACGTTCGCGCAGTAGATGACCTTCTTGTCGGTGAGGAAGTGAAGCTCCTTCAGGACGTTCAGGATCGGGTCGCCGTCCTTGCGCGGGAAGGACCGCACGGGGCGCCCCTCCTCCAGGTGCTTCAGCAGCGCCGCGCACGCCTCGGCCTCGGGACGGAGCGGCGGCTTCGCCTGCGCCTCCTTCTTCACGCGGTCGTAGCGCTTCTGCAGCTGCTCCATGTCCGCGAGGACCAGCTCCGTCTCGATGACCTCGGCGTCGCCGACGGGGTCGATCGGGGCGGACTTGTTCCCGCCCTCCTGCACGTGGATGATGTCGTCGTTCTCGAAGCAGCGCACGACGTGCAGGATCGCGTCGCACTCGCGGATGTTCGCGAGGAACTTGTTGCCGAGGCCCTCGCCCTTCGACGCGCCCTTCACGAGCCCGGCGATGTCCGTGAACGCGACGGTCGCGCGGATGACCTGCTCGCTCTTCGCCATCTCGGCAAGCCTGTCGAGCCGCGCGTCGGCGACCTCGACGATGGCCGAGTTCGGCTCGATCGTGCAGAACGGATAGTTCTCCGCCGCCGCCTGCTGCTTCTTCGTGAGCGCATTGAAAAGCGTCGACTTGCCGACGTTCGGCAGACCGACGATGCCAACTGAGAGTCCCATGCTACTTCTTCTCCTTGATGGTGGGCGCGGGCGGCTTGTTGTAGACGCGCGAGTTCGGCGGCACGGACGCGATGATCCAGACGCTGCCGCCGATCTCCGAGTCGTGCCCGATCGTGGTGTTCCCGCCGAGGATCGTCGCGCCCGCATAGATGACGACGTTGTCCTCGACGTTCGGATGACGCTTGATGCCCTTGACGAGCGCGCCCGTCGCCGGGTCCCTGTCGAACGAGAGCGCGCCGAGCGTGACGCCCTGGTAGAGCTTCACGTTGTTGCCGATCACGCACGTCTCGCCGATGACGACGCCCGTGCCGTGGTCGATGAAGAACCGCTCGCCGATCGACGCGCCGGGGTGGATGTCGATGCCCGTCTTCGAGTGGGCGAGCTCGGACATGATGCGCGGGACGATCGGCACCTTCAGCCGGTAGAGCTCGTGCGCGAGGCGGTGGATCGTCACGGCGTAGAGCCCCGGATAGGCCATCACGACCTCCATCGGGCTCGTCGCCGCCGGGTCGCCCTCGTAGGCGGCCTGCACGTCCGTCTCGACGAGGCGCTTCACCTCGGGCAGGCGCGCGAGGAACGCGCCGACGACGGCCGCCGCGTCCCGGTCGGGGCACAGCAGCTCGACCTCCCGCTCCAGCTCCGCCGCAATCAGGGTCGCCGTGTCCTTCGCGCCCAGCTCGCCGTAGACGCACGGGTGGAGCAGCGCAAGGCCCCGCTTCACGATCAGCGCAATTCTCTGTGGCAATGTCATTTTCAGCGCGTATTATATCAAATCTGCGCCTCGCCCTTGGACGAAATCGTGCCGAGGCCGCAGACCTCGGGCTCAAGCGTCACGCCAAACCGAAAGCGGACGCGCGCCGCCATCAGCCGCGCGAGCGCGAGGACGTCCGAGGCCGTCGCGCCGGCGCCGCGCACGATGACGTTCGCGTGCTCCGCCCAGACGTACGCCCCGCCGACGCGCAGCCCCTTCGCGCCGGCCGCCTCCAGGAGCCGCCCCGCAAAATCGCCCGGCGGATTCTTGAAGAAGCTCCCGTACGTCCCCGGCGGGAACTTCCTGCGCCGCGCGAGGTAAGAGGCTGGGCCTGTCAGACGTGAGGGACAAGAGGGACACGAGGGGCAAGCGGCAGGAGCGGAACTCGAGTCTCTCATGCCCCTCGCGCCCCTCACGTCTTCCGGCTCCTTCAACCTGAAATCTTGAATCTCCCCCTTGATCGCGCTTGTGCGGTAGCCAAAGCCGCAGTCTTCGGCCTTGACCCATGCGCCGTCGACCTTGACGGACGCGAGAACTTCGGAAATCGAATGGCCGAACGCGCCCGCGTTCATCCTGATCCAGCCGCCGACCGTGCCGGGAATCCCCGCCATCCACGGCAACAGCGTCGGACGCGCCGCGACGAGCGACGCGCCGGACGCCCCGGCCGGGCCTGAAGTCCGGGCGTATTCGACGGACAGGTTCAAGTCCGACTTCCACGTGTTCGTGCCCTGCCCGATCCAGATGCGACGCTTGGGGGGACATGGTTTTTCGTGTGCGGCCTCATTCGGTTTCTCACACGGAGAGCTGGAGACACGGAGGTCTGATTGGATTTGCGGCACGAGGCTGACGATGTCGCCCGCGCCGAGGAGAAGCGTCAGGTCGCCATCCTTCATCGAGTTGCGCGCATGCTCCCACGCCTCGTCGCAGCTTCGCGCCAAGTGGAGCCGCCCCTCTCCGCGCGCCCGACACGCCGCATACAGGTCGGCGACGTCGCCGCCCTCGACCGGCTCCTCAAACGCCGCGTAGGTCGGACACAGCACGACTTCGTCCGCCCCGGCGAACGCCGCCGGGAAGTCGCGCAGCAGCGCCTTCGTCCGCGAATAGCGGTGCGGCTGGAAGAGGACGCGCAACGTGCCGCGGCACGCCTGCCGCGCCATCGCGACGGCGCACGCCATTTCCGTCGGATGATGCGCGTAGTCGGTGTAGACGCCCGGCGCGATCGGCTGGAACCTCCTGTCGGGCCGCTGCGCGACGATGGCCGGCAGCGCGGCGGCGATCGCGGCCGCGGCGTGTCCGCGCCGCCGCGCGACCTCGGCCGCCATCAGCGCGTTGCGGCGGTTGTGCGGCGCGAGGCCCAGCGCGTCAAGGCCCAGCGCGGCCGCCAGCGGCTCCAGTCCGTCCACGGAATCGAGGACGTCCGCCGCGTTCCGCTTCGCCGCCGCGAAGCAGGCCAGATAGGCATCGCGCGTCCTGAAGTGGTCGGGATGGTCGTATTCGCAGTTCGTGACGACGAGCGTCCGCGCGTGATACTGCGCGAGCGTGCCGTCCGACTCGTCGGCCTCCACGACGAGGGGGCCTGTCCCCACGCCCGCGACGGGGAAGTCTCCCGTCTCGCCGCCGATCGCCCACGAGACGGACTCGCCGAGCGCCAGGAGCAGCCGGGCGATCCACGTCGCGGTCGTCGTCTTGCCGTGCGAGCCGCAGACGGCAATGGAATCCGGCGCTGCGCTCACGAGTTCCGCGAGGACGTCGCCGCGAAAGCGGAGGCGCCCCGCCGCCGCCAACCGTTCGGGATTGTCCGGATGGACAGCCGGCGTAACAATGATCTCGTCCGCATCCGCCACGTGCGCAGGGTCATGCCCCTCGAACACGCGAATGCCCTGCGCCGTCAGCCACTGCGTCCGTGCGCTTTGATGCAGGTCGCAGCCCGAGACCGCGTGGCCCCGCGCCTTCAGGAGGACGGCCAGCCCGGCCATGCCGACGCCGCCGATGCCGATCAGGTGAATCTGACGGCAGCGGCGGCTTGGCCTGAAGCTGGGGGGCTCTCTCATGGCGCGTATTATACCATACCGCAGGGAAGCCCCGGCACGAAGAGGTTGGGCATCTACGGTTCAACGCCTTTTCGCCAACGCGAACTCCGCCGCCACGAAGTCGGCGAGCGCCGTCTTCCAGCCGGGCGTGCGGTAGCCGAGCACGTTGAGGACGCTCTTCTTCAGGGCCGAGTTGCGCGGACGCGGCGCCGGACGCGGGAACTCCGCCGTCGTGCAGGGCACGACGGCTCGCGTCAGGCCCAGCAGCCGGAACAGCTCCACCGTCAGCTCGTACCACGTGCACGACTCCTCGCACGTGCCGTGGACGATGCCCGAGACGTCGGGGCGCGTCAGGAGAAAGCGAATCACGTCCGCAACGACCTTCGCCGAGGTCGGGTTGCCGCGCTGGTCGTTCACGACCTTGAGCGGATCGCCGGCCTGCGCGCCGAGCCGCGCCATCGTGTGGACGAACGACGGCCCGCCCGCGCCGTAGAGCCACGCGATGCGGAGGATGACCGAGTCGTCGGGGTGGATCATCTGCACCATCTGCTCGCCGGCGAACTTCGAGGCCCCGTAGACCGTCTGCGGACGCGGGATGTCCGTCTCGCTCCACGCCCACGGCTCGCGCGGCGGCTCGCCCGAGAAGACGTAGTCCGTCGAGATCGCGATGAGCCGCGCGCCGCACGTCTTCGCCGCGAGCGCGACGTTGCGCGTGCCCTCCTCGTTGAGCCGGAACGCGCAGTCGCGGTTCGTCTCGCAGTCGTCGACCTTCGTCATCGCCGCGCAGTGGACGATCACGTCCGGCCGGACGGCGAGCGTCCTCTCCAGGAAAGCCGCGTCGTCCGTGACGTCCCAGTCCGGCAGGTCCGCGACGACGGTCTCGTGCGCCGCACCGTTCGCCGACGCCGTGCCCAGCTCGCGCCGAAGCGTCCGCCCCAGCATGCCCTTTCCGCCTGTAATCAGAATCTTCATCTGCTCTCGAACTCCTTGACCATGCACGCGCCGACGAGGACGATCTGCCAGCTCATGTAGAGCCACGCGAGGACGATCGGCAGGAACGCGAACGAGCCGTACAGCGCGGACGACTTGGCGATGCCGACCTGCGCGACCGCGCAGAGCTTGAGCCAGCCGCCGAAGAGGACCGCCGTCACGAGCCCGCCCCGCCAAGCGTGACGGAACCGCACGGCGCAGTTCGGCACGGCCCAGAAGAAGAAGCCGAACGCGAGCGACGACGCGCCAAGCGTGAACGCAAGCCCGAAGAGGCGCGAGTCGAGGATGCCGACCAGCCCGTCGGACACCCATTTCGTGAGCCACAGCCGCCCCATCGTCGCGACGAGGATGTCCTTCACGGTGCCCAGGACCGGCAGCGACATCGCCACCGTCGCGAGGATCGGCAGCACGACCAGGATGAAGAGGTACAGGTACGCGCGCTTCCAGACCGGCCGCGCCTTCGCGACACCGAAGATCTCGTTGAAGCTCGTCTCGACGGACGCGAGCGACGAGATGGCCGTCCACAGCAGGAAGCCGAAGCCGATCCAGCCGAACGTGCCGACGTCGAACGTCTCGACGCGCGCGAAGACCTTGTTGGAGATCTCGCGGGCCTCGTGCGCGAACGCCGTGGCGGCGATGCGCCGCTTCTCCCGCTCGTCGGCGTCGGACGCCGCGAGCAGCGGCAGCTCCGCGTCCTTCCCGTTCTCGATCTCGACGATCAGCGCGTCGATCCGCGCGTTGATCTGCGCCTTCGCGTAGGCGTCGACCCGGCAGGCCTTCGCCGCGACGAGGATGCAGCAGAGGACGGGCACGACCGCGAGGAGCGAGAAGTACGTCAGCCCCGCCGCGTGCATCGTGCAGTTGCAGTCCAGGAACCGCCGCACGACGCGGCCCGCCCAGCCAAGCGCCCTTTTCACAGGAGCGGCCCCGTCAGAAGCCCCAGCGCGACGCCCGTCCCGTAGACCGCCGCGAGGATCGCCAGGTTCTCGCGCAGGCTGCGGTTCGTGCGGAAGAGGACGAGCAGCCCCAGCCCCGAGCCCGTGAAGGACGACGCCATCAGCGCGCCCGCGCTCATCGCGCCCGAACAGTAGAGTTCCGCGCCCGCCACGGAGACGGCGCAGTTCGGGATGAGGCCGAGCGCGCCCGCCGCGAGCTCGCCGAGGACCGGCGTGTTGAGGCGAAGCGTCTGGAGGCAGTCTTCGCCGAAGAAATGGAAGCAGAGCTCGAGCGAGCCCGAGACGAGGACGATGAAGAAGAAGATCTCCGCCGTGTGGATCAGCGCGGGCACGAGGACGCCCCGATGCGCCCGGCAGCCGCAGTGGCTGTGTTCGCAGAGGTCGTGGACCTGCACGGCGCGGCGCTTCGCGCGCGCGAACGCGAGCACGCCATCCGCCGAAAAGCCGATGACGACCGCCGCCGCGACCTTCAGGAGGACGATGCGCGCAAGGAGGCCGACCGGCACCTGCTTCGACAGGAGGACGGGAATCAGCTCGTCGGACGTCGAGAGGAAGACCGCGAGAAGCGTCCCCGCCGTGACGACGCCGCCCGCATAGAACGAGGCCGCCGCCGCCGAGACGCCGCACTGGGGAATCGCCCCCGCGAGCGCGCCGGCGAGCGGCCCCACAGAACGCGCACGCTCGAGAATCCTCTCGAGCGCGCCGCCCGCATGCGCCTCAATCGCCTCCAGGACCAGGTAGGTCGCGAAGAGGAACGGAAGCAGCAGCAGGGTCTCTTCGACGAATTCTATCACGCCGGGGAGATAGCTTCGTTCGGGCACTGCGCCGCGCAGGCGCCGCAATCGATGCACTTGTCAGGGTCGATCGTGTAGGGCGTACCCTCGGAAATCGCTTCCGCCGGGCAGGCGTCCTTGCAGCATCCGCATCCGACGCACTTGTCGGCCGCAATCTTGTGAGCCATTTTTGTTTCTCCTTCTTTGTTGGTTGACAACGATGGCGCGTATTATACCACCTTCTTCTGCTGTTAGACAACGGAAACTTTACGGCCGTCACCGCGCGCAGCCGCCCGTGTAGATCTCCTTCCCGTGGCGCGTGAGGCGGATCGTGCGCGGCTTCAGGCCGCCCGCCGCACAAGATCCTCGACCGTCGCGACGAGCCAGCGCTCGGGCTCGCCCTCGGCGCCGTCGATCGTCCGCGCGCCGCGCTCCATCTTCGCCGTCGGCTTGGAGAGCAGGAGCGAGATGAACGCGCCCACGAGGCCGTAGACGAAGGCGAAGACGAGGAGGTCCGCCCATTCGGGGCCGACGGGTTCGGCGTCGGACGTGCCGAGGACGCGGCACACAGGACATTCGCCACGATCCAAAAGAACCCTTTCTACGGCTACACAATTTCTACGGCTACTCAATTTCTACGGCTACTCAATTTCTACGGCTACTCAATTCTTACGGCTACTCAATTCTTACGGCTACTCAATTCTTACGGCTACGCAATTCTTACGGCTACGCAAAGGAATGGCTATAGATACGGCGACGAAATATCGTGATTCTTCGCCGCAAAGGTTCGCCGCAAAGGTCACAAAGGACGCAAGGCTTTGCGGACATTGCGGCTCACAATTTTGGTTGCCGAAGCAATAGGCAAACGGAGACGCCCCTTCCTCGGGAAAGTCGCATTTCACCACAAAAATGATTTGAGAATTTTCCGCAGGTAATTCTCATTTATGGTATAATGTGCGGCATCGGCACAAAAGGCGCGGATTCTGGCGAACTA
>CAKUGW010000107.1 GCA_934654805.1 uncultured Kiritimatiellota bacterium
CCCCCCCCCCCCCCCCCCCATCACGCCTCTTAAGATCTGCTGACAGCACACCTCGCGCGTCGTCTTCAAATTCCAGAATCCCTTTTTAGAACCCCAGCAAATTTCAGAACCCCAGCAAATTTCAGGAGAAATCGAAAATGTCCGATATCGTCATCACCAAGGCTCGTGTCCACAACCTGAAGGGAATCAATGTCACGATCCCCCGCAACTCCCTGACGGTCGTCACCGGCCTCTCCGGGAGCGGCAAGTCATCCCTCGCCTTCGACACGCTCTATGCCGAGGGCCAGCGCCGCTACGTCGAGTCGCTGTCCGCTTACGCGCGGCAGTTCCTCGACCGCATGGAGAAGCCGGACGTCGAGAAGATTGAGGGCCTGTCCCCGGCGATCTCCATCGAGCAGCGCACGACAAGCGGCAATCCGCGCTCCATCGTCGCGACCGTCACGGAGATCCACGACTACCTGCGCATCCTCTATGGCTCGGTCGCGACACCGCACTGCCCGAAGTGCGGCAAGCCCGTCACCCGCCAGTCCGCCGAGCAGATCGTCGACGCGATCTTGCGGTTGCCAGAAGAACTGGGCAGGAATGCCTGCCAAGGGAGGGGGGCTTCTGGCCGAAGTGACCGGAGCGACAGGAGCGGCCGAAGTGACCGGAGTGACAGGAGTGACCAGAGCGACGCGAATTCCTCTTGCCCCGCAAGTCCGTCGCGTCCCACAAGCCAAGACGTTCGCCTCAAGATCCTCCTTCTCGCCCCAGTCGTGAAGGGACAGAAGGGTCGCCACGAGGACGTCTTCGCGGCGCTGAAGCGCAACGGCTTCGCGCGCGTGCGCGTCGATGGCGAGACGTACCTGCTCGAAGAGGTGCCGGCGCTCGACAAGAAGAAGGCCCACAGCATCGACGTCGTCATCGACCGCCTCGTGCTGCCCTGCGACCGCACACGCCTCACCGACTCGGTCGAGCTCGCCCTCAAGGCGGGCAAGGGCGTGATGAAAGTCGAGGTGCTGGGAGGGGGAGATAAGCGAATAATCGAATCGACGAATGAACGAATAATCGAATTGCCGAATAATCGAATTGTCGAATCGGCGAATGATCGAAGGGATGGTGAAGGCCATTCGAAAATTCGAGCATTCGATTATCCGATTATTTCTTCGATCATATCCTTCTCCGAGCTCAACGCCTGCGTCGACTGCGGACTTTCCTTCGACGAGCTGAAGCCGCGCTCGTTCTCGTTCAACTCGCCGTTCGGCGCGTGCCCGACGTGCGGCGGCCTCGGCCAGCTCTACTACTTCGACGAGGACCTGGTCGTGCCGGACAGGACGCTGCCCCTGCGCGAGTGTATCCATCCGTGGCGGCGCGCGGGGCACAACGCGATCATGTACTACAACGCGCTCCTGGAGGAGATCGCGAAGCAGTACGGCGTGAAGCTCGACACGCCCTACGAGAAGCTGCCGGCGAAGTTCCGCCACGACCTGATGCACGGCTTCAAGGAAGACCTCGTGCTGCCGTGGCGCTCGGTGGATCGTCCGTTCGAGGGCGTCCTGGCCGTGCTGAAGAAGCGGCTTGACGAGGCCGAGGACGACGAGACGCGCGCGAAGTACGAGGCCTACCAGAGCTACCGGGTCTGCCCCGCGTGCCACGGCGCGCGGCTGAACGAGTTCTCCCGTGCGGCGACGGTCGCCGGCAAGACGATCAGCGAAGTCATGGCGCTCCCCGTCGGCGAGGCCAAGGCGTTCTTCGACGGGCTGAAAAGGGCGATCGGCCCGAGCCGCGGCGCGGAAGAGGGGCAGGGGCCAGGAGACAAGAGCGACGCGGGTGACTTGAGCGGCTTGAGCGGCTTGAGTGACTTGAGCGACGCGAGGGGCAAGAGCGACGCGAGGGCCTCGGGTCTCTCTTGCCCCTCAAGTCTCTCAAGTCAGCCCCCTCCCTCCCCCTCCTCAAGTCTCTCAAGGCAAAAGGAAATTTCGTCGCTCAACCTCTCGAAGCTCGCGGCCCTGAAGGACATTCTCGCCGAGATCACGCGCCGCCTGCAGTTCCTGCTCGACGTCGGCCTCGACTACCTGACGCTCGACCGCGCGGCGGCGACGCTCTCCGGCGGCGAGATGCAGCGCATTCGTCTCGCGACGCAGATCGGCTCGGGCCTCACGGGCGTCCTCTATGTCCTCGACGAGCCGACGATCGGCCTGCATCCTCGCGACAACGAGCGTCTGATCGCGACGCTGAAGGGCCTCAGGGACCGGGGCAACACCGTCGTCATCGTCGAGCATGACGAGGAGATGATGCGCGCGGCGGACTGGATCATCGACCTCGGCCCCGGCGCGGGCCGCGAAGGCGGCGAAGTCATGTACCAGGGCGACTTCAAGGGGCTCTTGAAGGCGAAGAGCCTGACCGCCGACTACCTGACGGGACGGAAAGAAGTAAGAGGTATGAAGGAAGAAAAGGATGGAGAAGGGAGAAGGAGAAAGAAAGAAGAAAAAAGGAAGAAAGAAAAAGGAAGAAGTGTGGACTCTTCACCTGCTTTTCCCGGTGCGCCACACGAAGAAGGCGCCTCAGCTACTTCACTTTTTACTTCTTCCTTTTTCCTTCATCCTTCATCCCGTCCCTTCCTCACCCTCTCCGGCGCGAGCGAGCACAACCTGAAGGACATCACCGTCCACATCCCGGTCGGGGCGTTCACGGTCGTGACGGGCGTGTCCGGCTCCGGCAAGTCGACGCTGATCGACGAGACGCTGAAGCGCGCGCTGATGAAGCGCTTTTACGGCGCGAAGGCTGTGCCGGGCAAGTACCGCAGGCTGACGGGCCTCGAGCACTTCGACAAGGTGATCGAGATCGACCAGTCGCCGATCGGCCGCACGCCGCGCTCGAATCCGGCGACCTACGTCGGCTTCTTTTCGGAGATCCGCGAGCTGTTCGCGCAGACCGAGTCCGCCAAGGCGCGCGGCTACACGGCGGGACGCTTCTCGTTCAACGTGAAGGGCGGACGCTGCGAAGTCTGCGGCGGCGACGGCGTGCAGAAGCTGGAGATGAGCTTCCTGCCTGACGTCTACGTGACGTGCGAGCAGTGCGGCGGCAAGCGCTTCAACGCCGAGACGCTGGAAGTGACGTACGGCGGCAAGAGCATTGCGGACGTCCTGGCGATGACGGTCGCCGAGGCATACGAGTTCTTCGCGAAGGTGCCGTCCCTCGCGCGCAAGATGAAGACGCTCGTCGACGTCGGCCTCGGCTACATCCAGCTCGGACAGTCCGCGACGACGCTTTCGGGCGGCGAGGCCCAGCGCATCAAGCTCGCGACGGAGCTTTCGCGCCGCGCGACGGGCCGGACGCTCTACCTCCTCGACGAGCCGACGACGGGCCTGCACTTCGACGACGTGGCGAAGCTGATGAAGATTCTGCTGGCCCTGCGCGCGCAGGGCAATACGGTCGTCGTCATCGAGCACAACACGGACGTCATGAAATGCGCGGACTGGATCATCGACCTGGGGCCGGGCGGCGGCGACAAGGGAGGCCGCCTCGTCTGCGAGGGGCCTGTCCCCACGATCCGCGCCTGCGCCGAATCCGTTACCGGCAAGTTCCTCTAACCCACGAGACAGCCTATTTTTGGTATAATTCAAATAATTTTGAATAGGAGAATGCCCATGAAGCGTCAAGTTCTTCTCATGGTATTGCTGTCGCTTGCCTTTCAGGCGTCGGCCGTGCCGGTTTCTGCCGAACAGGCGAAAAGCGCCGCCCGCGCGTGGGTGTCGCGCGGCGGCACGCTCGGTGCGCGTCTCGGCGACGCCGTGGCGCGCGCGACCGCGCAGACGCTGCCGAGCGGCACGACGCTCTATGCGGTTCGGATGTCCGGCGGCGGCACGGTCTTCCTCTCCGCCGACACGGAGCGGGAGCCGGTCATCGCGTTCTCCGGCGAGACGGCGGACGATGAGACGATAGATCCGGCGAGTCCGCTGTGGGCGCTCTTGAGCCGCGATGCGGAGGTGCGCGCGTCGGCGCCGGTCTCGTCCGTGGCCGCGTCGGCTGCCCCCGCGGCGGCTTCCGCCGCGCCCGCCACGCCTGCCGCCGCGCGCGCGGCCGACAAATGGGCGGCCTTGCTCGCCGAAGGCGCGGCGCTGGAGGATGCGACGATTGCGCGACCGGCGCGGACGCACCTCGCCAACCCCGGCGACCTGCGGGCGGGCCCGCTTGTGCAGTCGAAGTGGAATCAGGACGTGGCGGCCGGCAAGACGTGCTACAACCGCTTCACGCCGACGCTTTCGGACGGCAAAAACGCCGTCTGCGGCTGCGTCGCGACGGCGATGGCGCAGGTCATGCGCTACCACGGCTACCCGACGGCTTCCGTCGCCCCCGTCACGCGAAAATGCTATGTCCAGGCCGCGTCGCGCGGGCGCGCGTCCGTCACGAACCTGACGACGCAGGCGGGCGTCTATGACTGGGCGAACATGCCGCTCGTGCCGGCGGACGGCGTGACGGACGCGCAGTGCGACGCCATCGGCAAGCTTACGTCGGACGCCGGCATCTCCGTCTGCATGGGCTACGACCTGGGGTCGGCGGGCGGCAGCGGCGCGTTCATGTTCAACGTCGCGAACGCGCTCACGGACGTCTTCGGCTACGCGAGCGCGGCGTACTACCAGGCGAAGGAGGTGTCGGCGAACGCGGGCGTGCTGCAGCGGGCGATGTTCTCGAACTTCGACGCGGGCTTCCCGGTGCTGATGGGCATCAGCGGCGACGGCGGCCATGCGATCGTCGGCGACGGCTATGGCTACAACGGCGGCACGGTCTACGTTCATCTCAACATGGGCTGGTCCGGACAGTCCGACTACTGGTACAACCTGCCGGACATCGACACGTCGAGCGGCTATCACTTCACGGTCTTTGACGATCTCGTCTTCAACGTCTTCCCGACGTCGGCGAACGGCGCGTCCCAGGCGACGCTCGCGGGGCGCGTGACGGACGATGCGACGAACGCCCTTGCGGGCGCGGCGGTGCGCGTCTATGCGGCGGGCGCGACGACCCTCGTCACGAACGGCGTGACGACGGCGAACGGCGTCTACGGCTTCCTGCTCCCCGCCGGAACGTATGACGTCGAGATCGAGCGCACGGGCTGCCCCGTCGAGCGGCTGGCTGCGGTTCGGGCCGACGGGACGGTTTCGTCGACAACGACCCTTTCCGGGTGGATCGACCAGTCTCTCGACTGGTACGAGACATACACGGACATCCCTGTCGTGACGCGCGTCGGCAACGCCTGGGGGAACGACGCGCAGGTCGTCGATCCCCGTGCGCGCATTGTCCTCGGCGTGGTGACGAACGTCTACGCGACGCTCGACAAGGCGATTGCGGCCGCGAAGGCGGTTGTGTCCGCCGGCGCGCCGGGCGTCCAGGTCGAGGTTCTCGAGGCGCTTCCGCTCGATGCGACGGCGACGATTGACTTCCCCTGCGCGCTGACGGCGGTGGGGACAGACCCCACGGCGATGCCGATTGTCCGCAGCGGCCATGCCGCGCTGGCCGTCGCGGCGGACGGGACGCTCGCGCTCTCCAACGTGACGTTCGCGACGCAGGCCTCGACCGCCGTGACGGTGGCGGACGGCGGGCGTCTCGTCATCGCGACGGACGTGGACTTGGGTGTGCCGTCGTCGGTCGCGGCCGTCAGCACGGCGACGTCGGATGGCTTTGTGCTCGCGGCGGAGTTGGCGAACGGCTTCGCGATCGACTGCGCGGCGGCGCCGGACGTGAACGGCGTTTTCGGCACGGCCATCTGTGACTACCTGACGGCCTCGAACTGCGCGGCGAAAATCGCCAACGTCCGCGACACGCTTGGCGAGACGCGCGGCATCGCCGTTTCGGAGGGCGGCGCGGTTCTCCTGAAGTGGGGCGAGATTCCCGTGCCGCTGAGCGAATCGGTCGGCTATTTCGTGGACGCCTCCGGCGCGACGAATGCGGCGGCGAGGCTGGATCGCCTGTTCGAGAAGTTCCAAGCCATGCAGGCGTCCGGCGCGGTGGGCGCGACGGGCGAAATCGTCATTCGCGATGGCACGGGGGCGGCGTTGACGCGACGCTTCGCCGTCTCGGGTGACCTGACGATCCGCGGCGAGACGGACGGCCTGCCGTTCGGGACGTTGGCCGCGACGGCGGGCTTCGACGTCGGCGCGAACGCGACGCTGAACGTGCGGGGCCTGACGTTCGACGGCTACACGGGCGACTCGCTCTTCCGGGTGGTCGATGGCGGTGCGCTGAACCTGACGGCATCCGAACTGCTGAACCTGACGGGCACGAACCGCTACTCGGCCGCCGTCGCCGTGCTGCGCGGCGACGTGAGCCTGACGGACTGCGTGATCTCGAACTGCACGGCATCCGGCCGCTACGTCAATGCCTACGGCGTCACGAAATCGATGGCGGCTTACGGCGGCGGCGTCTATCTGGAGGGTGCGGGCTGTTCGCTCATGCTGTCGAACAGCACCGTGACGGCATGTTCGGCGGCGACGTATGGCGGCGGCGTCTACGCGAAGGCCGGCGCGGCTGTCGCGCTGGCCGGGGCCTTGAACGTGACGGGGAACGTCTCGGCAGGCTTTGCCGCCGCCGACAACCTCCACCTGTGCGAATCGGCGGAGAAGACGGCGTCGCTGGCGTTGGCGGATGCCGTGTCGGGGGCGGTCGGCGTGCGTTGGCGCGCCCAGTCCGGCACGGCGGCTCGCGCCGTCGAGGGCGGTGCGTTCGCGACAGGCGAGGAGGCCCTCTTGGCGGCCTCGGCGCCGGCTTTCGCGAACGATGGGGACGCGGCGCTCATGGCGGCGGCGGACACGGCGGCGGGCGCGCTTGTCTGGGCGGCGCGTCCGACGGGACCGCAGGAGGTCGATCCGACGGTGGCGACGGCGGCCGTCATCCCGTCCGGCGGCGGCGCAACGCGCCATTACGGCAGCTTCGCGGATGCGGTGGCGTCGCTGACGGGCGATGCGACGGTTCAGCTGCTGGCGGACGATGCGCTGGAGGCGGACGTCGCGATCTCCAATGCCGTGACGCTCTGTTCGGCGAATGGCGACTGGACGCTTTCGCGATTTTCGGCGCAGGTGATGACGGTTGCGGCGGACGCTTCGCTGACGGTGTCGAACCTGACGCTGTCCGGCGGTTCGGGCACGTTCCTGCGCGTGACGGGCGGCTCGCTGACGCTGCAGGACGGTGCGGCGATTTCCGATGTCTACGGCGCGGCGACGCGCGACGCCAGCGCCGTCTGGGTCGGATTCGGCGGTACGTTCGCGATGGAAAGCGGCGCGTCGATCACGGACTGCATGAACGCCTACCGCACGGCGGGCAACACGAACAAGGTCGGTTGGGGCGGTGCGGTCTGCCTCGAGAAGGCGACGGCCTATCTGCGCGGCGGAACGATTACGCGCTGCTCCGCCTGGATCGGCGGCGGCGTGATGGCCGGCAACGCAAGCGCGGTCTACATCTCGGGCGACATGCGGATTGACGGGAACCGTCAGCTGGAAGAGGAGAACGGCGTGGTGCAAGAAGGGGCGACCGACAGCAACCTGGCGATTTCCGACAACTCGCGCCTGTATCTCGCCGATGCGCTCTCGGCGCCGGTGGGCTATACGCCGGGCGTCATGGTCTCGTCGAACGTCTTCGGCTTCGTCGCGACGAATTTCTCCGGCACGGCCGCGCAGATCGCCAATTCGGCGCACAACTTCACGCACGACCTGACGGGCGACGTCGGCTTCGCCGTCACGGGCGGCGGCGCGACCCTGCTCGTCTGGAGCGATGCGCTCGATGCGGGCGGCAAGGTCACGGATGACGGGAAGACGTATGCGCCGGTGCCGGGCGGCGAGACCCTGAAGACGGTCCTCGCGGACGTCGTGACGAGCTTCGTCTACGACGGCACGGCGAAGGTCTGCCTGTCGTCCGACCACGGCTACGTCCTCACGTGCGCCGCGCAGACGAATGCGGGCACGTACACGGCGACGGCGACGCCAAAGACGGGCTTCACGTGGGAGGACGGCACGACGGCGACGCGCACGATCAGCTGGACGATCGCGAAAGCCGTCTACGACATGAGCGGCGTCTCGTTCGCGGACCAGACGTTCGTCTACGACGGGAAGCCTCATGCGATCGAAATCGCGGGCACGCTCCCGAAGGGCGTCACGGTCGCCTACACGATCGCCGACGCGGCGGGCAACAGCCAGCCGGGCAACAGCCAGTCGGCGGTCGGCGTCTACACGGTCACGGCGACGTTCACGGGCGATGCCGTCAACTACGAGCCGATTGGTTCCCTGTCGGCGACGCTGACGATTGCCGAGAAGGTCGATCCGCCGGAGCCCGACCCGCCCGCCGTCACGACGAACTATCCGACGCCGATTGCGTTCCGCGCGATCACGCGCGTCTCCGAAACCGAATGGTCGCTGGAGATCACGAACCGCGTGCCGTGGTGCCACTATCGCCTCCTCGCGACGGACGACCTGACGAAGGGCTTTGTCACGACGGGCGCGTGGGAGCAGGCGGCGGCGGAAGCGGCCCCGGTTTGGACGACGAACGTCATCACGACGGGCGGCGCGCAGTTCTGGAAGGCCGAGGCCAAGGAAGGCATCGTGGTGAAATGAGCGAGTTGCGGCAAGGGAAATCGCGTGAAAGGCGATTGGGCCTCGCGTCCCTCAAGCCCCCTCGCGTCCCTCATGTCAACGACAAGCGACCCTTGAATTCCAATCTGAATCTAAAACCTCAAGAAAACCAAGACCATGGCAGAGAAGAAGGCAGAAAAGGCTGAAACGAAGAAGTCAACCGGCAACACCGCGCTGGACGCGGTGATGAGCCAGATCCGCAAGGAATTCGGCGAGATGTCGATCATGCGTCTCGGCGACAAGGAGATCGAGGAGATCCCCGTCATCTCGACGGGCGCGCTCTCGCTCGACCTTGCGCTCGGCGTGGGCGGCCTTCCGCGCGGACGCATCGTCGAGTGCTACGGACAGGAGTCGTCCGGTAAGACGACGCTCACGCTGCACGTCGTCGCGAACGCCCAGAAGGCGGGCGGCGTCGCGGCGTTCATCGATGCGGAGCATGCGCTCGACCCGACGTACGCGAATAAGATCGGCGTCGATCTCGACAACCTCATCGTCTCGCAGCCGAACTCCGGCGAAGAGGCGCTGACGATCTGCGAGCAGCTCGCGAAGTCGGGCGCGCTTGACGTGATCGTCGTCGACTCGGTCGCGGCCCTGACGCCGCAGGCGGAAATCGACGGCAACATGGGCGACAGCCACATGGGCCTTCAGGCGCGCCTCATGTCGCAGGCGATGCGCAAGCTGACGGCGGTCGTCGCGCAGACGAAGACGCTCATCATTTTCACGAACCAGGTGCGCGAGAAGATCGGCGTCATGTTCGGCAACCCCGAGACGACGCCGGGCGGCAAGGCGCTGAAGTTCTACGCCTCCTGCCGTCTGCAGGTTCAGCGCATCGGCGCAATCAAGAACACGGCGGGACAGGTCGTCGGCAACCGCACGCGCGTGAAGGTCGTGAAGAACAAGGTCGCGCCGCCGTTCACCGAGGCTGAGTTCGACATCCTCTACACGTGCGGCATCTCCTACGAGGGCAGCGTCCTCGACGCGGCGCTCTCGCGCGGCATCGTCGAGAAGCGCGGCAGCTGGCTTTCCTTCGGCGACTCGCAGCTTGCGCAGGGCTCGCTCGCGACGATCGACTACCTGAAGGCCAACCCCGAGGTCACGCAGAAGATTGTCGACCTCGTGAAGACCACCCCGATCAACCCCGCGCTGAAGAAGAAGTAAGCGGCAATGGGCGTCAGCCCGCTAACGTCGGCCACGCTTCTTCAGGACCTGGCCAGCGATTCGGGCGACGAGGGCTTGTCCCGTGCGACTTCAATTGGCGTGCCCTCGCCCTGCGCTTCGGACGACGAGGGCTTGTCCCGTGCGGCTTCAGTTGGCGTGCCCTCGCCCTGCGCTTCGGACGACGAGGGCTTGTCCCGTGCGGCTTCAATTGGCGTGCCCTCGCCCTGCGCTTCGGACGACGAGGGCTTGTCCCGTGCGGCTCTTGCAAAAGAGCCGTACCCCTCGGCCGCCGCACCGTCGCGCGCGGCCGAAGAAGAGGCCTGGCGCGCGGCGGTCTTTGAAATCGCGCTTCAGCAATATCTCGCGGACGACACGGTTCAGCCGCGCACAAAGCAGGTCTTTACGCGGCTCGCGCTGAACGGCGAGAAGCCGGAGACCGTTACGGCGTTTCTCGGGCGAGGCGGCAGCGGCGAAGTCTATCGCGTCGAACGCGTCGAGACGGGACAGGCCGCCGCGCTCAAGGTCCTCATGCCCAAGGCGGACGCGACGCCCGAGAGCCGGGAGACGGCCAACCGCCGCTTTGTCCGCGAGGCCGAGTTCTTGGCGCAGAACGCCTATTCGTTCTTCCCGAAGTTCTACGCGGCGGGCGAGACGAACGGTTGTCCGTATGTCGTGATGGAGCTGCTGGACACACGACCGCTGCCGAACCGCGACCGTGCGGTCGCCGCGTTTCTCCGTGAAATCTGCACGGCCGTGCGCACGCTTCACCGTCGGGGCCCTGTGCATCGCGCCATCAAGCCGGCCAACATCCTGTGGCGAACGTGCGGCTCGGCCACTGCGTCTTCCTGAACCGGACGCGCAAGCCGCCGGAGCAGGCCGCGCTCTTCTATTATCTGCAGGGGCAGGCCTATCTCAACTTCATCGACCGCGAGCCGGACATCGGGATGTGGGGCGAGATGGGCGACTACTTGGAGATCCACGACATGCGGATCAACGCGCTGGAGTTCGGCGGCCCGACAACGTACAAGGGCCTGAACGAGAAGCGGCAGACGTGCGGCGAGAGTCTGCGCCCGCTCCAAAAACACACCGCCGCGTCCGGAACTAAACTTGGATTCCAGAACTAAATCCTAACTTTGGGTGTTGAGCCGTTAGGGCTGT
>CAKUGW010000108.1 GCA_934654805.1 uncultured Kiritimatiellota bacterium
CAGTATGCCATTATCCTTACTGAGTAGATTCCTTTCATTCTACAAGTTCAGCCAAGCTTGCTTGGCGCACCATTTCGCTTTCTCCCAATAGCTCAGGTACTCGACGTTCCCCATCTCCTTGCCGCGAATCGGCGACTCGGCAAGGCCCAGCAGCTTCAGCCCCAGCTCCTCCGTCGCGAAGCGGACGATGCCGTCGCGCGCCTCGATCCGCAGGGCCTCGTCGCGCACGAGGCCGCCCGGCGCCTTGCCCTTGCCGACCTCGAACTGCGGCTTGATGAGCGCGACGACGCGTCCGCCCGGCGCGAGCACGCCCTCGATCGGCGGCAGGATGAGCCGCAGGGAGATGAACGAGACGTCCGTGACCGCGATTTCCGGGACGTCGGGGAGATCGGTCGGCTTCATGTGGCGTGCGTTGAAGTTCTCCCGAACCCAGACGCGCGGATCGGCGCGCAGCTTGTAGGCGAGCTGGTTCGTGCCGACGTCGACCGCCATCACGCGCCGCGCGCCGTGCTGCAGGAGACAGTCCGTGAAGCCGCCGGTCGACGAGCCGACGTCGAGGCAGACCCTGCCGCAGGCGGAAAGGGGAGACACCGCCGTCTCCGCACGTCCTCCCCCTGCCATCTTCCCGCTTCCATCATTCCCCCACAGGACAAACGCCCCCTCCAGCTTCTCGCCGCCGCGCGACACGAAGCGCGGCGGCGCCTCGACGGCGATTTCAGCCGTCTCGTCGAGCGTGCGCGACGCCTTGGTCTCGACCTGCCCGCCGACGCGCACCTTGCCTTCGAGGACGAGCGCCTGCGCCCGCGTCCGCGACTCGGCCAGGCCCCTTTCCACCAGCAGCAGATCGAGACGCTTCTTCACGCCCGGCCTCTCCGTCTACTTCTCCGCCGTGATGAACGTCACCTTGCGGATCTCGGCGCGGGGGAAGGTCTGCGTGATGCCGAGCGAGACCTCCACGACGATCGCCTCCGGCGAGTTCGAGACCAGCACGCCCCTGTACGTCCCGCGCGCCGTCACGATCTCGATGTCCGGCGTGAAGATCCGCCGCAGGCGGATGCGGTGCTGGCCCGTCTTCTGGTTCTGCACCGTCGGATGCCGCACCGCGTCCGCGTAGCCGTCCTTCGTGACGACGAGGCGGTGCTCGCCCTCCAGCACGCTGTCGATGACGAACGGGTCGCTGAAGTCGGCGTTCGGGTCCTTCGCCTTCGTGACGCCGACGACGCGCCCGTCGAGGCTCAGCTGCGCGCCGACCGGCGACGTGCAGACCTCCAGCCGCCCCATGACGTTCGAGAGCCTGAACTCCTCGGCCGCCGACGCGCCGTTTTCGAGCGTCACCGTCCGCGTCAGCGTGCCGAAGCCGTCCATTTCGGCGCGCACGGCGTAGTCGCCCGGCTTGAGGCCCGCGAGCGAGACCGGCGCCTTGCCCTCGAAGCGCTCGTTCACGTAGATGCGCGCGCCCTCCGGGACGGACGCGAGGTGCAGAGTGCCCGGCAGCCCCTTCAGCACGACCGGGAGCGTCTGCTCGTCGCCCGCGTTCACCGCCAGCTCGCGCACGGCGTCCTCGAAGCCGTCGAGGCGGAACTTCACGATCGCGCGCCCCTTCGGCACGCCCGTCACCTTCAGCGGCGCGCGCCCGCGCGGAATCCCGTTCACCGTGACCTCCGCGCCCGCCGGCTCGCTGATGACGTCGATCGTGCCGGACGCGAGCACGAGCTTCTCCTCGCGCACGAGCGGCCTGCGGCCCTCGAACTTGACGGAGATCACCTGGTCCTGGTAGCCCGTCTTGCGGAGGCGGACGCTGTGCACGTCGCGCGTGGCGAGGTGCGTGAGGAGGCGCGGCGTCTGCCCGACCGACACGCCGTCGACCTGGATGTCGCAGCCCGCCGGCTCGGTCTTCAGCAGCAGGAGGCCCTTCTGCTCCTTCAGCACCGTGTTCCGCTCGACGAACGGCCCCTCGCGCGTGTCGAAGAAGCGGTTCGACTCCTCGTATCCCGCGCAGCGGAACTTCACGTGGTGCTTGCCGGGCGCCAGGTCGTAGAGCATGATCGGCGTCACGCCGCGGTCCTGGCCGTCGACGATGACGGTCGCCCCCGACGGGTTGGTCGTCAGGCTCACGCGGCACGGCGCCTGCGGATCCGCCGCCCCGGCCATGGCCGCCCAGAGCCCCGCGAACAGAATGCAGCAGAATCTCATCACTTGTCTCCTTTCATGCGCTTCTCGACGTCAATGAGCTTGGCCGCCGCCGCGCGGTTGCGGTCGTCGCCGCGGTCAGGAATCAGCTCCAGCAGCACGGTCAGCTCGCGCTGCGCCGTCTCCCACTGCCGCAGGTTGATTGCGCGGTCGGCGAGGAACCGCTGGTTCGCGTAGCGGCTCTCCAGCTCGGCCTTCGCCGCCTCCAGCCCCTTGCGCGCGTCGTCGGCGCAGGCGGGCTTCGGGTTGACCGTCTCCAGGTAGAACAGCGCCTCCTCGTAGGCCTTCACCGCGCCGAAGAGGTTGCCGTACTGCACGTCGCGGTCCTCCCACTTCGCGCGGCCGAGCGCGACCGACTCCTCCGCGAGGGCGACCAGCTTCTCGCGCGAGTACTGCAGCGCCCAGACGCCGAGCTGGTTCTTCGAGAACGTCTCCAGCTTCTCGCGCACCGCGCGGAACGCCTCCGGCTCCTGCGTGTTGACAATGCGGATCGTCCGCACGCGCGTCGAGTAGACGACCCTGAGCGTCCAGCTCTCGAGCGCGGGCGGATCCGGCTCGACGCCCTCGTAGGCGCGGTCGATCTCGCGCAGCGCCTTGTAGGCGAGGATGTCGTTCAGCTCGGCCAGCGCCTTCTCGTCCAGCTTCTGGCTCTTCGTGACGTGCCGGCTCTCGGCGGGCACGTTGTCGACGGACACCTTCAGCACGCCGTCCGACGAGAGCGTCATCTCGTAGCGGAAGATCTGGTCCTGGCCGGCCTCGACCTTCTCGTAGTAGACCTCCTTCACGGCCGGCGTCTCGTCTTCCGGCACGGCCTGCACGTCCGCCGGCGGCTCGCCCGGCGGCGCGACCAGCAGCACGTAGATCGCCGCCGCGCCGACGAGGATCGCGACCGCCCAGAGGATGTTCGCGAGCGGCGAGCGACGCTTCGCGCGCGCACCCGGCGCCGCCGCGACCGTCTTCTCGCCGAGGCCGAGGTCGACCGTGCCCGCCGCCGGCGCCGGCGCGCCCTCG
This sequence comes from uncultured Kiritimatiellota bacterium, assembly GCA_934654805.1. Lineage (GTDB taxonomy): Bacteria > Verrucomicrobiota > Kiritimatiellia > RFP12 > UBA1067 > UBA1067. The sequence goes on from CAKUGW010000108.1 coordinate 3,202, forward strand.
CCGACCACGCGCAGGGTCGTCGCGCCGACCACGATGACGTCGCCGGCCTTCAGGTTCGCCGGCGCGTCGCCGAGCGGCCGCCCGTTCAGGGTCGTGCCGTTCGCGCTCGCGAGATCCGTCAGGCGGATGCCGTCCTCGCCGACCGCCTCGAACAGGCAGTGGTTGCGCGAAAGCTCCTCGTCGGGGATGTGGATGTCGTTCGAGGACGAGCGCCCCAGGCGCAGGCCGCCCTGCGGGACGGCGAACCTCTTTCCGGCCAGCGCGCCGCTGGCGATCTCGATTTCGGGTCTTTCTGCCATCAGAAGAATCCTTTCAGTGCCTGGCTCAGGACGGGCCCGAGCAGGATGATGAACACGGCGGGAAAAATGCAGAGCATGAGCGGCCCGAGCATCTTCACGGGGGCCTCGGCCGCCAGCCTCTCGGCGCGGTCGAACCGCCGCGAGCGGAGCTGTTCGGACTGGATGCGCAGGATCGCGCCGATGGAGACGCCCAGCTCGTCCGCCTGGACGAGCGCGTACGCGACGGACTTGAGGTCGCCCTGGCCGACGCGCGCGGCCATGTTGCGCAGGGCCTCCTTGCGCGACGAGCCGACCTGGATCTCCTTCGTCATCCGCAGCAGCTCCTCGTTGAGCGGATCGAGCCGCCGCGACTTGCAGTTGCGCTGGAGCGCGCTGATGAAGTCCATGCCCGCCTCGACCGAGAGCGTCAGCAGGTCGAGGACGAACGGCAGGGCCCGCTGGATCGAGAGGTGGCGTCGCCTGCGCGCGCCGTAGAGCCAGAAGTTGGGGACGACCCATCCGAGCATCAGCTGGAGGGCGACGAACTCCTCGCCCGACAGGAGGCCCTCGAAGCCCGCCTGCACGAGCAGGGCGTCGGCGCGCGCGACCGACGCGGCGAAGAGCGGCCGCCGCACGAGGCCGAAGAAGTTCGGCGCGAACGGCAGCAGCGCGCGGAAGAGGAGGGGGATCGACCGCTCCTGCCGCCGCCCGTCCGCGAGCGTGACGTACGTGACCTCGCCGGCGACCGCCGCGAGATACCACGCGCAGCCCGCCGCCGCGAGCGCCCACATCGCCGTTGCCGATAGAGAGAGTAAGCTCAAGTCGTCCGTTTGCCTTTACCTGCTGAAAACCGTCAAAGTATACCCCATTTCAGGCGCGCGTGTCAAATCGAGGCCGGGCATCCCCTTTTCAGTGGTCGATCTGGCCTTCGCCGTGCCAGGGGACGAAGGCGGGAACCCGGTCAATGCCGGCGGCGATGCGCTGGCGCACGGCCTCGTAGACGAGGATCGTCGCCGCCGCCGAGACGTTCAGCGAGTCGGCGAGCCCCAGCATCGGGATGCGCACGCGCAGCTCCGCGCCGTCCATCCACTTCGCCGTCAGGCCATACTGCTCCGCGCCGAGGGCGATCGCGACGTTGCCCGTCAGGTCGACCTCGAAGTGCAGCCGCTCCGCGTGCGGCGTCGCCGCGAGGATCCTGAACCCGCGCGCCTTCAGGAAGGCCAGCGCCTCGTCGCTCGTCGCCTCCACGATCGGCACGGTGAACATCGTGCCCGTCGAGGCCCGGACGACGTTCGGGTTGTGGATGTCGGTCGTGCGGTCGCAGACGATGACCGCCGCGACCTTCGCCGCGTCCGCCGACCGCAGGATCGTGCCGAGGTTGCCCGGCTTCTCGATCGCCTCCGTCACGATGACGAGCGCGCGGTCGGGCAGCTTCAGGTCCTTCAGCCGGATCGACACGTGCGGCCCGACCATGAGCAGCCCGTCGGGGCGCTCCTTGTAGGCGATCTTCTCGAAGCACGTCCTCGAGCACGCGTAGACCGCCGCGCCCAGCCGTTCGCAGTCCGAGACGAGCGCCGGCTCGTTCTCGTTCTTGAGGTAGAGGTCGGGACAGTGGAAGATCGCGTGCGGACGGTACCCGCTGTCGAGCGCGCGGCGGCACTCGCGGTAGCCCTCGACGATCATCTCGCCGGAACTCTCGCGCGTGGCGCAGCTCCGCAGCTTCACCACGTGCTTGAGCTTCGGGTTGCTGGGCGACGTGATGTCCATCGGCTTACTTCTTCTCGATCGCGAACGCGCCAAGCGGCAGGCAGACGTCGTTGTAGAGCGCGCCGAACCACGGGGCGGAATGCAGGTAGCGCAGCTTCACGGGCGCCGACACGCCCTCGGCCGCGACGACGAGGTCCTTCCCCTTCACGGGGCCGTTCCAATAGGGCTTGCCGTTGCCGTCCTTGCCCTCGACGAGGTTCCGGATCTTCGCCGGCTTCCACACGCCGTCCGCGCCGCAGATCTCGAAGCCGACGGCGACCGAGCGGTCGGGGTTGTAGACGTACCAGCCCTCCGCGTCGTTGAACGAGAGGACGAAGGCGTCGCCCTCGACCTTCCAGCCCTTGAGCGTCGGCGAGTTGTCGCGCACGGACGTCCAGCCGTAGTCGCGGCGCAGCGCGTGGAGCGCGAGCCGCTTGGCGACCGTGCGCTTGTCGTTCGGGTGGATGTCCTTCAGGTTGCCGACGTCGTTGATGACGGCCATGCCGGCGTTCGGCTCCTCCGCGTCGAACTGCGCCTGCGCCATCTGGATGTTGGCGATGCCGGCGTTGCCCCACGGCGCGAGCTGCGCGAAGTAGAGCTTCAGGCCGGGGTTCGCGAACTCCTTCGCCCAGCCGTTGTAGAGCGCGTGCATCTTGTTCGCGTAGCGCGCGTACTCGCCCGCGTTGTGGCAGCCCTGGTACCAGATGAAGCCCCGGCAGGCCATCGGCGCATAGGCGGCGACCATGCCGTTCCAGAGGGCGGACGGCTGCTGGATCCAGCTGCCGATCGGGCCCTTGCGCATCTCCGGCTTCCAGTCCTTCTCCGCGACGTTCTTCCAGTCGCGCTCGGCGTCGAGGCCCTGAAGCCCCGCATAGCCGGAGCGCGGCGTCCAGGCGTCGATGTTCGTGCCGCCCCACGAGCTGTCCACGAGGCCGACCGGGATGTCGAGCGCGTTCGCGAGCTCCAGCGCGTAGTAGTAGCCCATCGCGGACGGCATCCGCTTGCCCTTCTTCCAGGCCTCGAGGAGCGCCGGCGTCATCTTCATCCATTCGGCCTTGTAGCCGTAGCGCGGCGCGGCGGACGCGACGAGCGGCGTCTTCACGAGGCGCACGAACGGCTTGTCGGTGCTCATGAGCGTCAGCGCGCCCCAGCCGTCGCGGTAGCGCGGGCTGCCGCCCCAGATCGGGCAGTCGGTGTTGGACTGGCCGGAGCACATCCAGACTTCGCCGACGAGGACGTCCTGAAGCTTGACGACGTCCGTCTCGGCGCCCGCCGCGCATTCGGCGACGCGCAGGACGCGGCTTTCCTTCGAGGCGGACATCTTCGGCAGCTTCACCGACCACGCGCCGTCGGCTGCGGCGACCGTCTCGACCGTCGCGCCGGCGAACGAGACGGCGACCGTCTTGCCGGGATCGGCCTTGCCCCAGACGGGCACGTCCCTCTCGCGCTGGAGCACCATGCGGTCCGCAAACGGCGTCGCGAGCTCGATCTTGGCAAACAGCGGCAGCGTGCACAGCGCAGCCGCCGACAACGTCAATTCTCTCTTCAGGTTCGCTTTCATGGCGCCTATTATACCAAATCCGCGCAGGGGTCGGCGCGCCTTTCAGGCTGACGCCCTGCCGACGGCCTGATCGCATGAGCCCGAATCGCGCAGGGGCATGGGCGCCTCGGGGCTCGCCAGCCGCTCATTCCGCCGCCTCGTAGGCGACGTTCAGCTTCGTCTCGGCGGCTTCCAGCAAGTCTTTCAGCGCGTCTTCGGACGTCGTGCCGCCGGCCAGCGCCAGCAGGAACGCGCGATAGGCCGTCGCCGCCGCCTGGAGGCCCTCGCCGCGTCCGCCGCCGAAGACCGGCAGCTCGTTCGCCTTGTCGAGCGCCGCAAGGCGAACGAACGGGTCCCGCTTCGCGCAGGCGATCGCCTCGCGGAACGCGAGCGATTCGAAGCGTCCGCAGAACGGACGGTCGAACGTGCCGGGGTACAGCCAGAGGCGCGAGGCGAAGACGCGCGCCTCGATGCGGCTGAGGCGGCCCGGACGGCTGACGCGGTAGAGCCGGCGGAAGCCCTCGCCGTCATCGCCGTCCGCCCGATCCAGCCAGTCCGCAAGCCGCTGGCGTTCGCCGGAAAGCCGGTAGCCCGGATCCGTCTGACGGTAGGCTTCGCGCGCCTCCGCCGGCGACAGCTCGCGTCGCGCCGCCGCGCGGAAGTAGGCGCGGACGATCTCCGTGCGCAGGGCGCCCAGGTCCGTCTGCGCGGGATTCGGCAGGAAGAGCCGCGTGACGACGTGCCCGCCGTTCGTCGCGACGCGCACAAGGACGTCCGTGCGGTTCGTGCGCACGTCGCCGAGGTGGAGGACGAGGCTTGGCCGCGTGACGCGCACGAGCGGGCGCTGCGCGGCGCGCGCGAGGGCCGTCACGGTCTCGCCAGCGAAGCGCGCGACGGGGGCCTGGTATTCGCGGCGCACGTCGACCGAGCAGTTCGCGTAGACCTTCACGAGCCCTTCCGCCTGCGTCAGGACGGGCGCCTTGAACCGCTCGACCAGCTCCGCGCGCGAGAGCGCCAGCAGAAGGACTGTCGTCAGCAGGGCCATCGCCGTCAGCGCACCTTCAGGAGCAGGAGCAGCAGGGCCGGCATGACGACGAGCTGCAGCAGCACGAACCGCATCAGCACCTGCGCGTTCGACCACTTCAGGTTCTTCTTGCAGTGGTCGTGCAGGGGGAAGCGCACCTTGCGGATCAGGTTGGCCTCGCCGATGTCGAAGCCGACCTTCTTCGCGAGGCGCAGGAGGACGAGCTTGCCGAGCCCGCCGCCGCCGTTCACGAGCACGATCGGCGCGAGCGCGAGGACGATGAACGGGTTGCCCGTCATGAGCGAGGCCGTCGCGACGAGAATGCCGAGATAGCGGCTGCCCGCGTCGCCCATCAGGATCTTCGACGGCTCGGCGTTGTACCAGAGGTAGCCGCCAAACGCCCCCGCGACGATCATCACGACGATCGCCCAGCGCGCCGCCTCGGCGTAGACGGGGATGAGGAAGTAGTGCGCGACGGGACGGTAGCCGACGACGACGTAGAGGACGACCGCCAGCATGCCGAGCGCGATGAGCGTCAGCGTCCCGGCGAGGCCGTCCACGCCGTCCGAGCAGTTCGTCGCGTTCATCGTGAACCAGAGGACGAACGCCGCGACCGGCACGTAGGCCCAGGCGTGGACCAGCCAGACGCCGACGCCGTTCATCAGGACGGGGCCCTTCACGAACGGCAGCCACGCGATCATCACGTGCGAGCCGTCGATGACCTCATGGTGCCCGAGGAAGATGAAGACGGCGATCGCGACCGAGACGACCGCGTCGAGGAGGCCCTTCCTGAGCTCGCCCCACGGCACGCGCGCCTGGTCGTCGAGATAGCCGAAGAGCATCGCCCCGTAGAGCGTGAAGACGGCGGCGAGATCCCAGGGCTTGAGCGGCGCGAAGAGGACGATGACCGGGAGCGCGATGAGCGAGACCCAGAGCCCCGCCCCCGTCGGCTTGCCCTGGCTGCCCATGCCGCCAAGGTCCTTCAGCTGGGCCTTGCCGCGATCGCGCGGCAGTCGGCCCCACAGGCGCGGCAGGAGGATCCAGGTCAGGAACGCCGCCGTGAACGCGCCGCCCGCCAACAGCAGGGCGTGAGACTGAAGGAGCCTGAACGGCCCCCAGAACTGCTGCAGAAACTCCGACAGGTAGTAAAGCATGACGTAACCTCCTCTTGGCCATTCGGCCTTATTTTCCCGAAACGTAGACAAGTTTCGTGCCGCCGGCCTCGGCCCGCCCGTAGGACTTCGTGCGCGGGTCGTAGTAGGGCACGGACACCTTCGGCGTCGCCGGCGCGCCGTCCGCCACGAAGAACCGCCGGTACTCGATCTCCGTCACGCGCCCCTCGCGATCCGCCTGGCGCGTCCACTCGAACGCGGCGCCCGGCAGCAGGAAGTCGTCCGGCACGTAGCCCTTCGGGGAAAGGCGGTAGGAGATCGTCACGACGTCGTTCGTCTCGACCTTCAAGATGTCGCACGTCTCGTACAGGCGCAGGCCTTCCGAGACGATGCCCGCGAAGTCGGCCGGCTGGCCGGCCGCCGCGAGCGGCTTCACGTCCAGCGCGAGCGGCGGCGTCTCGCACGCGAACGAGCTGGAGAAGACGAAGCTGAAGGCGCCGCCGCGCCGCGTCTCGCGCCCCGAGGCCATGCCCTGGATCGTGAACGCGAGCGCCCCTCGGAACGGCACGTCGTAGCGGACGGGCACGGAGAGCCGCTTGATCACGTTCGTCGGGTTCTTCGCCGGCCGGTCCGTCAGGTTCTCGGCAGGTCCCGTGACCGTGAGGCCGAAGGACTCCGAGGGCGTCATCGAGATCTGCCCGATGGAGACGCTCTTCGGCGCCTCCAGCGAGACGATGATGGCGAACGGCTCGCCGACGCGCACCTCTGGCCTGTCCGTCGCGAGCGTCGCGGCGACCTTCACCGGCTCGCGTTCCTCGGCCCCGCCGAAGCCGCCGCCGAAGGGAAAGCCCATCGACTGCCGCATCCGGCGCATCTGCTCCTCCATCTGCCGGAAGACGTCCGCCCGCGCCGGGAGCGCCCCGAACAGGACGGCGGCGACCGCAAGGCAGGCCAGCGCGCGGATGCCGCGCCCGAGCGCCCAGAAGAGGACGGCGAGCGCGAGCAGCCCGCCCAGGACGATTCCGGCGCGCCCGCGCCAGTCGTGGCGCAGGAGCGGACGCAGCACCTGCCGCGCCACCGGGAGCTCGGCGGACGGGCTGTCGAAGCGCAGGGCGCGCGCGGCGACGAGGCCCTGCTCGATCGCGGGCGTCTGGCCCGTCAGCCACTCGAGCCGCGCGTAGATCTTCTGCGCGCGCGCCCAGTTGCCTTCGCGGATCGCGCACGTCGCCTCGTTCAGCCGCGCCGCCGGGAAGCCGAACGCCGCAAAGGCATCCGCCGTCGGGCTCGCGCACGCCCTCTTCCACGCGAAGCGCGCGTCGTCCGAAAGCGGCACGCCCGGCTCCGTCACGAGCGCGGGCGGCGCGGGCAGCCTGTCCGCGTCCTCGCCCATTCCCGCGACGACGACATCCGCCCCCGGCTTCGCGTGGACGGGAATCGCGTTCGCCCGCACGGTGCGCGGCGTGCCGTCCGCCGCCTGATAGGCGAACGTGAGCGCGGGAAACCAGAGCAGCCCCGCGCGGCGCGGGCGGACGCGGTACGTGAGCCGCCGCGCATCGCGGAACGTGTCCGTCTTCGCCGAGGCGTCGTCCACCTTCCAGTCCGCGCGGTCGACGGCCTTGGCGAGCGCGGGCGGGTGCAGCGCGTGGAAGTCGGCATCGCCGATGAAGTCGATCGTGAGGATCAGCGGATCGCCGACCTTCACGTTGTTCGCGTCGAAAAACGCCCGCGCCCGCAGGGCGCTGCCCTGCACGCCCAGAAGTTCGAGTGCGCAGAAAAAAAGGATTCCCAGCATCATTGTCGTACCTGTCCAGCCCCCGTTCAGGGGAGGAAACGCTTATTATAGCAAATTGCGCGCGTCTGCGACGAAGGCCCGCACAAACATGAGCAATCATTTCCACAAGTGCCGCTTCCAGAGGTAAAGTTGATTTCGTTGATGGTTTACCCCCTGTAAAGATTGGCTGTTGTTGAAGGATGG
>CAKUGW010000109.1 GCA_934654805.1 uncultured Kiritimatiellota bacterium
TACCGAAAAACGGCGGGCGGGTGCCGCGCTTTTCTACCCCGCCATCCGAGCCAAACCAAAAAATGGGTAAACTCCAGACAACTTCCCAATTGCGCACGGAATCATGAAATGCTATACTATGCACATCTACCTATGGGATGGTAGCGAATAGGAATCAACACCGATGAAACTGAAGACCCTCGCCCGAATAGCGGGATTTCTCCTGACGCTGCCGGCCCTTGGGGCGGATGCCCGCGTCCGAACGCTCTACGACAGCGACCTTGACGGGTGGCGGCTCTGGACCGCCTACGGGCCCGCGGTGAACGAACGCTACGGTTCGGGCAACAACTCTAAGCACTGGCACGACCCCGCCTATGTGGTTGCCTCCGGCAAGGCCCGCATTCTCCGTGCGGTGGATACGGGTGTCGGGAAGGAGAAGCGTTTCATGAGCGGCTGCCTCTCGACGCGCGAGGCACCGGGCGGCAGGGGTTTCATGCGGTTTGGTCCGGGCGTGGACTTCCTGCGGTTCGAGTTCACCGTCTCCATTTCCGACTGGAACCACGCGGTCTGGCCGGCGCTTTGGCTGAGGGGGGACGGCGGGGCGGGCGTCCACGAAGTCGACGTGCTCGAGGGCTTCACCGCGCAAGTGGGCGTCGACCTCTACCGCATCGCGGTTCATTCCGCCGGGAAAGTGAACGTCCTGCGCGACCCATGGCCGGGAACGCCCCTCAAGGCGGGGCGGAAGGCCTGCGTCTGGACGGAGATTCACCGGCCGGGGACGCTCGACCCGAAGCTGGCCTTCATCCGCGCGGGCGTCGACGGAACGGTGACGGTCGCGAAGGGCGACCCCAATACCGCCGGCTGGTGGAAGGCGAACTACGGCTGGGACATGATCGTCCAGCAGCAGATCGGCGGCAACTGGGTCGGCGATCCGGAGAAGCCGTATCAGGGCAAACTCCAAAACGGCGAACCCGGTCTGCCCGCGTCGGAGGTCCCGACCTGGCGGGGCGATTCGTCGATGACCGTTTACCGGGTGAAGGTCACGGCGCACGGCCCGGCCGCTAGCGGGGGTCTGCGCATCAGCCTGCGGTGATTTTCTTTCGGATTCCTCGAACGCAACCTTTTCATTCAACCTCATATTTGATAAACTGTATGACATGAAAACGCAAGTACTGTCCGCCTTCTTCTCGCTGGCCCTGATCGCCCCGGCATTCGCCGCGCCGGTCGATTTCGTGAACCCCTTCGTCGGGACGGACGCGACGGGCCACACGTTCCCGGCTGCATCGTATCCCTTCGGGCTCGTTCAGGCGGGTCCCGACACGGGCTGTTCGGGCTGGGACTACTGCAGCGGCTACCGCTATTCGGACAGCCGGATCGTCGCTTTCTCGCAGACCCACCTCAACGGGACCGGCTGCGGAGACCTCGGCGACCTCAAGGTGATGCCGTTCCGCGGCGAAAACCCCGCTCCCAGCACGTTCAGCCACGAAGAGGAGTCGGCGTCGCCCGGCTACTACTCGGTCAGGCTCCGCGAGGCGGCGGCCCGCGTCGAAATCGCCGTCTCCGCGCACGCGGCGATCTATCGGATCACGGGCGAGGGGCGGCTCGGGCTCGCGGTCGATCCCTCCTACGGAATCGGGGGGACGGCCGAACCGCGGGGCGTAGCCGTCGCGGACGACCGCACGGGGCTTTCCGGCACGGTTCACCGCAAGGGCTGGGTCGAGCGCACTTTCGCGTTCGCCGTCGTTTTCGACCGTCCGGCGGCCGAGGTTCGCGGGAACTCCACGTGCTTCACCTTCGAATTGTCCGCCGACAGGCCCCTGCTTGTGAAGCTCGCGCTTTCCGCCGAGGGCGGCGTGGGCGCGGCGCGGCGGAATCTCGCGGCGGAAATCCCGGGCTGGGACTTTGACGCGGTTCACGCGGCGGCGGTGGCGAAGTGGAACGACTACCTCGGCCGGGTGAAGGCCGACGGGTCGGTTGACCAGAAGCGGAACCTCTACACCTCGCTCTACCACCTCTTCCTCCAGCCGAACAACATCGCCGACGTCGGCGAACGACCCTTCTACTCGACGTTCTCCTGCTGGGACACCTTCCGCGCCGCCGCGCCGCTCTACACGGTGCTCGTTCCCGAACTCGTGCCGGGGATGGTCGGTTCGCTGCTCGAACAGGGCCGGCGGACGGGCTTTCTCCCGATCTGGACGCTCTGGGGTCAGGACAACCAGTGCATGATCGCCACGCATTCGGTGCCGATGATCGTGGACGCCTATCTCAAGGGTCTGCTGCCGGCTGACGCGGCGGAAGGCGCCTACCGGCAGATCAAGGACACGCTGACCCAGCCGCACGAGGGACGGCTCAAGGAAAACTGGGACATCCTGAATCGCTACGGCTACTATCCCTTCGACCTCATCAAGGGCGAGTCGGTCGCGCGTACGATGGAATGCGCCTACGACGACTGGTGCGCGGGCGTGATGGCCAGGTGTCTCGGCCACGGCGAGGACGCCGATTTCTTCTTCCGGCGTTCGGGGAACTGGCGGAATGTGTTCGACCCCGAACTCAAGCTCGTCCGGGGCAAGGACTCGAAGGGCGTCTGGCGTACGCCGTACAACCCCTACGCCCTCGGGCACGGCGCGAGCACGGCGAACGATTTCACCGAGGGCAACGCCTTCCAGTACACGTGGCACGTCATGCAGGACCCCGGAGGCCTCATCGCGGCGATGGGGGGAAGGGCCGAGTTCCTCGGCAAACTCGACTCGCTCTTCACCGAGAACTCGCAGGCCGAGGGCATGGGCCACGTCGTGGACGTCACGGGTCTCATCGGCCAGTACGTCCACGGCAACGAGCCGAGCCATCACGTGATCTACTTCTACACGCTCGCGGGTCGGCCCGACAAGGCCGCCGAGCGCATCCGCGAGGTCTTCGACAAGTTCTACCTCCCGAAGCCGGACGGCCTCTGCGGCAACGACGACTGCGGGCAGATGAGCGCCTGGTACATCTTCGGTGCGCTCGGCTTCTATCCGTTCAACCCGTGCGGCGGCGAATATGTCCTCGGAGCCCCGCAGGTGCCGAGGGTCTCGCTGCGGCTGGCGAACGGCCGGACGCTCTCCATCGTGGCGAAGGACCTGTCGGCGAAGAACAAGTACGTGAAGTCGGCCGCCTACCGTGCGCCGGGTTCGCCGGCCGCCCGGCCGCTCAAGACGGCCATCCTTCACGAGGACCTCATGCGCGGCGGCGAGATTGTCTTCGAGATGACCGACCGTCCCGACGGGGCCTTCGCCGGCGGAGGTGCGCGATGAGGCGGGTTCTGCTTCTCCTGGTTCTCGTGCTTCCGCCGCTCCTGTTGGCGAAGCCGCGCGTGACGCAGACGAAGTTCACCTCCCGGAAGGTGCCGGTTCACGTCGTTTCCTGTTCGCTCTCGAACGGCTTTTCCGCCGTGGCGCTGATTCAGCCCGCCCCGTCGGGGGTGCCGGGTGCTTCCAGCGTCTGCGCCGATCCGCTTGAGTCCGCCCGGAAGGCCGGGCTTGTCGCGGCGGTCAACGCGACGGCGTTCATGTATCCCCTGGATGCGCCCCCCGAGGAGCGGAACACCCGGTGGTATGCGGGCAGGCCCGTGCGGCTCTTCGGCCTGAACGTGCAGGACGGCGTTCGGCGCAACCCCGACCACCCGAACCGGCAGGTGATGTGGTTCGACGCCTCGGGCCGCGGCCACGTGGGGCACCCGACGGCGGAGGATTCCCCCGTGCAGGCGGTGGCGGACTGGGAGGGCCCGATTCTCGAGAAGGGCGTCGTCCTTTCCCGCGAGAACGGCATCCGCTACCAGCGCGCCTTTGCGGGGCTTTCCGACGGCGGCTGGACGCTCCATCTCGCCGTGGCCGAGGGCGGGATGGATCGGGGCCTGACCCTGGCCGAGTGCGGCGAGTTCCTGAAGACGCTCGGCTGCACCGACGGCATCAACCTCGACGGCGGCGGTTCGGCGTGCCTGATGTCCGGGCGCGGGCGCACCCTCGCCCCCGTCTTCCCGAAGGGGGGCCGCCGGCCCGTGCCGGTTCTGCTGGGTGTTCGAAAAACTGCAAAGTGATGGGATGAACGCCGCCCCCGCCCCGCTGTGGTAGAATGGCGGCATGAAAAACATCTCATTCGCCCTGCTTTCCCTGATTGTCGGTTCGGCGCTGTCGTTCGCGGCGGAGACGCTGCGGCCCGGCGAGGCTGATTCACCCTATCCGTCCGGCAGAAGAGCCGCGATGGTCGTGGCCGTCGATGGCGGCACGGTCGCCCAGTACGAGAAGGTCGTTCCCCTCCTCGAACGGTGCGGAATCCCCGTGCTCGTCAACGTCGAGGTCGCGAAGATCGGGGTCGATCCGGCCTACATGACGTGGGGGCAGGTCAACGCGCTCGTGAAGCGCGGCTGCGAACTCGGCGCGATGGTGTCGCACAATCCCGTCCGCGACCGCGGGCATCGGGCGGAGATTTCGGAGATTGACGCCGCCCTGGCACTCGTCGAGAAGAAGACCGGGCGCGCGCCGAAGGCCGCGCTCTACGGCTGGCCGGGCATGACCGGGGAGATGCGCGCGGATCTCGACCGCAGGGGAATCGCCAACCAGGTCTGGCGCGGCGGCCAGCTGAACGGCGAGAAGAGGGCGTGCACGGAGCTTTCCAACATCTGCGCCCGTGCGGCCTCCGGCGTCCATTCGACCCTGATTTTCCCGTTCGGGCCGAGTTCGGCTTCCGAAATCAATCGCAGCCAGGCCGACCTCCGGGCGGCGGCGCGTGCGTTGGGATCCGCGACGAACGTCTGGTTCGCGAAACTTTCCGAGCGCCGCGCGCGGGAGACCGCCTACACCCGCTACCTGGACCGCAAGGCGCACGAGAAGAAACTGCTCGACGGGTATGCGGCCAGGGCCTTTCAGGTGTCGGTGGCAGGCCCGGGCTGGGGCGTGCCTCGCAAACCCGGCGAGAAGGTCACGTTCACGGTTCGCTTCGCCGCGCCCGATGCCGAGACCGCGCCGCTTCTCGCCGGACTGGCGGCCACGGTGACGGTCGACAACTTCGGTTCGCGGCGGCAGTTCGAGAAAACCGTCCCCCTCAGGTCGGACAGCGAGGTCGTCTGTTCGGGAACGCTCCGGGAACCCGGCTTCCTGCGCATCCGGATCGAGGCCCCCGGTTTCCTGCCGAACCAGGGGCGCCCCTGGCAGCGGTCCGTGCCGTTCGCGCCCGAGCGCATCGCGAAGGTCGGGGCATGCCCGGCGGACTTCGACGCCTTCTGGGCGAAAGCCGTCCGGGAGGCGGAGAAGATCCCTCTCGACCCCGAGATGGAACTCAACCCCGACAAGGGCCGGAGCGTTTGCGGCGGGAGGTATGACGTCTACAACGTGAGTTTCGCCACGGTTGCGAACCGCCGCGTCTACGGCTATCTCTGCATCCCGAAGGGCGGGAAAGGCCCGTATCCGCTCCGCGTGCAGGTGCCGGGCGCGGGCTACGGGTTGTGGTCGTGGCAGCCGAATCCGAAGGGGAGCGCGGACGAGGTCTACCTTTTCATGACGGTCTTCCCGTGGAAGACCTGGGCGCCCCCCGCCGGCGCCTACGAGAAACTGCAAGCGGACTGCTACGCGAAGTACGGCCTGCGCGGCTACGGCTACATCGGCGCGGGGCTCAGCGAGGGCGCGGCTCACGACTTCTACTATCCCGTCATCCTCGGCATCAACCGTGCGGTGAGCTGGGCGGCGGCGCGTCCCGAGGTCGATGCGTCGCGGGTCGGCTACTACGGCATCAGCCAGGGCGGCGCGTTCGGCCTGTATCTCACCTATCTCAATCCGCACGTCCGCAAGTGTGTCTCGACCGTGACGGCGTTCAGCGACCTTCTCTGCGAGTCGGTCGGCAGGCAGTCCTCGATCGAGAACGGGTGGTTCGACTACGACGACCCCGTGCGGGCGGCGCGGGCGAAAAGGAATTCGCCCTATCTGGACACCGCGAACTTTGCCTCCAAGATCCGCAAGCCCGTCCGCTTCGTCACCGGCCAGTGCGACTGGATCTGCCCGCCCCATACGGTTTACGCGGCCTACAACGTCTGCCCCTCGCCCGACAAGGCCATCGAGCTCACGGCCGGCAACCACGGCGATCCGGGGAACGTCGGGTCCTACTACAGGTGGCTGGCGGAGTAGCGCGGGGGAGCGAGCCCCCCCCCCCCTCGCGGCTTGGATGTTCACAAAATCGTAAAGTTGCCGCGTGAACGCGAAAGTCGGGGCAAGTGTGGTACAATAATATCAGACGAAGGGGTGTCTCCCTGCATCCCAATCAAACGCGAACGAAAGCAAAAAGGAGTTGGACATGATGAATCGGATTAATCTTTGCGTTGCCGTCCTGGCGCTGGCGGCGTTCTCCGCGTCTGCGGACTTTGTGTGGACGGGAGCCGCGGGCGACGGCAAGTGGTTCACGGCCGGCAACTGGGAGGGCGGCGTCGCCCCGGGCAATTCGCCGAAGGAGCCGGTTCTCATCGACGGTTCGGGGTTTGCCGCGGATGCCAAGCCGGTCGTGGAGTACATCCCGGGCGGCGACCTCAAGCCGGGTTCGTCCGTCACCGTCAGGGGCGGCGCCAAACTCGTCCAGACCGGGGGCGGTTCCTGGATGCAGTTCGATGCAAACGGCGGCAGCCTGGTGCTGGACGGCGGAACCTTCGACGTCGGCACGGCGGGGCAGTGCTTCCTGGCCGACGTGTCCATCACGGCGGGCGGCGTTCTCACGAACAGTCTCAACAAATCGATTGTCGTCAAGGGAACGTTCGCCATGGACGGCGGCTTCATCGGGCCGATCGTCAACGGGAACGGTCTGGCGAACGCGGATTGGCGCGTGACGGGCGGTTCGATCCTGTCATTGAAAGATATCCTGACCGTTCCGGCGACGGCGACGGATTTCGGCGAGACGGCATTCAGGGTGTACGGGCTGCGGCTGAACGCCTCGGGGAAGCGGCTTTTCTGGCGGGGCGGCGGCGTCATCCTCGGCCGCGAAAACGGCGCCTCGTGGAACAACTGGTGGATTCACGCGGAAAACAAGTCCTACATCGACCTGACGCCCGAATCGACCGCGACCTTCACCTATCCGCTTGCGCAGACGGAGATATTTTCGAAGCTCTTCGACTCCAAGTCCGATAAGGCCCGCTTCCGCATCAACGACGCGGCGCCGAGCCAGGAGGCGTTCGACCGCTACGTGCAGATGTGGGACTATGTCTATGAGGACGGCGTGACGCACGGCACGACCTTCGGCTTCCGGCGGACAGCGATTTTCAACGGCGACGCCGCGATGACGTCGGAAGACGGCGCGACGCAGGTTGCGACCGTCGATGTCGAACAGGCGGGTTTCGGGGGTTCGACCCTGTACCTCTGCTGGGGGGCTGAAGACGGCGGCGAGACGCTCGAGGGCTGGGACTGCACGCTCGCGGGCGAGACGGTTTCCGCCGCTGGCTCGTACTCGATTGTCCTGCCGGGTCGGGATCTGGCGGCTGGCACGACCTACCGCTGGCGGGTGATCGCCGTCGGCGAGGCCGGTGCGGCGGCGACTTCGGCGCAGTCCTTCACGACGGGGAAGGCACCGGTTCTCGGCGAGTCGACGCTGGGCGAGGTGTCGGAGGCGGACGCCGTCTTCAACGTCGCCTATGCCGGCGGCATCGCCGACCTGACGGTCACGGTTTCGGACGGAAACGGCAACACGCACACGAAGACGATTCACGCGACGGAAGACGGGACCTATCCGATCTTGGTCGAGGGGTTGTCGGCCGAGACGTCCTACACGTGGTCGGTGACCGCGTCCAACGGCTGGGGGTCGGTTTCGTGGAATGCGCCGTCCGGCCAGGCGTTCACCACGCTCGTCGGCTATTCCGCCCGGACGGCGGTTGCGAGCGGTCTCTGGAACGACCCTGCGGTGTGGTCGCCTGCGGGCGTGCCGAAGGCGGGCAACGCCGTGACGATTCCGGCGGGCGTCACCGTCACCAACGCGATTGAAACCTCGACCGTCGATTCTCTGGTTGTCGAGGACGGGGCGACGCTGGTCTTCGACGGATGGGGCGCGCATCTCCGCGTCGGCGACCTGACGGTGGCGGGAACGCTGACCCATGTCGTCAACTCGGCGACGGCGGCCAGCGCGGACGGCTCCTGGACGCCGAACGGCCGCGTCAACGTCTCGTGCGCGGCCTTCACGCTGACGGCTTCGGGGCGTGTGGACGCGAAGGGCCTCGGTTATCGGGGGTCGGTCGTCAACACCGGCAAGCCGGGCTTCGGGCCGGGGGCTTCCGCAGTGTCGGGCGTGGGCGGTTCGCACGGCGGTCGCCCCGGCGGCGCGGTGTCCTTCAAGGCCGCGGGCGGTCGCCCGCTTCCGGACGTTCCCGACGCCTACGATTCCGTGACGGAGCCGGGCGAGCCGGGCTCGGGCGGTTTCGGCCGCGACAAGAAGCGGGGTGGCAACGGCGGCGGCGTCGTTCGCATCGTGGCGACGGGCGACGTCACGATCGACGGCTCGATCGATGCGGACGGCACGACGAACCGGATCGATTCCGGCAACCACTGGACGGCCGGCTCGGGCGGCGCCGTGTACGTCGTCTGCCGCACGCTCCGCGGGTCGGGCCGGATTTCGGCAAACGGGGCTGACGCGAGGAATCTCGCCTCGGGCGCGGGCGGCGGGCGCATCGCGGTCAAGTACGACCCGACGGCGCAGGCGGCGGCCGACGTCCCGTCCGTGCGCATTCAGGCGATGGGCGGCGGAACGACCATGGAATATGGCACGTCCTACAGCGCGAAGAAGGACGAGAAAGCGACTTCCGGCGAGTGGCTCACGGGCGGGTATCGTACGCTCAGTCATTACCAGGGCCACCTGATGTACGGCGTGATGGCCGGCGAACCGGGGACGCTCTGGTTCCCCGACAGCCAGCTGCTGACGCGGTCGATCGCGGCGGGCGTCGTGCGCCTTGCCGGTCGTTGGGCCGCTCCGGAGGCGCCGACTTCGATCGCGGCGACGGGCGATCTCGTCTTCGAGGACGGCGGCATTTCCCTCGACGCCGTGACCGCGCTTTCGGTCGGCGGCGACCTGAAGATCCTCGGCCACGAGCCGAGCCTGCGTCCGAACGGCATTTCGGATCAGAGGACTTTCCCCAACGGCCTGTTCCTCACGAACTGCGCGGTGACGGTCGGCGGCGATTTCGTCGTGTCGAACGCGATGGTGCGCCTTGACGCGGCGACGGAAGTCGCCGTCGGGAGGTCCGTCGACGTCCGGCAGGGCTGGGTCGGCGTGTTCTCCGACGGGCTGACGCGCCCGCGCGTTTCGGTTGGCGGGGACGCCGCGTTCGCGCGATACGCGACGCTGCTGGTCGGCGCGGGCCCTGAGGACGCCGCCGGCATTGCCTCGGTCGAGGAACTGCTGGCCTCCGGCGGGGCGCTCGTCTCGGTGACGGGGCGGCTGTCGGTGGCGGATCATTCGTCCGTCATCCCGATTTGCGAAGGCGTGAGCGGCGGTGCGCCGTGGTTCAGCGTCGGCTCTGCGGCGGTGGATGCGACCTCCGCCTTCGACGCGACGCTGACGGGATACCGTGCGTACCTTGGCCGCGGACTCCCGAAGGAGGAGAAGTTCGGCAAGGGCCCGGGTGGCGGCGTCTCGACGGATGTCGCGGGAATCGGAACCAAGTACGCCGGGGCCGGCGGTTACGGTGGGAACGGCGGCAATGCGACGAACGTCAACGGCGTCGCCTACGGGATGCCGTACGGCGAGGCGTACGCGCCGTTCGGCCCGGGTTCGACGGGGGCGAACGGAGAATACTGCACGGCCAGCGGGTCGGGTTCGGTCCGCATTTTCTCGCGGGGCGAATTCGAGTTGGACGGCGTCTTGTCCGCAAGAGGGTTCCGTGTGGCGAGCAACTGGTCCTATTCGTCGTCGGGCGGAGCCGTCTGGGTCGTCTGCAGCCGGCTGACGGGCGGCGGTGAGACGTCCGTCATCGACGTGCGCGGCGGCAACGGCGGCAACAATGGGTCTCCGGGCGGCGGCGGAGGGCGCATCGCCGTCTGGGAATGTCCGAAGCCGGACGAGATCGACGGCAAGCTGCTGAAGAAACTGACGGCCGGGAATCTCGGCGGGCAGGCGGTCGAAGTCGCCTCCCTGTCGGGCTGGTCGGGCGAGGCCACGGCGGCGGCCGGCATCAACGACAAGGACGGCAACACGGTCACGGTGACGAATCCGGGAGACGGTACGGTCAAGTTCCTCTCCGTCCCGAAGCGTTCGCTCGGCTTCTGGATTCGGATTCGCTGAGCGACGACGCACCTTGACGCTCCTTCGGCTCCCGGACATCGTGCCGGGGGCCGAACTGTTTTTGCCGGCGGAAGTTTTGCCGTTCTTTGAGTTTTTGACACTACCATCCCATAAATGCGCAGTTAGTTTGCGAAAGCCCTGATTCCATTGGCTTTCGCTTGCGTTTTTCGCATCTGAAAGGGTCAGCAACTGTAATTTTCACTCCGCAATCGTTGGCCAGGCAGTTTTCCTTCTCCTCCCAGCCTTGGCATTCGCTTTGGTGGATTCCGGTTCGGGCGTCGGAACGAAACCCGGATCACGCGCGATTCAGTTTAGGAGCGACAGCAGTTTGCGCATCGTCGGAACCATCGCCCAATGATAAGGCGATGGCGCGTCTTGTCGCGATCGTCGCCAACCTCTGGAACGTCTTCGAGCGGCTCGCGGATCCCGACGCGCATCGCGAGCCCGTCACCTCGCGCCCGGCCTTCCTGAACATCGTCGGACGAGTTTGAAAGGGTCGAGTATGTATTGCGTCAAGGGGGAATGTGAAAAATCTTTTTTCGGAAGCCTTCGCTGAGCATAAACGCGGATAGCG